>CAZAQH010000013.1:0-32326 GCA_964487395.1 uncultured Lachnospiraceae bacterium | reverse complement strand
CCTAAGTCAATACCAATAATTTTACTCATATCTATTTCCTCCTGTTTTTTGTCTTTGTTTTCTATTTACTATTGTGAAACAGCTACCATACTATGTCTCACAACGGACTCGCGATACATATAACCTTTTTGTAATTCCTGTGCTACGACGCCTTCTTCAAACTCGTCACTTTCAACCTGCATCACTGCATTGTGAAATTCAGGGTTAAATTCTTTTCCAACTGCTTCAATTGGCTTAACACCAAGGTTTTCGAGTTCTGTCATCATTTGCTTATAAATCATATTCATTCCCTCTGCAAATGGTGAACCCTGATCTTCTTCCGGTATGGTTGCAAGACCTCTTTCAAAATTATCTACAACCGGAAGTATCTTTTCTATTACTGTTTTAGCCCCCATTTCAAACATGGTTGCTTTTTCCTTTTCGGTACGTTTCCTGAAGTTTTCAAATTCTGCCATCTGTCGTTTTACTTTATCTTCAAGTTCTGTTACCTTTTCTTCCAGTGCATCCTGTTTTTTGTCTGCTCTTTTTTTCTTTTTTGGTTTTTCTTCCTGTTTTGTTGCATCTACAGGTTCTTCATTTGATTCCTCGGTTTCTTCCGGTGAAGTGTTTTCTTTTTCCTGGTTCTCTTCTAATTCCTCTAACACTTCTTCCAGAATCTCCTGTTCTTTTTCTTTATCTGACACAGCCGTCATCCTTTCTGTTTATGTTTCTTTTTTGTACAATGAATCTAACTGATGCATAACGTTTTTTAAATTATCTACGACCTTATCGTAATCCATTCTCTTTGGTCCAATAATACCAATTGTGCCTTTCATTCCATCTCCGATTTCATAAGTTGCTGTAACAATGCTGCAATCCTTCATGGACTGAATTGGAGATTCATTTCCTATATAAACCTGAATACCGGTATTATTTTCATCTGCAAGTGTCTCCTGAACCAATTCATTTAATACTTGTTTTTCTTCAAAAGTGTTAATCAGTTCGCTTGCGTTTTCATGACTGGAAAGTTCAGGATATTTAAAAATATTTTTTGTCCCGCTTGTATAGATTTCCAAATCCTCTTCTTCATGTATGGCTTCTGCAACCGCATCAACCACTTCGATGATTATTTCACTGTGAATACCTGCCTGTGTTTTTAAAGAGGTAATCATTCCAAGATTAATTTCTTCTATTGATAATCCATTTAAATGAGTATTCAGCAAAATGTTTAACTTAAGTAGTGTTTCATCTGTAATCTCTTCATTAAGATTCATGATTGTATTTTTGATTACATTGCCTTCTACTACAATAACTGCCAATAGCTGTTCTACATTTACCTTGGAAAGCTGAATGAATTTAAGTTTATTCCTGTGAATGACAGGAGCCGATACCATTGTTGCATAATTGGTATTGGTTGCTAATAATTTTGCTGTCTGCTTTAATAAATGATCCAGTCTGTCTTCTTTTTCTAAAAGATTTTCTTTTAATTCATCTACTTCTCTTTGCTTTTCTTCCATCATAGTATCTACATATAAACGATACCCAGCATCGGATGGGATTCTTCCTGATGAGGTATGAGGTTGAAAAATATATCCCAATTCTTCCAGGTCTGCCATTTCATTACGAATGGTGGCTGAGCTTAAATTCAAATCAGTATATTTTGAAATTGTCCTGCTTCCGACCGGTTCACCCGTTTCCAGATAGTTACGGATAATCGCCTGCAAAATCTTCATTTTACGTTCGTCGAGCTGCATCCCCTCACCTCTCTTTTCACGTTGTTAGCACTCAACTCTCGGGAGTGCTAACACCTCATGAACATAAAATAACACTATCCATATCTATTGTCAACAAATTTATAGGATTTAATTTATTAAAAATATATAAAAAAAGACTGCGGTAAAATCAACTTAATGAATTTACTACAGTCTTGTGTTTTTTGCTAAATATATGTACTTAAATATCGAAATTACCTGCTACAGTGCCATTGAAAACATAGTATACTTTGTTTTCTTCCGGTTTTACATAGAGTTCAATGTCTTTTAAGTCAGCGGCTTTCTTACCGCAATCATATACCCACACATCAGTTGCAATTTTCTCAAGGTCTGCTATGGAGTAATCTTTTTCAGCGTACTGAATTGAAATCTTGAAAGATTTCTTAGTTGCTGCTTTTGCGACTGTTTTCTTTGCTGTTGCCGCCTTTTCAGTAGTCTTCTTTACCGCTTTTTTCACTGCTGGCTTTACTGCCTCTACCTCTTTTTTTACTTCTTTTTTTACTTCTTTCTTTACTGCCTCTTCTTTTTTCTCAACTGTCTTTTCTATGGATGCCGCTTTTGCAGATACTGCCGGTTTTTTTGCTGCTGTTACATTTTTTACTGTACTCATAATATTCTCCCTCCTTCACTTGTAAGAACATGAAGCCCTAATTAACCTGTTGAACAAAGTGTACCGTACAAATTTCGTTCTGTCAATGCTTTATCTAACTAAAGTCCTCCTCGATTTTACGCATTATTTATGCAAAAATCATAAAATAAACAAGCACAATTGCTCCCAAAACGATTCTGTACCATCCAAAAACTTTGAAATCATGTTTCTGAATATAACTCATTAAGAATCGAATTACAACAATTGATACCACAAACGCAACTACCATTCCTGTCAATAATATTGCTACTTCCATGCCGGTAAAGGAAAAACCAAATTTAACAAGTTTAAGCAGGCTTGCACCAAGCATAGTAGGAATAGCAAGGAAAAAGGTGAATTCAGCTGCAACGGTTCTGGATATTCCAATTAAAAGTGCACCAATGATGGTTGCCCCGGATCTCGAAGTTCCTGGGAATACAGCTGCAATTAACTGGAATACGCCAATAATAAATGCTGCTTTGTATGTCACTTCCGATAATGAATTTATTCTGGCATTCTTACCTTTATTCATATTCTCTATAATAATAAATAAAACACCAAACAAAATCAGCATATTTGCAACTACTACGTAATTCTGGAATAATTCATCACATTTTTCATCCAGTCCAAGTACAATCAGAATGATTCCCGGAATACAACCCACAAGTATCTTAAACCACATTACAAAAATGTCTTTTTTAATAAATGGTTTTTCTTTGAACTGAAATGGGAATATCTTTTTCCAGTACAAAACAATAACGGCCAAAATAGAACCAAACTGAATCACTACTTTAAACATTTCCCAAAATTCAGGAGAAACATTAAGTGTTACAAACTCATTTAACAAAATCATATGCCCTGTACTGCTTATAGGAAGCCATTCTGTAATTCCCTGAATAATACCAAATAAAACTGCTTTTAAAATTTCTATCATGTCTTTTAACCTTCCTTATGCTTCTTTCAGATATTTCATCAAATCTATATAACAATCCTCTGCATCCTGCCAGCCAAGCTGATATAATTCTTTTAATTTATCCGCATTTTTTTCTGTTCTGGAGATTTTGAGTTTCTTAGAGGGACGTATAATAAATGCCTGCCCTGAATCCTGATAGTTCTTTAAATCCTCTAATGTCATATTATAACGGGTATGTCTGGTCTCCATCTGCCTTGTTATATTAGGATAAAGTGCATAACGGCATTTATAAAGTCCAAGCATTCCTGTTGGCTTTCTTATATAGTCTTTATCTTTTGTCATAATAACAACATTTTTTTGATTGCCATCCTCGATGGAACGCGTAATTGGAATGCCATCGGATATTCCTCCATCCAGATACGGAATATGGTTGATATAAACCGGACGCGAAACAAGTGGAAGCGATGAAGATGCTCTGACTGCTATTAAATCCTTTCGCAAATCCTTTAATTGATAATATTCCGCTTCTCCGGTTATCATGTTGGTCATAACCGCAAAGGCTTTTCCTTTGTAATTAGAAAACGTTTCATAATCAACCGGATCTAAATACTCCGGCACCAGTGTGTAACTTGTTGCCGCATTAAATAAATCTCCCGTTGTGAGAAGACTATATATACCCATATAACGTTTATCATCCAAATAATTCGTCATAACATTGAATGCGCGTTTTTTCTGACCTGCCAAAAAACTGCTCAAGGTGCATACGCCTGCTGATACCCCATAGCAGCTTGAAAACGAAATATTTTTTTCTAAAAAGAAATCAAGGACGCCTGCTGTGTAGACGCCCCTCATTCCTCCACCTTCTAAAACAAGTGAAGCATTATTCATCATTTAATAATTCTCCTTAACAAATTTACGGAGTGCCTCCAGTGAACGTTCCACTTTCTCTGTTTCGATACAATATGACATTCTAAAATATCCTGGGCATCCAAAGGTATCTGCCGGAACGACAATAAAATCATATTTTAATGCTTTTTCGCAGAATGCTTTTGCATCTTCTTCCAATGCCTTCGGGAAAATATAGAAAGTTCCGCCCGGTTTGACACAGGAAAATCCAAGATTCACTAATTCATCATATATAAGATTCATGTTTGTTTCATATACAGAAATATCAGAAGTAATATCAAGATTTTCTGCAACTGCAAGCTGAATCAAAGATGCTGGACAGTTATGACCGATTCCTCTTGAAATCTGTCCACACATTACAATCATTTTCTCAGCATCCTCACAGGCAGGATTAATGGCTACATAGCCAATACGTTCTCCCGGTAGTGATAATGATTTTGAATAGGAATAACAAGATATCGTATTATCATAAAATTTGGAGATATAAGGAGAGTCCACTCCTTTAAAAATAATCTCTCTGTATGGTTCATCAGAAATCAGGTAAATAATATGACCATATTTTTCTGATTTTTCTTTTAACATAGATGCAAGTTGTTTGATTGTCTCTGTAGAGTATACGATTCCCGATGGATTATTTGGAGTATTGATTAAAACAGCCATTGTTTTTTCACTAATCATAGATTCAAAGGCTTCAAAATTAATCTGGAAATTATTCGTATTAGCCGGCACTACTTTTAAAGTTGCTCCGGTCAAATTGACATATGGATTATATTCCGGGAAAAAAGGAGCAAATGTAATGATCTCATCTCCAGCCTGTGTTACCAGTCTGAATGCATGGGACAGTGCCCCTGCTGCACCACTTGCCATAAAAATGTGATTGGCAGTGTAGTTCATCCCAAATCTCTTATTAAGGGAAGCTGCTACCTTTTCCCTAACAGAGGGAATACCAAGACTCTGGCTGTAACCATGTAATTCCATTGAACTTTTAGTCTGTAATAATTTTATCATGGTATCGTTTACCTGCTGTGGAACAGGCACTGACGGATTACCAAGTGTATAATCAAAAACATTTTCGTATCCGATTTCTTTTCCTCTGGCTGTCGCAAATTCAGATAAGGTACGAATAACGGATTTCTGTGATAACATATCAACATAAGTTTGTACTAACATTTTATTTCTCCTGACTTTCTTTTTGGAATACAGTAATGTATGCCTTGACAACTTTGATTAATTCCTCGTAGCTCATGGAAGATGTATTTAAGCAGAGATCGTAATTTCTCGCATCATTCCATTCATTTCCTGTATAGTATTTGTAATAATCTGCACGATGTTTATCAATATTCTGTATCTTTTTGATGATTTCACGTTCGGAAATACCAGAGAGTTTTCTTTCTCTTTCGATACAGTCTTCAAGTGGTGCATAGCAATACAGACGAATCACATTTGGATTGTCTTTAAGTACATGATCTGCACATCTACCAATAATCACACAGTCTTCTTCCTCTGCTAACTCTTTAATCACTTTAGCCTGAAAACGGAATAAATTATCATTGGATACAAAATCGTCGCTGTCAGGAGAGATTGGTTCTCCATTATATGCCTTTTTAGCAATTTTAAACAAAGAAGAGGTCTTCACCTTTTCATCAACTTTTCCAAATAATTCTTCATTAATTCCACTTTTATCGGATGCAAGACGTAAGAGTTCTCTGTCATAATATTTAAGGCCAAGCTCTTCTGCAAGCATTTTACCCATTGTTCTTCCGCCACTTCCGTAGCTTCTCGCTATTGTAATAACCATTTTTCCCATAGTCATTCTCCAATCTGTGATTTATTCACAAACGTTTGATTTACTTTTTATTCGCCGAGATATGCTTTCTTAACTGATTCATCATTCATCAATTCTTTGGCATCTCCAGAAAGAGTAATATTACCTGTCTCTAAAACATAAGCACGGTCTGCAATGGAAAGTGCTTTTTTTGCATTCTGTTCTACCAATAATACTGTTGTACCACCAGCTGAAATATCACGAATAATTTTAAAAATCTCTTCTACTAAAATAGGTGAAAGTCCCATAGAAGGTTCATCCATTAAAATTAACTTAGGATGAGACATCAATGCACGACCCATTGCTAACATCTGCTGTTCACCACCGGAAAGTGTTCCTGCTGTCTGATTTTTTCTTTCTTTTAAACGTGGAAATCTTTCATACACCATTTGAAGTGTGTCTTCCAGTTCTTTTTTATCTTTTCTCGTATATGCACCCATATTTAAATTTTCTAATACCGTAAGTTGTGAAAAAACACGTCTTCCTTCCGGTACATGTGCCATTCCAAGAGATACAATCTTATGTGCAGGCTCTTTTGTTATATCCTTACCTTCAAAAAAAACAGTTCCGGCAGTCTTATTTAACAACCCGCTTACTGTATGCAGAATTGTCGTTTTACCGGCGCCATTTGCTCCGATTAAAGCAATAACTTCGCCCTCATTTACTTCAAAGGAAACACCTTTTATGGCTTTAATGACACCATAGTTTACTTCCAGATCTTTTACTTCAAGCATTGCCATATCTTCTTCCTCCAATTCCGACAGATTTATTCGCCAAGGTATGCTTTAATAACCTGTGGATCATTTAATACATCACTTGTCTTCCCCTGTGCAAGTACCTGTCCAAAATTGAGAACAGTCAGTTCTTCACAAATACCAGCTACTAATTTCATATCATGTTCAATCAACAAAATTGTCATATCAAATTTATCACGTATTAACTGAATCGTATCCATCAGTTCCTTCGTCTCGTTTGGATTCATGCCGGCTGCCGGCTCATCCAACAAAAGAAGCTTAGGATTCGTTGCAAGTGCACGTGCGATTTCCAATTTTCTCTGTTTACCATATGGCAGGTTAGCGGCAAGATAATTACTTTCTTTATCCAGACCAAAGACCTCTAATAATTCCATAGCACGATTATTCATAGCTTTTTCCATCTTAAAATAGGATGGCATTCGGAAAATTCCGGCTATTGTGGAATATTTGTATTGCTCATGTAATCCTGCTTTTACATTATCAAGTACTGTTAATTCTTTAAACAGACGAATATTCTGGAAGGTTCTGGCAATTCCGGAATGGTTAATCTGAATTGTCTTTTCTCCTGTAATATTTTTGTCATCCAACATGATTTTTCCATCACTAGGCTTATAAACACCTGTAAGCATATTGAAAATCGTCGTCTTACCCGCTCCATTAGGACCAATCAAACCATAAAGCTGTCCCTTTTCAATATGAATGTCAAATGAATCAACTGCACGCAAACCGCCAAAGGAAATGCCCAAATTCGTAACATCTAGTAAAGCCATATTATGCATCCTCCCTTCCGGTATTCTTTTTTGCAAATAATTTCTTCAGTGAATATTTCTCTCTTAATTCTCTTGCTTTTGGACTCCAGTTAAAGAGCATCATAACAATTAATACGATAGAATAAATTAACATTCTATAATCACTGAATCCACGCAGTAATTCAGGAAGCACAGTTAAAATAACTGCCGCTATCATGGAGCCTCTGATATTACCGATTCCACCAAGTACAACGTATACTAAAATCATAATGGACATATTGTATCCAAAGTTCTTTGGTAATGCTGTTAACGTAGCAAGATTATGTGCGTATAACGCACCAGCTGCACCAGCAAGAGAGGCCGATATTGCAAATGCCATCATCTTATATTTTGAAATATTAATTCCAATCGATTCTGCTGCTATACGATTATCTCGAATTGCCATAACCGCACGGCCCGAACGGGAATTAACAAAATTAAGTACAATAAAAAGTGTAATCAGTAAAATAATAATACCAATTGTAAAGGTCGAATCATTTGGTGTTCCAGTGATACCCTGCGCACCATTGATAATAACCTTTCCGGTTTCATCCATATTTAAGGACATCGCATCCTTAATTGATATATGAAATCCTGAGCCATCTTTTCCTACATATAAAACATTCATGATGTTTTTAATGATTTCGCCAAATGCCAGCGTTACAATGGCAAGATAATCGCCTCGCAAACGCAAAACCGGTATTCCAATCAATATACCAAACACGGCGGCCACTATTGCTCCAATTATAATTGCAATCACAAATCTAAGTGGTCCAATGGTAATTGTATCTCGCGTGCACATTGAGAAAAATGCAGAAGCGAAGGCACCAACACACATGAATCCTGCATGACCTAAGCTTAACTCACCTAAAATACCAACTGTAAGATTAAGTGAAACCGCCATTATTGCATATACACATAATGGTACCAACAATCCCTTTAACAAACTGGATATTGAACCGGTTCCTACAAGAATCTGCATAATGATATAGGCTGCAATAACAATACCATATGTAATAAAATTACTTTTTGTTGTTTTTTTCATTTTAGTCTTCATTTTATCCACCTACACTTTCTCGTTCATTTTCTTACCGAGGATTCCGGTAGGTTTAACCAAAAGTACAATAATCAAAACAGAGAACACAATAGCATCTGCCATCTGAGAAGAAATATAAGCTTTGCTGAGGTTTTCTATAATACCAAGCAACAATCCACCAATAAGTGCTCCTGGGATAGAACCAATTCCACCAAATACAGCCGCAACGAAAGCCTTAATACCAGGCATTGCTCCTGTATAAGGATTCAGTGTCGGATATGCCGAGCAAAGCAAAACTCCTGCTATTGCTGCAAGTGCGGAGCCAATGGCAAAAGTAAGGGAAATCGTAGCATTAACATTTACTCCCATAAGCTCTGCTGCTTCTTTATCCTCAGACACGGCTAGCATTGCCTGACCTGCTTTTGTCTTCTTAATAAAAAGAGTCAAACAAATCATGATAACAATACATGCAAGAATTGTCATCAGAGTCTCTCCTGATATATTTATCTGTCCACCTGCTAAGGAAATAGATGGAAGATTTACTACAGATGTAAATAATTTTGTATCGCTTCCAAATATTAACAAGGCAAGGTTCTGTAAGAAATAACTTACACCAATAGCTGTAATCAAAACCGCCAATGGTGTTGCCTTTCGAAGTGGCTTATATGCAACCTTTTCAATTACAATACCAAGTACAGTACATACGACAACAGAAATGAGCACCGCTAAAAGAGGGGACATTCCAAGTGTACTAATTGCTGTAAACGCTACAAAGCCACCGACCATAATAACATCACCGTGAGCAAAGTTAAGCATTTTAGCAATTCCGTATACCATGGTATAACCCAGTGCAATAATTGCATATACACTTCCAAGACTAATACCGTTTATTAAATAGGAAAAGAAACTCATAAGATAACCTCCATTTTTCGTTTCGTCATTCGACACCTATCCGCAAAATTCGAATACGCCTCGGATAACGAAACCTTATCCCATTATTATAAGAAAAAGGGTTGCCTTAGGCAACCCTTTTTTGAGCTTTTTAAATACAAGCACTGTTTCTTACTGCATTGCTACGTATGCACCATTCTCAATTTTGATTGCTTTTGGTGCTTTATTAACTTCGCCATCAGCTGTCCAAGTCATACCTTCACCGGTAAGACCATCAACAGAAATTTCAGGCATTGCTGTTTTCATTGCTTCGCAAATATCAGAAACACTCATATCTGCTGTTGCGCCACTCTTTTCAAGTGCTGCTTTGATAATATAGATTGCATCATAAGCATCTGCTGCAAACTGGTTAGGAGTATCTCCATATGTTGCAACATATTTGTCTACAAAGTTCTTAGTTAAATCATCTGTTGCATCTGCTGCGAAAGGAGTTAATAACATAACACCTTCTGCTAATGCTGTATCAAAGTTTTCAACACCAAGAATACCGTCTAAACCGTCACAACCGAAGAACTGTGTTGCAAATCCCATTGTATCTGCCTGTTTTAAAATCAGGGTTGCTTCCTGATAGTAAATTGGAAGGAATACAAGTTCTGCTCCACCATTCTGAGCTTTTAATAACTGTGTTGTGAAATCTGTTTTGTTATCAGCTGTAAACGCTTCTGCTGCTACGATTTCAATTCCCTGATTGCTTGCTTCTGCTGCGAATTTTTCATAAATACCTGATGAATATACATCAGAACTATCGTAAATTACAGCAACCTTTGTTGCAAGTTTGTTCTCGCCAATGTATTTAGCACTTGCTGTTCCCTGGTTAGGATCTGAGAAACAAACACGGAATGCATTGTCATACTGTACACAAGGTACTGCAGAACCTGAAGGGGTTAACTGATACATATTGTCTTCTTTTGTTTTTTCTGTAACTGCTACACAAGGAGTAGATGTTACAGTACCCATTAATAACTGCATATTCCAGTCTTTTAATGTATTGTAAGCATTAACAGCTTTTTCAGCATCATGCTCGTCATCTTCAAATTTGAATACTAACTGTGAACCATTTACACCGCCTGCTGCATTGATTTCTTCAATAGCAAGTTCAGCACCGTTTTTAACTGCCTGGCCGTAAACTGCTGCGCCACCGGTTACAGGGCCAATACCACCAACTTTAAATCCTTCACCATCTGCTGCCACATCTGCTGTTGCTGCATCTGTTGCTTCTGGTGCATCTGTAGTTGCTGCTGTGCTTCCACAACCAACTAATAATGTAGCAACCATAGCAACTGCTAAAAATAAACTAGTTACTTTTCTCATAAAATTATCCTCCTCTTGATAAATGAATAAAGGTCTACATTGGATGTAGACCCTTCTTTGAATCATGTTTTTACGATACTATCTCTCTATTTTTTTGTCAACATAAAGTTTTTTCATAATTGATATAACCTGCAGTTATATTACCACCATTTTTTATAAGCAACCAGTGCTGCAAGCGGAATAATTACTTCGCAAATCTGAACGAAAAATCCTGCACTGTCTTCTGTAATACCGCCAAAATGCTTGTAAGAAACAATAAGATGATAAATAAAGGTAATTGCTGCCCCTGCCAGACACGCAACTGCAACTTTCATATTTAACTGAATCATAAAATAAGAACATACAAGTATATATGCCACAAGAATAACTAATTCAATATATCGAATCGGGTTCTTAGGTATATAGAGTGAGCATTTGCTCTGCTTAGCATGTTTTAAAATCAAAACAGAAATACCATATAATGATCTTGAAATTACAAAACCAAATGCAAGAATAGCAAGTCCGTCATTTGGCATTTCACTCCAAATTCCGATTGCCAAAAGGAAATAGCATACACACACAATAATAGCGAAATAACCACCATGGGAATCTTCTAAAATCTGCAATTTCTTTTCTCTGGACTGGTGTGAACAAAGAGCATCTACTGTTCTAAAAAATCCATCTAAATGAGATCCTCCCGATAAGATACTCGGAAGAACTGCACCAACTACTGCAGGCAAGACTGCATAATTACATAAATACGGATAACCTATGGCCCATCTACTAATAACAAATCCAATAATTGCCCCTATCCAAGGTATAAACAATAAGATAAATGCCGTATTTTCTTTATTACGTTCCAATTGTGTCTTGGGGCTGATAGAATACATTGAAAATGCCATCAAAAAACTATTCCACACACTTTTCATGTTGATCCTTTCCACACTGTCAAATGAATCTGACTGCATTATACAAGGTCTATTTATTCTATTACAACATCTTCACCATATTCATCCCAAACAATACATATCCATGTTTTCCCTGGGTTTAGTACAATAGGCTCACCATTAGCATCTAAATATTGTGCCGGTGTAATATCTGCATCTCTTTTCCAAGTACCTTCTACCATTTTACCGTTGGTAAATACCTGAACTTTGTATCCGTTATCACCATGGCATCCAAATGCAAGATAATCCTTGTCATCACGAACCTCTCCATGACAATACTGGAAAATAACATTGGTTACTGCCAGTTGATTGCCTGTTAACTCATCAATATGTTTATCTCCATACTCGAATCGATAATAGAGATTATCTTCTTTATTATATTCAAATCTTGCTTCTACTTTGCTATAACCATTAGCAGCATTGGTCGACTTACCACCCGGATACAATATTGTAGCATCTTGTTTATCATCATACGTAACTTTAGAATCTGTTGCAAAAGTAAACTTCGGCTGATATGTATCACTTAACGTGGTGCGATACCCCATTTTTTTAATATCTTTTAACAAACCTTCTGCTTCTAAATATACATTATGCGGAGCTTTTCTGTCTGTTGTACGGTAAAAGGTATTAGTTGCCGGTTTATCAATGCCAGATACGTTACCGCTGATATTATCAACACGATCGGAATTCAACAAATCACCAACATATGGTGTTGCCTGTCCAAAATGAGCATAAATGGAATCATATTCCATTGCAAAATAAACATAATAATCACGACTGCTACGAATAGAACCTATTTTTTCCATATCTTCATAATCTTCAAAGATACCCATTAATCTTGTGATTCTTCCTTCTACTGGTGCTTCATAAATAATAGCTGCATTTTCTGTTCCTGACTGTGGACATCCTTCTTTTATATTATTAAGCATAACAGCTAATGGTCTCTTATTCTGTTCCGTTTCAGAAACAGGTAAGCCGGTTAAATAACTATATGCAGTTAAATCTTCCTGTTCTTGCGTGGTTACTTCTTCCTGTGATTCTTGTACTTCTTCGGAAGCTGCCGGTGTAGTACCACAACCAGCCAATATACACACTGCTAAAACAGATGCTATTTTTAGTGCTGTTTTTTGCATATTTGATTCTCCTAAATTATAAAGTAAAATACGTTACATCCAATTATTTTACAACGGCATTGACAAAAAATCTACTTATTTTTCATATTACCTTACTTTTCCGTATAATTTCCATTTATTTTATCAAATGGAATTTACGAGAAATTCGTAAAAGTAATCTTCCTTTTGGAATATCTTTCATCTCTTTTTTTGTAATAACACCAAGTTTAATGACAAAAACAAAATAAACTATTACTGCTATTATAACAGAAATAAGAAGACAAATCGCATTATTTATTCCAGCTATTTCCATTCCTTGATCCTGATAAATAAGGCGGATCAAATAATTCATTCCCATATTAGCAAAATAAGCTGCTATACCCATCCAAAAAGAAGCTACAAGAGGGAGTATAAACGTCTTCATAGTCTCCTGATAATATCCCAGTCTTTTTTTTACAGCAATTCCATTTAGAATACACATTGAAAACGAATATAGTATCGTCGCTATGCACAGTGCAAATAAATTAAATTCTGTAAATAGAAGTAATGCCACTAGAACACCCGCCTGCAAAAGCAATGAAATCAACGCATTAATAACCGGTATATTTACATTGCCTGTTCCTTGCAAAACAGCATTCGATAATGTTGATAATCCATAAAAAATAACTGTGACACTCAATACCTGAATAAGACTGGCAACCATATCTACCGATGCTCTCTGTGGATATAAAAGCATCGTAACCGGCTTTGACAATGCAAACAATCCAACTGCCGATGGGATAGATATGAGCATGGTAACTTTTATTGCTTTGGCTATTTTTTTGTTGGTTTCTGAGTATTCCTTTTTTTCATATGTTCTTGCTATAGTCGGAATAATTGCTGCAGACATTGCCGATGCCAATGCTATCGGAATATTTACTATCTGCATGGCTTTTCCGGAAAAAAAACCATAGCCGGTTGTTGCCTGTTCCTCGGTATATCCTTTTACAAGCTGCATAATTTCCTGATATATTTTTAAGTTTGATGCGGTACTGAGATTGTAAATACAGGTGCTTAAAACGACTGGCGTTACCATACAGAAAATGATTTTCGCAATAGCTCCCGAAGACAGTACTTTTTCGGTTCTGTCGTTTTTCATTCGTTTACGGAACATTTTTCGATTCATTGCATACACGAGCAGCATGAAAAGCAAAGCGATTACAACACCGCTTCCTGTTCCTAAAGCACTTCCCATAGCGCCATAAATCGCCTGTGTAGTCTGATCCTGCCCTGTTACAAGCTTCATAAGCATAAATGCAGCAAGTAAGCTTACAACAGCATTTAATATCTGCTCTAAGATCTGTGAAAGGGAAGTCTGAACCATGGTTCTGTGTGCTTGAAAATATCCTCTAAATGCACCTAAAAGTCCTGAGAAAAAAATAGTTGGGGCAAAAATCCGCAGTACTTTAGCAGAACTTGCACCAACAAACCACTCTGCTCCCACAAAGCAGACTAGGCTTGCGATACTTCCAACTACTAAAACATAAACAATTGACCCCAAAAACAATCTATGTGCATTTTTATATTCTTTTAAAGCAAGTCTGGCAGCAATAACCTTAGATGTGGCAGACGGTATACTATAAGAAGAAACCAATAAAATAATCGTGTAAATAACATACGCGGTATTATAATATCCGTTTCCTTCATCTCCAATAATGGCAACCAGGGGGCTTCTATATAAAATTCCAATGATTCTAACGATGATGCCTGCAGCCGCAAGTATGCCTGCCTGCATGATAAAACCGTTATTTTTATTCTGGCTCATCTACACCTCCATGATGCATTGATTATAAGCCGAAATGACTTATAATTCAATCTCAATTTCCACATTCTGGCTTGAGTTTTTGTGAGTTTGTGGTAGATTTAGTAATAGAAAATTGATTGGAGTTAAGTGTGATGGAGTTGTATAAAGGTAGACCGGAGAATACAGATGGTCGTGAAGATAAAGAAATCCGGGTGTATGATTTGTTAGATGAATTGGGAATTGAGTATATGCGAACGGATCATGCTCATGCGGATACTATGGAAGCATGTCATGAGATTGATAAAGTTCTTGAGGTGTTGATTTGTAAGAATTTATTTTTATGCAATCGTCAGCAAACTGCCTTTTATTTATTGATGATGCCAGGGGACAAGCCTTTTAAAACAAAGGAATTATCTGCGCAAATTGGAAGTGCACGGTTATCCTTTGCACCGGAAGAATATATGGTAGAGTACATATGGATTGTTTCTCTATTTCTCCCGGAGCGGCTGCGTCCCCGTAATTTAAGCAGGCGTAAATTGCTTTTGTATTCTGTATCGTCATCTGCCAGAACGGATACTTAATAATTCCCGGAGTGTTAAATCCTACCCCAAGCTCTAAAAATAAAATCTTCTGATTTTTTCTGGTACGTAAAAAATCGTTGTATCGCGTTGCTGCCTTGTGCCATCCTTCGTCTTCCACAAAGGTGTCATCCGCGCGTAAATTCATAGTCATCGGTTTACCACAATGCGGACATATGGGGATAAGTTCGGATGGAATTTTCATGTTCTGCTGTTTTTCTACCATTTGACTAATGATATCTTCATTTTCAAATGTTTCCTTACAGCAAGGCTCACTGCACTGAAAAAGTCCGTAATCACCTTGTGTATAAAACAATCTTTTCTTATCAAATCCCGCTTTCTGGAAGCAGTGGTCAACATTTGTGGTAATGACAAAATAATCCTTATTTTGTATTAGCTTTTTCAAATTTTCATAAACTGGCTTTGGTGCATCTGCATAACGATTGATGGAAATATATCTCGACCAATATGCCCAATACTCTTCTAATGTTTCATAAGGATAGAAGCCACCGGAATACATGTCGTGAAATCCGTATTTTTCACTAAAATCAGAAAAGGTTTCTAAAAAACGTTGTCCACTATAGGAAAATCCAGCCGAGGTAGACAGTCCCGCACCTGCGCCAATGATAACAGTATCCGCTTCATCAAGTGCTGTTTTCAGTTTTTTTATGTTATTGTAATAGTTTCCTGTAGATTTCTCTATCTTCATCTTTAAAGACATTAAATACCACCTTCTTTACACTGGTTTCTTTTTTCATAAATTCCATAACCGTCTGCACGGCAATCTGCGCTGCTTTCTCATTAGGAAAATGAAATTCTCCTGTGGAAATACAGCAAAATGCAATACTCTCTAATCCATTTTCTGCTGCCAGTTTAAGACAGGAACGATAACAGTTCTCCAACAATTCACAATCATCCTTTGTCAGTCTTCCTGTGATAATAGGCCCAACTGTATGCAGGATATATTTACAGGGCAGGTTATAGGCTTTCGTGATTTTGGCTTTTCCTGTCGGTTCCTCATATCCCTGTTTTTTCATCATTTTTCCACACTCTAAGCGAAGTTGAACCCCTGCAAAAGAATGAATACAATTATCAATACATCTGTGATTAGGGACATAGCAGCCAGTCATACCACTGTTTGCTGCATTGACGATTGCATCCACGCAAAGCGCTGTGATGTCACCCTGCCAAAGATAAATTGAATCTTTGACAGGAACCAGATCATCCAACCCAACAATCCCTTTTTTCTCTGTTTCTTCCTGCAAATAAGCATCCTGCACTGCAAGAAAATCATCACTGATATTTTGTGGCATTCTAAGATTCATCAGCCCACGCAGCAATTGTTTCTGTTCCTCTTCATTGAGTGGTATCTCTATGTCTTTGTATCTGTCATCCTCTTTTATCAGTTCTTGAATCAGGAACTGTCTGCGTTCATTTTGATTCATAGTAGTCTCCTTTTCATTTCCTCGTATAAATGAAAAAATATCATTGTCAAACATTGTATTAAGTATATTACTAAAGTTCTTTTTCTTACAAGTACTCACCTTTTTGTTACTTTTGTGTAATTGCTGGATTTTTGCAACATAAAAAATAGATTTTTCTTTTGTCTCTTTTATTGCAATATCTATCGCATTACATTAAAATATAATGTAACACTTTAATTTGAATGTTTTGGAGGGGTTTATAATGATAAAAAAAGAAGAACTGCCTGCTTGTCCGGTTGCGACAACCGTTCAGATGATAGGAAGTAAATGGAAAATACTGATAATGAGAAATTTACTGATTCGTCCCTGGAGATTTAATGAATTGCAGAAAAACTTAGAAGGCATCAGCCAAAAAGTACTGACCGATAGCCTTCGTTCAATGGAATCTGACGGCATCATTATACGCACCGTGTTTCCCGAGGTGCCGCCAAGAGTAGAATATGCTTTAAGTGAACTTGGAGAATCCATGCGCCCAATTATGGATGCAATGGAGGAATGGGGAAGAGCTTATAAAGAGAATCTATAAGCCGTAATTATTCAAGATTCCCATCACAACCCACAATATAATCCCTACAAAAAACAGCATAAATGTACTGATAATAAGCCAGACAATTCCCATGTTTTTTAAGAATTTAGCATTAGAATTTTCCTCACAATAAATCTCCTGTGGATTGTCTGGATTAATAAAAATCTTGTATTGCTTGCCTTTGATAATTTTTAATTTTCCTTCATATTGTTCCGGTGTTGCATGAACCAGTTGGCCATTATATTGGAATTCCCAAATTGGTCTTGCAACCTCTTGTCTGGCAATTACTTTATTTTGTGCCAACATTGCATCTTCTGCATCCAGTACGGATATATGAGGATTTAATGTCTCAAATCCGGAGCAAACTGCCCACACCGGCATCGTACAATTATTTTTTTCCCGCTTGATTTTCTTAGAGCCTGCTACACACATTCCAATTCCAATTGCATAGAAAATCATAACAATTCCAAATCCCAAAATAACTGCAAAATTCACAAACCGGCTCAGTACAAATCCCCCGAACAGGAACACACCGATTGCGATAAAAATACCACCAATCAGCTTGGCTTGTTTACGAACCGTTCCATATTTGATTTTATCAAACAGAATCATCATCAATGGAATCAATAAACACTCCATAATAATAATGGATACGATAGCCAGCGCAAATCGATCAAAATATCCCTGACTGAATTCAAATATAGCTACTACCACACCAACCGGTACCACCAGCATTGCAAGTGCAAATAGTAATTTAAAATATAGCGGAACCTTCTTGGCATCTATTTCATCATGATATCCATAATAACTACCGCTAAAAGAATTGCTTATTCGTCCTCTTACTCTTACTTTCATTTGTACTTCTCCCTTTAAACAGCATATTTGTTTTTTATTTTATCGCATAAATTCTCATTTGAAAATAATTATATAAAAATCATAACTCATAATTTGTTTGACTTAAATTTTTTTTGAAGTATTATAAATGTATAAAAGTGCTACCGATAGACGGTTAGCCTGAAAAATACATTAAAAATAACCGCTTAGTTTTCTCAGGACAGGGCGGTTATTTTTTTGTCTTGGAGTCACGCTTGCCACGTGAATAACCTGTTGGTGCCATTTTGCTAAAATAGTAAAACATTGACAATCTACATTCTGTAGAGTGAATCCTATCCCAATACCGCTATTACAAACCCTATTACAGAAAAAAAGTTACACAGGCAATGAAAGAATATACTGATATATATATTCTTTTTCTTATATGCCACAAAAGCAACCGGTGCAAATGCTAATATTCGAAAGACATTATTAAATGGCAGCCAAAAATGATACAGTGAAAACAAGACTGCTATCAATATCGGTGTAGCCATACTTTGTTTTTTATAATGTGATGTTAAATATCCTCTAAAAAATAATTCTTCTGTAATCGGGCCAATCAATACATTGAAAATGCCGTAATATATACAAGTAAAAAGTAAAACAGGCCTTGAAAAAGATTGTAGGTATTCATAATTGTTCCAATCAAAGCCAATGGGTAAATGACTTAACACCGTAGTTCTGACATTCACCCACATATGATTTTCTATAGGAGCAACAACTGCAGAAAGAAGACCTGCGACTCCGAAGAAAACACCTGCAATAAGTATCACTTTCCATATAAGCATTTTTTCCTGTCCAGCAAATGCACTTTTAAGCGACCAGGTACCATACTCTTTTTTGCTTGCAGACATAATCATGCCAAGTTCCACTGGGACTAAAATTATGGTTGCCAATATACAAAAAAGTAAGATGTGTGGTAGTTTACCGAAATTACCCAATAGTAAATATGCAATACTTAAAAGTAATGTAGGCGTAAATATTTTTATTAAAAGTTCTTTTGTTGTTATTTGATTCATTTTTCTCTATTCTTTTAATCTTTCTGTTAATCATTTATTTCAAATTACAAATCATAATATACTCTTCTTCATTCTGATCTACGATTTCAAAACCAACTCGCTGATATATTTTGACCGCATAGTTTGCTTGTTGAACCGCCAGTGATGCTTTTCTATATCCCTTTTTCTTTAATAGTGCAAGCATCTGTCTCATCATTTCCGTTCCTATGCCCATTCCTCTATATTCCTTATACAAAGAAATGGCAAAAGAGGGAGTATCATCATCAATATGACCATAATCCTTCATGATGCGAGTCCACACTGCGCCAACAATCTTTCCTTCCATTTCTACCACCAAAGCATTATCATCCTGTTTCCCAAAATCCATAAAATAGATTTGTAATTCTGGCTGATTAATAATCGTTCTTGATGGTGGTTCAATACCTTCCGGAATAAAAATTGCTTCATATAGAAAATCTTTAAGAAGCTCATATTCATTTGTTTTTATCTCTCTAATGTTATATTTCATATTCTTATCATCCTCTTGGAATTGTGAGGTACTTTATTTATCTATCCCACAAACCGGCAGTTGCTAATGTGCGTTACCCACAAGAAAGGCGAAATCAAGCTTCACTGTCTGCAATTTATTCTCCAAAACTTGAATTGATCGTTGCCTTACCCACGCAAGGACGAAAATCAAGCCTCATTGTCTGCATAAAATTTTCAAAAACCGAAATTTAGTGTTGTACTTACCCACATTAAGAGCAAAATCAAGCCTCATTGTCTGCATTAAATTCTCAAATAACGAAATTTTTTGTTATGCTTACCCACATTAAGAGCAAAATCAAGCCTCACTGTCTGCAATGCAATCCCACAAGCCGGAATTATCTTATTTGGTTTCGTATTTTTTTGCAATTAGCAAATTATAAAATGCCATGATGATTATTGTTTCTACCATTATACCCAATACTGATCATAATGCAGCCAACTATCGCCATATGATAAAACCAATCATGTTTCCATCCATCTTACGTCTCTCTCAAAGTTATAACTTATACTGCATAAAGTTATTATTTTTTACAAATCCAAAATTCGTATAGAGAAGCACTCCCATATCAGAGGCTGTAATCTGCACTGTTCCACATCCGTATTCTCTTGCCTCATTTACGACTCTTGTCAGCAATTCTTTTGCAATTCCTTGTCTTCTATATTGATTAGAGGTAAACATACTGGATAGTAATCCGATTTTTCCACTTGGACAACCAAAATAAGGTGGCTTTTCCACAAAAGACATGCCACTTGTTCCAATGATAGTTTCTCCATCCATAGCAAGCCATGCAACAAAAGTACCGTCTGCCATATGCCTATTATAAAAGTCCTTAAGATTTGGAGTTAAATCAATATCTTCTTTTGCGCCTTCTTCTCGAAGTTGATTAATTCGCATTGCAATAAATGTATCAAGTTCTTTTTCCGTTAATCGCTTATATGTAATTGCCATTGATGATACCCTCTTTTTAATAATCGTAATATATATCACACTTCCAATTCCAATTGAATATCACGTGGATCTTCTTCGTATAATTCTTGATTTATTTCTGTCGCATGTTGGCATCCTATTTTTTGTAAAATGCAATGGTATTTATTTGCTTTATCAGTTCTGCTTCTTCTGCAGTTAATTCTCTATAGTTCAACATACTTTTACCTCTTAGATTCTCATGATACATTATAACAGAAAATCGGGATTTTCCATAATAGAAAAACCCCGATTTGTACTATTAAATATTTGCAATAATTGCATCACGTAAAAATTGTGCGCATCCTGGTACTTCACCATCATAGTAAGCGGTGAAACGTTCATCACACACATACATTTCTGCTATTCCTCTATGCATCTGGGACGTGTATTTAGGTGTAGAGATATTCAGCCATTCCTTATGAAGCATAGCAATTTCCTTACCTTCTGCTCCCATCGGGTCTATTCCCTCACGGACTGCTGATGCAAGGCGATGATTAATCTCTGTGCCAAGTTTTTCCATACGCTGGTACTCTTCCTCAGACAGATTCATCATTTTTGCATTGCTTTCCTTTACTGTTTGTTCACCATATTTACTGCGGAGTTCTTCTCCATAATTTGCTTCATTTTCTTTTATCAGTGCTTCTTTAAAACCTTGAAATTTCTCTTTATCACTCATTTGCAGTACTCCCTCTTCTTTCTTAATTGTTTTGGTTACATTTTCAATCAAGAGGTCAAGTCGTTTGCGTTTCTTTTGAAGTTCCACTAAATGACTTTTTAGAGCCGCCATCTGTTCAAAGGATTCTGCATCCAAAATTTCTTTTATCGCAGACAGTTCAAGTCCCATTTCGCGGTAAAAAAGAATCTGCTGAAGCCGGTCTACTTCTGCTTCTTCATAGATACGATATTCGGAGTTTTTCATTCGCTTTGGAATCAACAACTGTATCTCATCATAATATCGCAGTGTTCTGATACTGACTCCTGCCAAAGCCGCTAATTTTTTTATGGTATATGTCATCTTGTTCTCCAATCCATGGTTTTTGTATCTGCCATATTGCCTCCTGACACATATCAGCATAAGGGATGACGTAACGTGAAGGTCAAGACTCGATTTTTTATTCTTGATTCTGTCTCAATGTATCAACAATAATTAATATCGTACCTATTATCATAAGGACAAGTGCAATTAGATAATACATTGTGATTTGTTCATGTAAAAATGAAACTGATAAAAATACTCCAATAAAAGGAGCAAATGCATAAAATGCACTGGTTTTCGCAGCACCCAATACGTTTTGTTCGCAGATGTAAAAGAAAATACTTAGTCCATATGCTACAAATCCAAGCAGTAATACAATCCCCCAGTATTTTGCCATTGGAATGGACTCGCCCGTTACAAGTGCAATAATCATAGATCCTAAACCAGAAAAAATACCTTTTAACATTACAATCTGATATGTATTTTTAGATGAAATTCTTTTTGTACAGTTATTTTCCAAGCCCCAACACATTGCTGCCAAAAGCACTAATAAAGAGCCCCAGGAAAATTGCAAACTGGACATATCTTCAAATGACAGAATAAAGCTGGAAAGTGTCACGAATGAAATTGCCACCCACAGTCGTTTTGAAATCATTTCTTTAAAAATAATCATCGCAATAATCGTCGTTGCAACAATCTCAAAGTTATTCAAAAGTCAAGCATTTGCTGATGTTGTATGCACTAACCCAAACATCAATAGAACGGGAGCTATGATATCTAAAATAATCATACCCAGTGTATATGGTAAATCTGTTTTTGTTAAATATTCTGTTTTGCTTATGTTTTTCTTTTTCATCAGAAAAAGAATGCCTATTCCAATGCCTGCACCCAAATATAATAAGGATGCCATCATAGTTGGCTCTATGTAATTCAAAAGTACTTTTGACGCCGGCATATTCACTGCATAAAACATTGCTGCTAAAACAGCATACAATATTGCTGTTATTTTCTTTTTATTCATAAATGTCATTTCTGCATTCCTTCAATTAATAATAATGACCTTAAGCTGTTTTTTATTTTCCATAACTGCTCTCGCAAATCCCTACTCTTTGATTACAATAACAACATCAGCGTTCCGCCGACAATCAAAAACAAGCCTATTCCGGATTTTGCGGTAAGTTTCTCTTTAAATACAAAATAAGAGAAAATAATGGTTACTAAAATACTGAGTTTATCGATTGGTACTACCACACTTGCAGGTCCTGTCTGCAATGCCCGGTAATAGCAGAGCCAGGAAGAACCGGTGGCAATTCCTGATAATATCAAAAATACCCAGCTTTTTTTATCTATATCTTTTATTGTATTTTGTTTTTTCGTTACAAATACCACAATCCACGCCATAACAAGAACTACTATGGTACGAATTGCAGTTCCAAGATTGGAATTGACATTTTCAATTCCAACCTTGCCTAAAATAGAGGTTAAACTTGCAAAAACCGCCGAACCAACTGCATAGAAAAACCACTTTTTACTTTCTACCGTAACCGAGTCTGTCTGTTTTTTTTGTATCATCATGTAAGTACCAATTCCAATTAATACCATTGCAGCAAATTTAATAAGGGTAATTCCTTCCCCTAAAAAAATAAATGCAAGGAGCATAGTCAAAATTGTACTTGTTTTGTCAATTGGTGTTACTTTATTGACATCGCCTATCTGTAATGCTCTGAAATAACACAGCCAGGATGCTCCCGTTGCAATTCCAGAGAGAACTAAAAAGATTAGTGTCTTATTACTAATAGAAGAAAGTCCCTCCTGTGCGCCAACTACAAATACCATAATCCATGAAAAAATCAATACAACGATTGTTCTTAGTGCCGTTGCCACATTTGAATCCGTATTTTTGATTCCACATTTTGCAAGTATGGCTGTTAAACCCGCAAAAAGGGCAGAACCAAATGAAAATAAAATCCACATAGTAAAACTTCCTCCGTAACTTTTCATTTGTACAAAAAACTATTATACCTTATTGCATTTCCTATTCTTTTGCAAGAATTTTTTTGCACCAGTTTTTCTTTCCGCAATGCGGACATTTTAATCTTCTTGTCGAAAACAGATGTATCCCCATGGTATATGCTTTAAAAGTGGGAACAAAGGTATCTCCACATTCTTTGCATTGATAATATCCAATAGTGCGTTCGCCCTGCATCGCTGCATACATTCCTATTATAAAGATAAGACAGGCAATTGCCACTAAAATAATTTTTACCGGTATACTCATAACATCTGTGTACATAACAACAATTAAAATAAAAGTAATAAAAGAAATGGTTGCGATAATACCTATTAAAATTGTCAGTTGCATTCTTTTTTTGTTTGCTTCTTTTTCCTGAATAAAGTTCACCATATTTTCCTCCGCTTTCTGTTTGTAATCCACTTCGGACAATCGTTCTCCAGACAGCAGTTCATTGACACTGATTTCCAACTCCTTACAGAGTGGCAGCAATAATGAAACTTCCGGGAAGCCATTTCCACATTCCCATTTTGAAACTGTTTTATCACTAATTTCAAGAATGTCGGCTAATTGTCTTTGTGTATAGTTTTTTTGTTTTCTTTGTTCTGTGATAAATCTTCCGATTTTTACCTGATCCACTGACTTCCTCCTTTCTGGTTTCATTATGTCAAATCAACACTTTATATCACACCCACGCATCGTAGAGTTGGTGAACTTTGCGGGCTCTATGATGCGTAGATATCACTATAAACATGCTTCATTTCCTGTTACCATTTCTATCAAAGGATAAACACCTACTGTATCGATATCTTTTCTGCTATTTTTTTATTTACGTCGTATTTTTTTCCTGATTCAGTCCAGCCAAATCCATCCTTTTGATATCTTGGAAATATATGTAAATGATAATGACCAACATCATTAAACTCGCCACCATTTTGCATAATGGCATAGCCATCTGGATTGTATGCTTTTTTGATAGCCGCGACAAGTTTTTTGAAACATCCATTAACTCATGTAGCAATTCATCCGGTATTTCATCTGCATCCAGATAATGCCTTTTGGGAATAATAAGTGTATGACCCTCATTAATAGGATTCATATCTAAAAATGCCATTACATTCTCATTTTCATATACAATATTGGGTTCTATTTCATGATTCGCTATCTTACAAAAAATACACATATATCCTTTTCTCCTTTAAAATAGTTTTCCGCCAGCCCTCTTTCAACTGACTATCAATACAATTCCTTTTTTCTTTAAAAGAATCTTTTTCTTTTCAAATCGTTCCGTATTCTGCACTCCAATGTATCTGCATGGTAATGTGACTTGATAACCCAGATCACTTGCCGCCAATGCACTACTTGCAACACAGCAGTTTCCATCTATTCCAATAACTTCTACTTCTGCAATCTTATTTTCCTGAAGTAAATTAAGTAATTCCTGATTGGTAAAAACACTTGCACGCTCCTTATAGAAAATATACGACGAACATATCGTAAGTCCATCTGCAAATTCATAAGATGTTTTACCACTTCTAAGATTTCTTATATTTTTCACATAGATAACAATCTCTTTGTTTGCTTCTGCCTGCTGTATCCGTTCATTTATTTTTGCCAACAGTGTATCTTCATATTTTTCCATGTATTCTTTTTGCACATCAATTATAAATAAAGTTTTCATGTTTCTCATTATATCATGAAAAATCCCCAAGTGGTGGAAGCACTTGGGGATTTCTCTCACAAAAATAACTATTAGGGATATAGGTAACAACTACTAGGTAGTGGAACCACAAATTGAGGAACTATTCGACATCCTGTAATGCCAGATAGTTTTCTTCACCGGTACGGACTTTAACAACTTTTGCTACGTTGTATACAAAAATCTTTCCATCACCGATGTGTCCGGTGTAAAGAGCTTTCTTAGCAGCTGTGATTACGGTATCAACCGGAATCTTGCTTACTACGACTTCAACTTTAACCTTAGGTAATAAGGTTGCATCCACTTCAACACCACGATATTTCTCGCCGGCACCCTTCTGAATACCACAACCCATAACCTGTGTTACCGTCATACCGGTTACACCAAGGTCGTTCATAGCTTTCTTTAAGTGGTCATATCTTGCAAGTCTTGCAATAATAGCAACCTTGTAGATACCAGTTGAAGGTTCATCAACTTTTACAACAGATATAGCTGCATCTTTCTTAGCTTCAGAAGCTGCTTCATAATCAGCTTCACCAAGATCTGTATTTTCATTCACTTCCATTGTCATTGTGTTAGAAACATCCATGATGCTGAATCCTGAGTAAGCAGATGCAAGACCATGTTCACAACTGTCAAGTCCGACAATTTCTTCTTCCTCTGTAACACGAAGACCAACTGTTTTCTTAATAAGAATAAATGCAAGGAATATAGTAACAAGAGTCCATCCTGCAACGGATACAAAACCAAGTAACTGAACACCTAACTGTGTAAATCCACCACCATAGAAAAGACCAACTATACTGTCATTTCCAGGTGCAGATGTTGTTGCGAATAAACCAACTGCGATTGTACCCCAGATACCATTTAAGCAGTGAACTGCAACAGCACCAACCGGGTCATCTACACGAAGTTTGTTATCTAAGAACCAAACACCAAATACTACTAAAAGTCCTGCAACAGCACCGATGCAAATAGCACCGAAACAATCTGTTACATCACAAGGAGCTGTAATTGCTACAAGTCCTGCTAATGATGCATTCAAACACATGGAAACATCCGGTTTACCATATTTAATCCATGTAAAGATCATACATACTACGGTTGCAACTGCAGGAGCAACTGTTGTTGTTAAGAATACGGAACCTAACTGTTCAACACTTGTGCAGGCTGCACCGTTAAATCCATACCAGCCAAACCAAAGAATAAAACATCCTAAACATCCAAGTGGAAGGTTATGTCCAGGGAAAGCATTTACTTTTGTAATCTTTCCTGCTTTATCTTTTACAAATTTACCAATTCTGGGACCTAACATTGCGGCACCAACTAAAGCGGAAATACCACCTACCATATGTATTGCTGTAGAACCAGCGAAATCATGGAAGCCTAACTGTGATAACCAGCCGCCACCCCAAATCCAATGTGCTTCAATTGGATAAATCAAAGCTGAAATAATACCTGAGTAAATACAATAGGATAAGAATTTTGTTCTCTCTGCCATTGCTCCGGAAACGATTGTTGCAGTCGTTGCACAGAATACCAGGTTGAATACGAAATTGGACCAATCAAAATTTGCATAGTCTGTAAAAATATCAAAACCCGGTCTGCCGATAAATCCCAACATATCCTCTCCTAAAAGAAGACCAAAACCGACTAAGATAAATACTACGGTACCAATACAAAAATCCATCAGGTTTTTCATTAAAATGTTACCTGTGTTTTTGGCTCTGGTGAATCCGGCCTCAACCATTGCGAATCCGGCCTGCATCCAAAATACCAATGCTGCTCCAATTAAAAACCAGACAGCAAATGTTTGTCCTGTTATAGCGCTTAAAATTTCTTCTGTCATAATAACTCCTCCTCACCTTGATAAATTAAAAGCGGAGCCAGAAACTAATCCATGTGGTCAGCTTCTTTGCTCCGCTTTCATTTTCTATTATTATTAAAAAGAAAAGCGCCAAGGATATAATCCTTAGCGCCTTTGCTTTAATATGTTTGTGATGTTATCACTTTGATAAATAAATGTCAACACCCTTTTTTTATTTTTTTTAGATTTTTTTTATTAATGTCTTTTTACTACTCCAGTTCGTCGCCCTCAATGGTCTCTTTTCCGGCTTTTACCTTGGCAATGTAATCCTTAGTCATCTTAACAACTTGACCGGACAATAGAGTGATGGCAATTAAGTTAGGAACTGCCATAAATCCGTTTAACGTATCTGCAATATCCCAAACAAGATTTAAGGATGCTGTACATCCAAGATAAATTACGCAGATAAAGATAATCTTATAAGGCATAACACCTTTTAATCCAAATAAATATTCAATTGCGCGTTCTCCATAATAAGACCAGCCTAAAACGGTAGAGAAAGCAAACAGCATGATACCAATTGCAACAAACTTATCACCAAACGGCATTACACTTGAAAATGCATTACTGGTAAGTGCGGTTCCGGTTACAACCGTCTCCCCATTTGCAATTGCAGTTACATAGGTACTCATATCATAAACACCACTTGTTAAAATAGTAAGTGCTGTAATGGTACAAACAACAAGTGTATCTGCAAATACTTCAAAGATACCCCACATACCCTGAACAACCGGTTCTTTTACATCCGATGCAGAGTGAACCATAACGGATGATCCAAGACCTGCTTCGTTACTAAATACACCTCTGGAGATACCTTTTCTCATGGCGAGCATAATACCATAACCTAATACACCACCACCCATTGCTTTGAAATTAAATGCTTCTGTAAAGATTAATTTAAAAGCATATGGTACGTTTGTAATATTGGCACAGATAACAACCAAACCACCTACAATATATAAAATAGCCATAAATGGTACTATTTTTTCTGTTACGCTGGCGATACGTTTGATACCACCAATAATAACAAGTGCTACAAATACCATTAACAATACAGCCGTAATTCTTGGATCAATATTAAAGGAATTCTGAAGACCACTGGCAATAGAATTTACCTGTGTCATATTTCCAATTCCAAAGGATGCAAGACCACAGAAAATAGCAAATAATACAGCAAGCCATTTCCATTTTTTTCCCAGTCCACGTTCTATGTATACAAAGGCTCCACCAATCCAGTCACCTTTTTCATTCTTATAGCGGTACTTGATACCCAGTGTGTTTTCTGCATAGTTCGTCATCATACCAAGAAATGCTGATAACCACATCCAGAATACGGCACCCGGTCCACCTGCTGCGATTGCTGTTGCTACACCCGCGATATTACCGGTACCAATAGTCGCTGCAAGTGCAGTACATAAGGATTGGAACTGAGAAATCGAATGTTTGTCATCCGTTCGTAATACCTTGTGTTTTTCCTTGCGAAATAATTGTAAAAATGTAACATCCAGCCAGTATTTAATGTGACTGATCTGAAAAACTTTGGTTCTGACCGTAAACATCAGTCCTACCAGAAGAAATGCAGCTAACATTACAGGACCCCAGATAAAGTCATTGAGGACTCCGTTGACAGAAGCTACAACCTGTTCAAATTGTTCCATCGTTGTTCTCTCCCTCTCATTTGTTTTGTCGATTAAATAAAAAAAGGGACGTAATATTAATAATTACGCCCTTTGTAATGAAGTTATTTTATAATACAAGACTTTTTCTGTCAACAAAATTTTAACGTTTTCTTAGCATCTCTATTTTTTCTTTATTTTTTTTATATATTCTTTTGTTATTTTTACTACTTCACCGGATAAAAGAGTAATGGCTATCAGGTTAGGAACTGCCATAAATCCATTGAAGGTATCTGCAATATCCCATACAAGATCAAGCGAGGCAACACAGCCAATATAAATAACTCCTATATAAATAATTTTATACGGCATAATTCCTTTTAATCCAAATAAATATTCAACTGCTCGTTCTCCATAATAGGACCAGCCAAGAACAGTGGCAAAAGCAAATAGTATAATGTATATGACAACAAATTTATCCCCAAATGGAAATACCTGTAAAAAAGCTTCACTGGTCAGTGCTGTTCCAGTTATGAAGGTTTCTCCTTTTGCAGCTGCCTGTACGTATGCGTCCATATCATAAACACCACTGATTAGAATGGTAAGTGCTGTAATCGTACAGACAACAAGAGTATCGATAAATACTTCAAAGATACCCCACATACCCTGAATTGCCGGTTCTTTTACATCCGAAGCACAATGAACCATAACAGAAGAACCAAGTCCTGCCTCATTACTGAATACCCCTCTTGAAATTCCCATTTTCATAGCCAGCACAATTCCATATCTTAATACACCACCTCCCATTGCCTGGATATTAAATGCTTCTGTAAAAATGAGGGTAAAAGCAAATGGCACCTGTGTCATTTTTGCCAGAATAACAATAAGACCTCCTGCAATATAAAGCAGTGCCATAAAGGGAACTATTTTTTCTGCCACACATGCAATACGCTTAATTCCTCCAATAATAACGAGCGATACAAGAATCATTAATATAATGGCAGTTGTTCCTGTTTTAACCCCAAACGCATGATTAAGACCTGTAGCAATGGAATTGACTTGTGTCATGTTACCGATTCCAAAAGAAGCCAAACTGCAAAATAAAGCAAAAAGTATTGCAAGCCATTTCCATTTTTTCCCCAGTCCACGCTCTATGTATACAAAAGCCCCTCCAATCCAGTCTCCTTCTTCGTTTTTATATCGATATTTGATTCCCAGTGTGTTTTCTGCGTAGTTTGTAATCATGCCAAAAAAAGCAGATACCCACATCCAAAAGACAGCACCCGGACCACCTGCTGTAATGGCAGTCGCAACGCCTGCAATACTTCCGGTACCAATGGTTGCTGCAAGTGCCGTACATAAGGATTGAAACTGTGAAATAGAGTGTCTGTCTTTTGTCTTTAATACTTTATCCTTTTCCTTACGGAATATTTGTAAGAACGTAATCGTAAGCCAATGTTTTATATACTGCACTTGGAAAAAATCAGTTCTTATGGTAAACATGATTCCCACGAAAAGAAAGACAGAAAGCATCACCGGTCCCCAGATGAATTCATTTAATACAGCATTAATGGAATTAACCGCTTCTTCAAAACGCTCCATTTCATTCTCTCCACAATATAAATGGATGTAATTTTTGCATTACATCCTTTTGTTAAAATTACTGTATTATATGAATTTTACTTGCTATATATTACTTTTTGGACATCAAAAAAGATTCTACCAGCAATAGAATCTTTTAAGAAAAGGGAGGATGCCAAGTAAATGTTTTACTTGGCATTTTATTATGAAAAAGTTTTTTGTAAGCTAATAATGTAAGATAGTTATTTATCTTATATATGTAGTATACATAATAAAAATGGATAAATAATGTTATGTAAATTAAGTTTCTTTGAATTAAATATGAACAAAAAATGAACAACCACAAGTTATGGTTGTTCATTGAATAATATCGAAAATTTAACCCAATATATTGATTTTACATAATTTACTGCTTCTCCGGCTCCGGATATGTCTCTCCAAAAGTATCAACTGTCATAGTCTTAATCTTCTGCTCTTCTACCGGTCTGTCAGAATAATCTGTTCTGCATTCTGCTATTTTGTTAACCACGTCCATGCCTTCTGTAATCTTACCGAATGCTGCATATGCACCATCCAAATGTGGTGAATTCTTATGCATAATAAAGAACTGTGAACCTGCTGAATCCGGATGCATGGATCTTGCCATAGAAAGAACGCCTTCTGTGTGTTTTAAATCATTTGCAAATCCATTTTGTGCAAACTCGCCTTTAATGGAATATCCAGGACCACCCATACCAGTTCCATCAGGACATCCCCCCTGAATCATAAAACCTTTGATGACTCTGTGGAAAATCAAACCGTCATAATAATTTTTCTGAATCAAACTGATAAAGTTATTAACAGAAACTGGTGCTATCTCCGGATATAATTCAGCCTTCATGATATCTCCATTTTCCATTGTTATTGTTACAATAGGATTTTTTGCCATTACTTTTTATTTCCTTTCTAATCAATCTGCGATATTATTAATCTAGTAATATTGTAACCAAGATTTATATAAACGTAAAGAATTATTTGCGGGGGAGCAAATGTTAGAGAAGATATATTATGTGACTGACAAAAGAGATATCATTATTTCCAAGGAATGGCCTGCATTATTAAAATTATGGAATATTGATTTTGAAACATTATCATCCTCGAAATTTAGCAAAAGTTTAATTTCCAAAGAATGTCTGTTTTTATGTGAAGTAAAAAAGGATGCTTCTTTAATTCAAGAGCACGGTGGATTTGTGATTATTGCTTGTAATGAATACAACAAAGGTGGAGATTTTAGTGGATTTCCATTTGCTGTAGAAGATTTCTCAATTGTTCCACCTATTTATTACATAAAATTCTGGCAACGTTTTATGAATATCCCATGGCATATTGTGGATACCAATAGGTGCCGAATTCGTGAAATGACACCTGATGATTTAGATGCTTTATACGAACTCTATGAAGACAAATCCGTCACAAGATTTATGGAAGATTTATTTGAAGATAAGCAGATGGAACGGGAATACATTGAAAAATATATTCAAAATGTATATTTCTATTTTGGATTTGGTACATGGGTAATCATTCGAAAAGAAGATGACAAGATGATAGGACGTGCCGGTTTTAACTATCGTCCGGAATTTGATGAACCGGAACTTGGCTTTATGCTTAGTGCAAAATATCAAAATGAGGGCTATGCATACGAAGTATGTTCTCAATTAATGAAATATGCCAAAGAAGAACTTGGTTTTGAAGTCGTTCAGGCTTTAGTGGAGCCAAAGAACACTGCGTCTATAGGGTTACTCAAAAAGCTTGGTTTTAAAGAAGAAAAGGTGTATATAGTAAATAATATTACCTATATTCGATTTCTAAAATAGTAAGGGAACAGCAAAAATGCTGTTCCCTTACTATTTGTTTAAAATTAAGCCTGGTTAATGGAA
>CAZAQH010000012.1:0-34148 GCA_964487395.1 uncultured Lachnospiraceae bacterium | reverse complement strand
TTTTTTTTGCCGGCCTGGATTTTTCATTTTGAACTTTACAATTTCTGGTTATTATGCTATCCTATGTATGTTGTTATAAGCAACTTTATTAATTTTTTTGGAGGACTTTGAAATGAACAAAGGTACAGTAAAATGGTTTAACAACCAAAAAGGTTACGGATTTATCTCTGACGAGGCAGGAAACGATGTATTCGTTCACTATTCAGGACTTAACATGGACGGCTTCAAATCTTTAGAAGAAGGCGCTGCTGTTGAATTCGAAGTTGTAAACGGAGAAAAAGGACCTCAGGCAGTTAACGTAACAAAATTATAATAAGAACCGTAATTCTTATTACTATTTAATCATTAATGCGATGTGCCTGTTCTATAAATAAAAGGGAATCGGAATTATATTATCTTTTTAGTTGTATGAATCAGCAGTAGATTAATGAATTAAACCAAGAGCCAATCAAATTTGATTGGCTCTTTTTCATTGCATTTTATAAAGAACTACATATTTGTTCAAATGATAATGGTCCACCAAAAATATCCAGTGCAGTTCCAATTGTCACATCAAGTTGTCCTCTTCCACTTTCCTTTAACAATTCCAAGTCATCCATTTTATGGACACCACCGGCATATGTAATCGGTATTTGTCCCCACGCACCAAGCAACTTTACAAGTTCCTGCTCTATTCCCTGCATTTTTCCTTCCACATCTACTGCATGAATTAAAAATTCATCACAATAATTCCGAAAAAAGTTCAAATTTTTTTCATCTATTTTTGTCTCGGTATCTTTCTGCCATCTATCGGTAACAATATAATATCCATCTTCTTTTTTTCTACAGCTTAAATCCAATACAAGATGTTCTTTTCCAATAGTTTTTGTGATTTTTTCAAGATTTTCAAGAGACACTTTTCCATTTTGGAACACAAATGAAGTTACAATAACATGAGATGCACCTGCTTTTAAAAATTCTTCCGCATTCCTATCATTAATACCACCGCCCACCTGTAGCCCTTGTGGAAATGTCTGTAATGCCATAAATGCCTGTTGTCTTGTGGCTTCATAATAAGGGCTATCATATGCATTTAATAAAATGACATGGCCACCTGATAAATTTTTATTTTTATATAACTGTGCATAATATGACGCATCATAAGACGCCACAAAATTTTCTTTTGTGGTTTCTGAATTGTCATTCAAACTGCCGCCAATTATTTGTTTTACTTTTCCATTATGAATATCAATGCATGGTCTGAATTTCATTTGAGTTCTCTCCATTAACAAAATTTTCTATTAACATATCTTACACAACTCACTGTATAAAAACAAGTTGTTTGATAGATACTAACACTAAAGTTCTCATCTGAGACCTTAAATAATATTATAGCGTTCAAATCAAACGCAGATAGGAGCAATTTATGAGAAATATTAAAAAAACAGGAATTATGTTCCTTCTTATCCTCACTCTTTGCATGGCTGCTGCCTGTGGAAATAATAAGAACAATGACCAGAGTGAAATGGCTTCCAGTTCTTCATCAGAACCGGAAAGCACGCAAACTTCAGAAGAAAGAACGTCTGTTGAAAATACCGAACAAGGTGCTACTGAGGATACCATGTCTTCTGAAACTGGTGAAGAAGGGAATACCGGCAACGGTGGTGCTGGTGACAATGGCACTACCGGAGGTAATGTTGTAGACGATGCAGGTAACGTCATTGATGATGCCGGTAAAGCAGTCGGCGATGCAGCAGATGACATTGGTGAAGGTATAAAAGACACTGCACGTGATGCCGGCAATGCAATAAAAGATATCACAGAATAAATCTAATCCTATTGGATAAAAAAGCAGGAAGTCGCTCCTGCTTTTTTTATATACTTTATATATCCTTTTCTACAATAATACCATCCCTATATGCCTCTAACAATTCTTCTAACTGTTTAATACTTGCACACAATTCAACACCAATATCTGTATCTGCAACTCTCATTCGGTTGGTTGCCGTCTCTACGATAATAGAGTCCGAAAAAATATCCGATTCATTTAAAATAGCTGCCTCTGTGGACTCAAACGGTTCATGTGAAACAAGACTCATTCCATGTGAATTCGCTACCAATGTATATCCTGCTATTCCTGTTTTACCCTGATATGCTTTCGAAAAGCCTCCATCTATAATCAAAAGTTTACCATTACATTTAATCGGAGTCTCGCCTTTTTTTAATTCAACCGGTACATGTCCATTTATTATATGTGAAGATGATGGATTTAATCCAAATTCCTCGAGTATATGATTAAGTACATTTTCATCATCCATTAAACGATAATAGCTGTTTTTGGTTTCTTTATGTGCTTCTTTGTCTGCAATAAAATAACGTTCAAAGGTTGTCATTTTATCTTTTCCAAAAACAGGTGAGTTAGGACCTGCCCATATATACCAGATTATATCCTGTCCTTTTTGTCTCTCTGTTTTATCCTGTGAATAAAAGCCTTTTCTTGCATAATTATCCAGTAAATCATATAATTCCTTGCCGGAACACTCTTTTCCATACACATTAACTTTGTTAAAATTACCTTCTTCATCCATCGGAACACAGCCATGATATAACAGATTAGAATTTTGTACTTTATAAAGTCCACCTTTTGAAAAAAGAAACTTAACATGTTTCTGTAACTTTTCACTATGACGGAAGGCATCCTGAAGTCTTTCCATTACCAGTTCCTCTTCTTCTGTTAAAGAATAAGGATTACCAGGATCAACTGTCGGAAACTCTGTATCAAGCATATTGTATGTATTGCCATATATATTGATTGTTTTGTTGGCATAATCAATCTTATCTAATAAAAGCCTGTCATCCATATTAAATTCAGGTCTTCTCTTTAACAACTGTCCCTCAAGTTTAAACTGAATAACCGCAATTGCTTTATGCATTTTCATATCAAGATCAAGATCTCTGATATCATATTCATTGCTATATTTTATTGTAAAGAAATCACAGTTAACATTTTCATATGTCTTAAGCGCAAACGTTGCAAGTGGAATCAAATTAATGCCATATCCTTCTTCAATCGTATCAAGATTTCCATAACGGGCTGACATTCTGATAACGGTAGCAATACATGCCTTATGACCGCTTGCTGCACCCATCCATACAATATCGTGATTACCCCACTGAATATCTACAGAGTGATAATGAATCAAAGTATCCATGATAATATGAGGGCCTTTTCCTCTGTCGTAAATATCTCCAACGATATGTAAATGATCAATTACCATTCTCTGAATCAGAAAACAAAGTGCCGTAATAAAATCCGGTGCCCGTCCGATTTTAATAATGGTATGAATAATTTCGTTATAATATGCTTCCTTATCCTGTAACTCTTCTTTTTCTGTAATTAATTCTTCTATAATATATGCAAAATCTTTGGGTAATGCCTTTCTAACCTTAGAACGCGTATATTTGGAAGATACACGTAATCGTTAAAATAATTAATTTTACCTGTTTCATCTGTACCAACCGGTGCAATGTAATCTTATACCAGTCTTCCAGATATTCCTCTTCTTCCATTACAATTTCTAATTTTTCAACAGGATAATAAATCAAAGTCGCAAGACTTTTTTTATCCCTTTCACTCATTGTATTACCAAATTCTTCATTTATCTTTTTCTTTACAGATCCCGAACCATTTTTTAATACATGATTAAATTGTTCGTATTCTCCATGAATATCTGTCAGGAAATGTTCTGTGCCTTTGGGAAGATTAAGAATAGCCTGAAGATTTATGATTTCAGTAGATGCTGATGCAATTGTCGGGAATTGTTTGGCAAGACCTTTTAAATATACCAATTCCTTATTGTCCATGTGGTAGTCCCCCTTAATGTTAAGTTATTTTTAGTATAACCTATTTCCCTGAAAAATGAAATAAGGACTACCCTGTTCATAATGATAATGAACCGAATAATCCTTAATTAAAATTTTGTTAGTTTGATGTACTATCAATTACATCACTCATATTATAATAACCATTTTCTTTTCCATTTAAAAATTTGGCCGCCTGAATAGCGCCTTTGGCAAATACGGCTCTGGAATATGCAGTATGGGAAAATGTAATAACTTCATCTGTTCCTGCAAATATTACATCATGGTCGCCTACAATTGTACCGCCACGAACAGCTGAAATACCGATCTCTTTTTCCGGTCTCTTTTCTCTTCTCACACTTCTGTCATATACATATTCGTACTCATTATCAAATTCTTCATTGATGCTGTCTGCTAATGCCAGTGCTGTTCCGCTTGGTGCATCCAATTTTTGATTATGATGCTTTTCAACTATTTCAACATCAAATCCTGCCGGAGCTAAAACTTTAGCTGCTTCTTTTAAAAGCTTCATTAATGTATTAATTCCCAAAGACATATTTGCCGATTTTAAAACTGCGACTGTTTTAGATACTTCCTCAATTCGCTGTAGCTGTTCACTCGACAGTCCTGTTGTGCACAATACACAGGGAGTTTTTGTCTTGATACAATAATCCAGCAATCCATCTACTGCTTTACTGGAGGCAAAATCAATAATAACATCTGCTTTTATATCGCATTCATTAATATTACTAAAAACCGGATAGGCATTCTTAATATGGTCGGATACATCGATACCTGCTACCAATTCAATTTCGCTGTCTTTTTCTATCAGTCCGGAAATCATCTGTCCCATTCTGCCATTACAGCCATGCATAATTGCTCTTGTCATTATTTGTCTCCTCTATAAAATACCATATTTCTTCATTTCAGCTTCAAGTTTTGCTGCATTTGCTTCTTCCATGTCCGTAAGTGGTCGTCTTAAGATTCCAGCCTGCATTCCCATAAAGTTCAATGCTTTCTTAACCGGAATTGGATTAACTTCACAAAACAGTGTATTAATTAATGGTATTGCGTCAAACTGTAATTGTCTGCTTTCTTCTATTTTACCTTCGAAGAATTTCTGGCAGATATCATGTGTATTCTGTGGTGCAACATTGGAAAGCACTGAAATAACACCTTTTCCTCCAAGTGATAACAATGGTACAATCTGATCATCATTTCCAGAATATAAATCTACTTTGCCATTCGCAAGTGACATAAGTTTTGCTACCTGTGAAATATTACCGGTTGCATCTTTTACACCTACAATGTTGTCAACTTCGCTGCAAAGTCTTACTACTGTTTCCGGTAAAATATTTACTCCACCTGTTCTTCCAGGAATATTATATAAAATCATTGGAACCTTAACGGATTCTGCTACCATTTTGAAATGTTCATAAAGTCCATTCTGTGTAGCTTTATTATAGTATGGTGTTACCACCAATATTCCATCTACACCGGCTTTTTCTGCTTCTTTTGAGAGATAAATTGCTGTCTCTGTGCAATTAGAACCGGTTCCTGCAACAACAGGGATTCTTCCTTTAACACATTTAACGCAATAACGGATCACATCTAAATGTTCCTCATGTGAAAGTGTGGATGCCTCACCTGTTGTACCGCATACAATAATGGCATCTGTTTTGTTTGCAATCTGAAATTCAATCATCTCTGCAAATTTCTCATAATTTACTGCTCCGTCTTCCTTAAATGGTGTGACAATAGCAACACCTGCACCTGTAAAAATAGCCATATTTTTTCCTCCTTTTGGCTGATTGTTTGCATCGTCATTAACGAAAAAACCGACTCCATGAGGGTGTCGGTTTAAAATCAAAAATCAACGATAGCTCCCCATCTAAAAAGATGACAGTCACAAAGCTGTTAACTCTGTGCCCAAGACTTGATTATCAGGTAATCTCCTCTTTCGGCGTTCCTCCCTTTTTCTTTTCTTCACATGTGCCTGACACATCCAAAAAGATACTCTTGATTCACGCGACCTCTACCTTATGTATATTAGGCTTTCGCCAAGTTGTTATGACAAATATTAACACTACTATTTCAATCTGTCAACGTATTGTTTCAATTTTTGAAACTTCATCAGCCAAACCGCAAATCTCATCGTTAACAGTGATTCCTGTCATGATAACGGTTGTGTCATCACTTTTTGCATTTAGAACTGCCTTTAACTCCTCAATGCTGATGATTCCGTTGTCAAGTAATCCCAATACTTCATCTAAAATCAACAAATTACATTCCCCTGTAGTCAGAACCTTTTTTGCAAAATTCATTCCATTTTTAATATTAATGATTTCTTCGGTTTGTCTTTCTTTGGATAATAAATCAAAATTCTCTTCTGATTTTTCAAAACGAAATAACTTAATATCCGGTTCTAATCTTTTAATAAAAGCGTTATCCTCTAATCCCTTTTCTTTTAAGAACTGAATAATTACTACCTTTTTTCCCTTACATGCAGCTTCAATAGCCTTCCCCAGGGCCGCCGGAGATTTACCATGTCCATCTCCACTAAAAATCAAAATATTACCTGTAATCATATCATTCTCCATAAAAGATTTCTCTTTTGTATCCATCTGACGGGATAATGTGTTGTTTCCCAAAAGCTTATACTTTTGCGTAAATACTTTGCAATCTTAACACAGCAATATTGCTTTTTCAATTAAAATCTTAATTTTTATTAATATTTCTTATTTTTTTCTTAATTCGTCTAGCGCTATTATGCACTTTTTATATCGTATACATTTCTTCTTCATCTCTGTTTTTATCATATTCATCACTGAGTAATTCTAATTTGCTGACAGACACTTCATATGCTATACGTTTCTCTGCCTCTTCTTCATTCACTTTTTTCATATATTCACGGCTTTGGATACGTCCCCAGATGGCACATCTTGCTCCCACCTCAAAGCTGCTTGCAAATCTTGCATTTCTGCCCCAACAGATACACGGTATGTAATCCGACTTTCCGTATGGTCTGTTTACTGCGATTAATAAATCCGCAATTTCACGTCCTAACGGTGTTTTTCTATATATCGGTTCTTTACATATATATCCATCCAGATAGATTTGATTTGACTTTGCATTTTCCTCAATCTCATCTAAAAAATCAACTTCTCTGGCGAAAACAGAAAGAATTAATCTGTTTTTCTTTTCCTCATGTCTGTTATAAGATCGAAATTGCCCTGTAACTGCAATATTAGCCCCCTTATAATCTTCATTTACGTCTAATAGACGTTCAGACACCATCATGGGGATAATATCCCCAGAATCACTAAGTCTAAGTACCTCTACGACAACCATATAAAACCCTTCCCCAAAAATCTCATGGCTGTAAACAAAATCGCTTACTATTCTCCCCATGATTACTACCTGATTGTTTTCCATTACCTTATCTGTCATTTTTGTTCTCCCTTCTTTGAATACACTAAACGTATTCACACTTAAGAATTTTTTCCGTTCATGTATTACTATTTTATGTATAAGAATTCAAAATAGAAGTTTCAGCTATCGCATTATCTGCGAAAATATGCTGGTTTCTGTTGCATAAAAAAAAAGATGATGATATACTGAATGAGTTTGCAAAAAACACATATTAATAAGAAAGATTTCTTAAGAAGAGAAAAAGAAAGGTTCAAAATGAAACAAACAAGAAATGATATACGAAATATAGCAATCATTGCCCACGTTGACCATGGTAAAACAACACTGATAGATGAACTGTTAAAACAAAGCGGTGTTTTTCGTGTCAACCAGGAGGTTGCCGAAAGAGTAATGGATTCTAACGATATCGAAAAAGAGCGTGGAATTACTATTCTTTCAAAAAATACAGCGGTAACTTACAAGGATACAAAGATTAATATTATCGATACTCCCGGACATGCCGACTTTGGTGGCGAAGTAGAACGTGTTCTTAAAATGGTAAATGGTGTAGTTCTTGTTGTAGATGCATTTGAAGGTGCTATGCCTCAAACAAAATTTGTATTAAAAAAAGCTCTTGAGCTTAAACTTCCTGTTATTGTATGTATTAATAAAATTGACAGACCGGAAGCCCGTCCAAATGAAGTAATTGATGAAATTCTTGAATTATTCATCGATTTGGAAGCAAATGAATCACAATTAGATTGTCCATTCGTCTTTGCCTCTGCAAAAGCAGGAACTTCTGCTCTTGATTTAGATAAGCCTGGAACAAACATGATTCCACTTTTTGATACTATTTTAGATTATATTCCTGCTCCAGTTGGTGATCCCGACGCTCATACACAGGTATTAATCAGTACAATTGATTACAATGAGTATGTTGGAAGAATCGGTGTTGGTAAAGTAGATAACGGAACCATTCGTGTTAATCAGGAAGTCGTTTTAGTAAATCATCACGAACCGGATAAACTGAATAAAGTAAAAGTATCCAAGCTTTATGAATATGATGGTTTAAATAAAGTAGAAGTTGCTGAAGCTACCATTGGTTCTATTGTAGCCATTTCCGGCATAGCAGACATTCACATTGGAGATACCTTATGCTCTCCTGAGAATCCGGAAGCAATTCCTTTCCAAAAAATATCAGAACCTACCATTGCAATGCATTTTATGGTAAACGACTCTCCGCTTGCCGGCCAAGAAGGAAAATACATTACAAGCCGTCATATTCGTGACCGTTTATTCAAGGAATTAAATACGGATGTTTCTCTTCGCGTGGAAGAAACAGATTCAACCGAAGTATTCAAGGTTTCAGGACGTGGCGAACTCCATCTTTCTGTATTAATTGAAAATATGCGTCGTGAAGGATATGAATTTGCTGTTTCAAAAGCAGAAGTATTATATAAAACAAATGAACGTAATCAGAAATTAGAACCTATGGAGCTTGCATACGTAGATGTGCCTGAAGAATTTTCCGGAACTGTTATTCAGAAATTATCTTCAAGAAAAGGTGAACTTCAGGGAATGACCTCTATCAGTGGTGGCTATACTCGTCTTGAATTTGCAATTCCTTCCAGAGGATTAATTGGATACCGTGGAGAATTTATGACAGATACAAAAGGAAATGGTATTCTGAATACCACCTTTGATGGCTATGGTCCTTATAAGGGCGATATGATGTATCGTAAACAAGGTTCCTTAATTGCTTTTGAAGCTGGAGAAGCTATCACTTATGGTCTTTATAACGCGCAGGACCGTGGAATTTTATTCATTGGTCCCGGTGAAAAAGTATATGCCGGAATGGTAATCGGGCAAACCGGTAAACCGGAAGATATCGAAATCAATGTTTGCAAGAAGAAACAGTTAACTAATACCCGTTCTTCAAGTGCTGACGAAGCTCTTCGTCTTTCACCTAAAAAAGATTTAAGTCTTGAGCAGGCATTAGAATTCATTGATACAGACGAATTACTGGAAATCACACCAGAAAGTCTTAGAATTCGCAAAAAGATATTAGATCCTACCTTGAGAAAACGTTCTAACATGAATCGTAATTAATATAATTCAATAAAAAAAACTTCTATCATAACTGATAGAAGTTTTTTATTGAAAAAATAATCCTAATTATAAATGTAATAACTGCGTTGCAACCTGGAAATAAATTAATAGTGAAATGGCATCCACAATTGTAGTAATAAACGGACTTGCCATAACCGCTGGGTCAAATCCTATCTTCTTTGCAAACATCGGAAGAATACATCCAACAAACTTTGCAATCACTACAACGGCAACTAATGTGATACATACAACAAGTGCTACCTGAACACCTACACGGTCTAATAACATTAACTTGGCAAAATTAGCTGCTGCTAAGGTAAGACCACACAAAATCGCTACGCGACATTCCTTAAATATAATACGAGGCATATCTCGAAATTCAATCTCATCCAAACTAAGTCCACGAATAATGGTAACACTTGCCTGTCCTCCGGCATTACCACCGGTATCCATCAACATAGGAATAAAGGCTGTTAATATTACGTAGGCACTTAATGCATCTTCAAAGGAAGAAATAATTTTTCCGGTAAATGTTGCTGAAATCATGAGAAGCAGTAACCATGGGATACGTTTTTTCCACGTTTCAATAACACCTGTTTTCATATATGGCTTATCAGTTGGTACGATAGCAGCCATCTTTTCAATATCTTCCGTAGCCTCCTGCTGCATGATATCCACGATATCATCGACCGTAATAATACCTACAAGTCTATTCTCGTTATCAACAACCGGCATAGCTGTAAAATCGTATTTCTGGAACTGTCTTGCTACTTCCTCCTGATCCATCAGAGTATTAATGGAGATAACATTCTCATGCATAATGTCTCCAATAATTTCATCCGGCGGACTAAGCAGTAAATAGCGAAGTGCAACAGTACCTAATAATGTTCTTCTGCTATCAAGTACATAACATATATTAATTGTCTCACTGTCCACACCTACACTTCGTATTCTCTGTATAGCCTGTTCGACAGTTAAATTTTCTTTTAAGTCTACATATTCCACTGTCATAATACTTCCAGCGGAAGACTCAGGGTATCGAAGCAAGTGATTAATATCTCTTCTTGTCTCAGGACTAGCTGATGCTAATAATTTCTTGACAATATTAGCCGGCATCTCCTCTAATAAGTCTGTTGCATCATCGGCCATCAGATTATTGATAATACCGGCAGCATCTTTTTCAGATAATGATGTAATAATGAAATGCTGATTATCTACATCCATATAGGAAAAGACATCTGCGGCCATATCTTTTGGAAGAATACGAAACATCTTCAACAAATCTGTCTCTTCAAGTTCTTCCATGATAACCGCTATATCCGCTTCGTTCATTTCTGATAATCTTTGGCGAAGTCGGGTATATTGTTTGGTTTCGAGCAGTTCTCTGACTTCTGTCAGTTCTTTAATCTCATCCATAGCAATTCTCCTTTAGTTGTGATTTTTATGTAACTTCGCCCAGGGAGCGGAACATCATTATTATTTCTCTTACTGTTCTTCATAAAAACCACCACCTTTCGAATTGCCTATTATTAATTAAAATTGTTTTTTACTTTCTAAATATTACATTCGTCTTTTTCTTTTGTCAATTCATTTTCGGAATATATTGGATGTCTTTTTCTTCCATCGTAACTCTTCCACTTGTTACTTCTAATAATTCTTTATATAATTGTTCCTTTTTCAAAATAACAACTGCTATTTCAAAAGTAACATCTTCTCCATAATCTTCATTTATAATTGCTACTTCCGATTTGGCTAAAAGATATTTTACTTTCCCAACCATTGTATAATCAACTTTTAGCAATATAATATTCATCAGTTGCATAATTCCAGTTTTAGCCTGTTCTATCCCATTTATAGAAGCCTGGCTATATGCTCGTACTAATCCGCCGGTCCCTAATAAGACACCTCCAAAATATCTTGTTACTACTATTATCGCATTTGTTAAATCATTATTTAACATTACTTCCAAAATTGGCTTGCCTGCCGTTCCACTAGGTTCTCCATCGTCTGAGCACCTTGTAAGATTTGAATTCTTTCCTATTATATATGCATAACAATTGTGTCTGGCATCCCAGTATTGTTTGCGTAGCATCTCTATATATGCTATAGCTTCTTCTTCCGATTCTATATGATGAACATTGGCAATAAATCTTGATTTCTTTTCAATTATTTCCCCTATTCCATCTTCAAATACTGTTTTATATTTTTCTATCATATTTTTGGCCTCAACATTATTTATTACCTTTATCCTAACATACTGTTGCATAAAAGTATAAGAAATTGTTAAAATTCTTAAGATAGAAGAAAAACCTTTATTTACCTATTCATTTTTGCTATAATCATATAGGTAATGCCAAAAAGGCTTTTTATCTAAGGAGGCATAATTCATGAATTATGGCAAGAAAGGTGTCCGAGCAAAACAAAAGGCACTGAATTCAAAAACAACAAAATGGGGCAAAAAGACTGCCCTTATTATATTGAAGTTATTCCTGGTCGCTGCGATTTCCGTATGCATCATTGGTGGTTGTGCAGGAATTGGCGTTTTTAAGGGTATTATCGCTTCTTCACCGGATATCTCCAATATTGACGTTTCTCCAACCGGTTTTTCAACCTTCATTTATGACAGTGAAGGCAATGAAACTGCAAAGCTGGTTGCTTCAGATTCAAACCGAATCCCTGTGACAATGGATCAGATTCCAGAAAATCTTACCCATGCTTTTGTTGCAATTGAAGATGAACGTTTTTACACTCATAACGGTATCGATATTAAAGGAATCATCCGTGCAGGCTGGACTGGAATCAAGAATAAATTCCATTTTTCCCAGGGTGCCAGCACCATTACTCAGCAGTTATTAAAAAACAACGTATTTACAAACTGGACTTCTGAGAACAGTGATATCGAAAAAGTAAAACGTAAAATTCAGGAACAATACCTTGCTCTTGAACTTGAAAAAATAATGGATAAAGATAAGATTCTTGAAAATTATATGAACACCATTAACCTTGGTCAGAATACATTAGGTGTTCAAGCTGCATCTTTACGTTATTTTAATAAGAATGTATATGAATTGACTTTATCCGAATGTGCAGTTATTGCCGGTATTACACAGAATCCATCAAAATATAATCCTATCTCTCATCCTGAAGATAATGCAGAGAGACGTGAAAAAGTATTAAATAACATGTTAGAGCAGGGTTATATTTCACAGGCAGATTATGATGAGGCAATTAAAGATGATGTTTACTCTCGTATTCAGAGTACCAATGATGAAGTTGCTGATACATCTATTAATTCCTATTTTGATGATGCTGTTACGGATGCAGTTTACAAAGATTTGATTGCTGCCGGTTACAACGATACACAGGCATACACCTTATTATATAGTGGAGGATTATCAATCTTTTCCACACAGGATTCTCATATCCAAGATATCTGCGATGAGGTATATTCTAATGAAGAGAATTATCCAGAAGGCACAAAATGGTATTTAAGTTACGATTTATCTATTCAAAAAGCTAACGGCGATACTGAAAATCATAGTTCTGAAATGTTCCGCGAATATTTCAGACAGGAACAACCCAAATTTAACATGCTTTATTCCACACAGGATGAAGCATATGAAGCGATTCAATTATATCAGGATGCTGTATTAGGCACCGGCGATGAAGTCCTTGCCGAAAAGATTTCCTTAACACCACAGCCTCAGATTTCACTGACAATTGAAGACCAGTCTACCGGTTATGTTGTTGCAATGATTGGTGGCCGAGGTGCAAAAGAAGCAAGCCGTACATTAAACCGTGCTACTTCAACAGTACGTCAGCCTGGTTCAACTTTTAAGGTTGTATCCACTTATGCACCTGCACTCGATAGTGCCGGACTCACACTTGCCACCGTACAGAATGATGCACCGTTTAACTATGCAGATGGTAAACCGGTATCAAACTGGTATAGCAGCGGTTATCGTGGAATTAATTCCCTACGAACCGGTATTAAAGATTCCATGAATATTATTGCCGTTAAGACCTTAACTCAGATTTCTCCACAAATGGGATTTGATTATCTACTCAACTTTGGCTTTACAACCTTGGAATCTGGTAAAGAAATTAATGGTAAAATATACTCAGATATTCAACAATCACTTGCACTTGGTGGTATTACAAACGGTGTTACAAACCTGGAATTAAATGCTGCTTATGCTTCTATTGCTAATTCCGGAACTTATATCAAGCCTAAGCTTTATACGAAGGTTGTAGATCATTCCGGCAATATTATTTTAGATAATACAGCTCCTGATTCTCATCAGGTTATTAAAGAAACAACTGCATTCCTGTTAACGGATGCAATGGTTGATGTTGTTACAAGTGGTACTGGTGGAAGTGTTAACTTTGGTGGTATGCCAATTGCCGGTAAGACCGGTACAACATCCGATTATAATGATGTTTGGTTCTCAGGATATACTCCATACTATACCGCAACAACCTGGGCTGGATATGATAATAATGCAAAGCTTACTTCGTCAGCTGAAAAGAATCTTGCTAAGACAATGTGGCGTGCAGTAATGAGTAAAGTGCATGAAAATCTTCCTGCTAAATCATTTGATGTTCCAAGTGGCATTGTCACTGCAACTGTTTGCTCCCGCTCCGGTAAGTTACCAATCCCCGGATTATGTGATGCAACATTAGTTACTGAATATTTTGCGGAAGGTACTGTTCCTCAGGCTACCTGTGATATTCATTATCAAGGAACCATCTGTACCTATAGTGGTTTACCTGCATGTGCAAATTGTCCATTTAAAGCAGAAGGCGTATTTGAATTACCTTTACAGGAAGATCCTTCCCTTTGGAGTGGTTCTTCGACACTTGCTCCATCAACAGATGGCACTGTTCCTCCTGCCGAAGGACAGACCATTGGCGAAAATGGCTTACCAATTGTTACACAACCAGTTCTTCAATGTCCTCATAACGACGCTTTTATGGCTGCACCTAATATTAATGAGATTATTGAACAACAGCGAGCAGAAATGCAGCAACGGGCTATTCTGGCTCAACAAGCTGCTGATCAGGCTGCTGCTGAAGCCGCTCAAAATTAATTAACCTATATTAGACAACAAAAAAGTTCTGTCAGATAACTGACAGAACTTTTTTAATTACAATATTTAATCAATAATATCTTCTTCTTTAATGATATCCTGAAAATCATTACTTTCGTCATCATCAAAAAACTCATCATCCATTTTTGCACCACACTTCGGGCAGTAAATACTTTCTTCATCTACATCTGCACCACATTTTACGCAATGCTTTGTTCCTTTTAATTCGAAGATTCTCTTCTGTAATTCATTAATAGCTTTTTCTGCATTTTTAATAGCTTCCATTTGATTTTTGAATTCTTCTGTGGAATCATTTTTATGCTGTTCATAGAACTCTTTTCCAATATCTTTATAGTTCTTCGTAATTACATTTTCACATGTAATAATCTGTCCCTTCAAACTGGCTATTTCAGTAAGGTTTTTTGCTTTGTCTGCAACCTCTTTTCCTTTTGCTGAAATCGTTCCACCTAAGTTCTCCCAAAATGTCATTCTCTTACCTCCTAAATTTTGTCATTTACTATCGAATATCTTATAGACCATATAATTTCTTCAGTTTCTCTTTATTAACACTCCATACTACTTCCTGTTCTAAAACAAGTAATTCACTTCTGTCATCATCAATCCCAACCTTAAGTGAACTTCGGCCATCACATAATACGCCGGCCTTGACAAGTTCTACAAAAATTGTTCGTTCCGAATCTGTCATATTAGAAAACTGTTTACCTGATGTACATCCCCTAATTACTTCTGAAATTATATCTTTCTTCATTGTTTTCCCCTTTTTGATAAACTAATGATTTATCTAGTATAATGTATATCCCCACGTATACATTTTTTCTATGCATGCATTCATTATACTATATTCTTCCTTAAAAGATAACCTTTATAATAAAAAAAGATGCAAATAAATATGCATCTTTAAAGCTACAAACGGGAGTCGAACCCGTGACCTCCGCACTACCAATGCGACGCTCTACCAACTGAGCTATTGCAGCAGTGTTATAACATCACCGAGTGCTATAATAACACATCGGTGATGTTTTTGTCAACGCCGTTTTAGCCCATGGTTGGGAAAAGTTTTTTGACTGTAGGATAAATGTTTTTAAAGGTCTGATAACGTAATTCATATGCATCAACAAGGCCTTTTTCTGGTTTAACAGTATCAATAACCTTTACAATTTTTGCTGCGGCATCTTCAACTGTTGCATATTCTCCGCATGCAACTGCTGCAAGCATTGCACCACCAAGAGCTGGTCCTTCTTCACTCTCAATTACTTCTACTTCTACGTTTAAGATATTAGCAATCATTTTCTTCCATAATGGACTCTTTGCACCACCACCACAAATTTTGGTCTTTGTAATGTTAATACCTAATGATTTGGCAACTTCAAAGGAATCTCTAAGCGCAAATGCAACACCTTCTAAAACTGCCTGAGTCATATCTTCTCTTGTAGAATCCATGGACATACCAATAAAGGTACCTCTTGCTGCAGGATCATTATGAGGAGAACGCTCACCCATTAAGTATGGAAGGAAATATACGTGATTCTCACCTAATTTGGTGATGTTTTTCTGTTCATTACCATATTCTTTTGTCTTTAAGATGTCATCCATCCACCATTTATTACAGGAAGCTGCACTAAGCATACATCCCATTAAATGATAATGTCCATCTGCATGTGCAAAAGCATGAAGTGCATTGTTAGCATCTACTGCAAACTTCTCACTTGCAATGAAAACAGTACCACTGGTGCCAAGAGATATATTACAATTGCCATCACCTACTGTTCCGGTTCCAACAGCTGCTGCTGCATTATCACCTGCACCTGCAACGACTTTAACACTTGCCTCTAAACCTAACTCAGAAGCTACTTCTGGAAGTAATGTACCTACTACATCATAACTTTCAAACAGTTTTGGCATTTTGTCTTCTGTAATGCTGCAGATATCAAGCATTTCTTTTGACCAGCATTTATGTTCTACATCCATTAATAGCATTCCGGATGCATCGGAATAATCGCTACAATGAACACCGCTTAATTTGTATGCGATATAATCCTTTGGCAGCATAATCTTACAAATCTTTGCAAACAATTCAGGTTCCTTATTTTTCATCCATAAAATCTTGGGAGCAGTAAATCCTGCAAATGCAATGTTAGCTGTATATTTTGATAATTTATCTTTGCCAATTACATCATTTAAGTAATTGGTCTCTTCTACTGTTCTTCCGTCATTCCAAAGAATAGCAGGGCGGATTACGTTATCATCTTTATCCAGTACAACAAGTCCATGCATCTGACCACCAAAACTGATTCCTGCAACCTGTTTACGGTCAACTTCACTTGTAAGTTCTTTAATTCCTTCTTTTACAGCACTCCACCAATCGGAAGGATTCTGTTCAGACCATCCCGGATGAGGAAAAAATAAAGGATATTCTTTTGATACAATTTTTGAAATCTTACCATCTGCCTGCATTAACAATAATTTAACAGCAGAGGTTCCTAAATCGACACCAATATAATACATACTTTTTTCTCCATTTTCTGCAAGTGCCTGAATTTGCATTCAGGCACCCACAATTTACATTTTATTTTTTTAGACACAAGTTAGGAATTAAGCAAATGGATTCTCAGAAGGATACATCATTCCTTTTGGCTGATTAAATCCGATTTCATCTAATTCAACACCAACATATTTGAATACTTCATAAATAGCTTTTCCAAAATGTCCAAAAGCAACTGCTCCATGATGAGGATAATTCTTTTCGATTAATACATGACGATAGAATCTTCCCATTTCAGGAATAGCGAAGATACCGATTGATCCAAAGGATTTGGTAGCTACTGGTAATACTTCACCCTGTGCAATGTATCCACGAAGTTTTGCATCAGCTGTGCTCTGTAAACGGAAGAATGTGATATCACCAGGGATGATATCTCCTTCAAGAGTACCCTGTGTAACTTCTTCTGGAAGTGCACGAGCCATAATCATCTGATATTTCATATTGCAGAAAGATAATTTCTTGGAGCTTGTGTTACCACAATGGAATCCCATGAATGTATCCTGTAATGTATAGTTGAATTTGTTTTTAATGCTTTCGTTGTACATATCTGTAGGAACAGAGTTGTTGATGTCTAACAGAGTTACTGCATCATCACTTACACATGTTCCGATGAACTCACTTAATGCACCATAGATATCAACTTCACAGGAAACCGGAATACCCATTCCTGTCAAACGGCTGTTAACATAGCATGGAACGAAACCAAACTGTGTCTGGAATGCAGGCCAGCATTTACCAGCGATAGTAACGTATTTACGATATCCTTTGTGAGCTTCTACCCAGTCTAATAAGGTTAATTCATACTGTGCAAGTTTTGGCAGAATTTCAGGTTTTTTGTTGCCTGTTCCAAGTTCTTTTGCCATATCTTCTACTACAGAAGCAATACGAGAATCTCCTTCATGTTTCTTGAAAGATTCAAATAAATCAAGTTCTGAGTTTTCTTCGATTTCAACGCCTAAGTTGTAAAGCTGTTTGATAGGTGCGTTACATGCTAAGAAGTTAAGTGGTCTTGGTCCAAAGCTGATGATTTTAAGATCATGTAATCCGATAACTGCTTTTGCAATTGGAACGAACTCGTTAATCATATCAGCACAAGCTGCTGCATCCCCAACTGGATACTCTGGGATGTATGCTTTTACGTTACGAAGTTTTAAGTTGTAGCTTGCATTTAACATACCGCAGTATGCATCTCCACGTCCTCCAACAAGGTTGTCACCTGTTTCTTCTGCTGCTGCAACAAACATAACTGGTCCATCAAAATGTTTTGCAAGTAATGTTTCTGCAATTTCTGGTCCGAAGTTACCAAGATATACACAAAGTGCATTACATCCTGCTTTTTTGATGTCTTCTAAAGCCTGTACCATATGAATTTCGCTTTCAACGATACAAATTGGGCATTCATAAATCTCAGCTTTGTTGTATTTTGCTTCATAAGCTGCTACTAATGCCTTTCTTCTGTTTACGGAAAGTTCCTCTGGGAAACAATCACGGCTTACTGCTACGATTCCGATTTTAACCTGTGGTAAATTCTGAAACATATTAATTCCTCCATTTTCTATTTTATTATATAGTGGTGTTTTCACCAATTAATCCGTTAAATGCGTCTGCTATATTGGCATCTTTATGTGCGATAAGCCATTTATTTTTAGCTGTTAAAAGCTTATCTTCTTTTGCACCCAGCATAGTAAAGTCAACATCCCAGTTTGTCTCTTTTGGTAAAATAACAATGTTGCGGAATGGCTTTCCATCTACGCTGCATGGAGCATAATGTAAGGTTGTTGCATACATCTCATAAACAGTGCCTGCCGGTACAAAAAATGCTTCAATATTTTTTGTTTCATATGTGAAGTCATCACTTATATCCTGCTGTTTTCCGAGTAATAAAATTAAATCTGTAGATGCAATACCAAATTCTGAACTGCGGTGATATTCCACTGCATTTAATTTGTTATTGGTACCATTGCAGTAACCAATCTGCATCGGTACTCCTCCAAAAAATGATGCCTGTACTTCTTTTGCTTCGCTTAATGATTCAAATTCTGCTACAGAAGGAACATATACAACGTCATCTGCAGGTGCATCTTTTTTGTTCAATGCTTCAATCAATGCGTCTACTTTGATTTCACCTGTAAGAACTCTTCCATAAGCACGATAATCTGGATCTGTAATCTGCTTAATACCCATATCTTTCTCCTTTCGATTCGTACAAAATCTACCTTCTCTTACATTATAACGCGAATATCGTTTTTTTGCTATCATATTCTTATCTATTTGATAGCATTTTTTTGTCATTTTTTAGTTTCTTTTATGGTTTTCCTTATCTCTCTTGGCAGGATTTGGTATCTTTTCTGAAATGCTTTTGCCATACTTCTGCTATCCGGGAATCCGCACTCCATTGCGATTTTCCCAATTGCATCTCCTGTATTGATTAAACGCTTGTATGCTTCATCAGCACGAAGATTCATTAAATACTCCTTATAACTGATTTGTGCATATTTTTGAAACATTCGGGATAAATAGGTGAGTGAAAACCCAAACTGTTCTGATAAACTTCTAAGAGAAATATCTTCCATAAAATGTTCCCTAATGTAATCCGTAATTTTAGACAGCTTTTCTAACCTCTTATATTCCTGTTTGCGTTGCTTGTCAATCTGTGGAACCTTATATTTGCTGAGTAATACGTACAACAGTTTATTAAAGTCTCCAAGTACATCAAAAACATATGCATATTTTTTATCTTCATATGCCTGGTACATGTGTTCAATTAATTCTATTAGATAAGCATCCTTTTCATACCTGGTACTTTCAAAAAAGATATCATCCTCATTGCCATAATCCTCGAATACTTTTCTTGGAATCTGCAAAACTATCGTAAAATTGGGATTAGGACAATCCACACTATGTATTTCATTGGAATTAACTAGGATAAACTGTCCATTTTCCAGTGTGTAATGTTCTGAATTAATATAAAAATCCATGCTTCCCTTTAACACCAGAAAAATCTCTAATGATGGATGCCAATGCTTTTCTACTTTATAATTACCATCCTGTCCCTCAAATTCAAACATACGGAACGGAAGATTATCATTCATTTTTATCAGTTCGTGTTTAAATTCCATAATTTGCCTTGTTCCTCCTTTTAATACTTCTATCTGTCATTTTACACTATAATTGTCACAAATGTGTCATATTTCCATCTTTTCTTAGCATTTTTTAGTTGCAAATTAATTTTTTTCGTATTATGCTGATTTTGTCAGGGAGGGTCCATTATATGATTGAAAATCTTCGTGGAATACATGAAACAGTAGTTTTTAAATCAAATTCCAATGTACTTCTGTATGATAATGTTGAATTCGAAGAATATCCCAGTCATTGGCATACTCCTCTTGAAATCATCATGCCACTTGAAAATGAATATACCATTAATTGCAGTGGACATGTATTTACCTTGCGTGTTGGTGATATTTTTTTGATTTGCCCCGGTGTATTGCATACATTGTACGCATCAAAGGGAAGACGAATTATTTTTCAGGCAGAGTTAATGAATTCTGCTCCTTTTAAGGAATTAGAATCGGTTCTTTCTATTATTTCGCCTGCAATTTTGATTACTCCTGAAAACTCACCTGCCATATACCAAACTCTTCATCGATATCTTTTTGAGATACGTGATGAATATTGCAATGATATTTCTTTATCAGAATCTGCAATTTATGCTCGTCTTATAGAAATGCTCGTCCTAATTGGACGGAATCATACCGAAAATCCTAACCGTTTTGATGTTGGACTCACAAAACAGAAGGAATATATTGATAAATTTATGAATATCTGTAACTACATCAGCGAACACTGTACCGAAGACTTAACTCTCGACGGAATGGCGGCTCTTGCAGGTTATAGTAAATATCATTTTACCCGACTTTTTAAGCAATTTACCAATATTTCATTTTATAAATACATTAACCTCAAACGAATTGCAACTGCGGAAAAATTATTAATTGATCCGGATATCTCTGTTACAGATGCTGCTCTTCGTTCCGGTTTTACTTCTCTTTCTGCTTTTATAAGAATGTTTAAGCTTATTAACCACTGTACACCAAGCGAATTTCGGAATATGTATACTACCTTTAAATAAGTCTAAACCTTAATTTCTTTCAATAGTCCTTCATAGAGAAGCTGTTTCATTTCCTCACACGTACAATCCTCTGGTTTCTTTTTCTGTTCTAAATAAACCAGATAAGAAATCAATTTAGAAATAAAAATAATTTCCAGATAAGAATCCGGCAGTGTTTCGTTAATGAAATGCTGCCGTTTTCCTTCTTTCATCAAATAATGGATCAGTCTTAATGGATTTTCTTCTGCCTCTCCACTGCAACTGCCGTATTTCATCATGATTTCTTTTAATTTTTTACTTTGGAAAATAAGATTAACACATTTTGCCGTGCAGTCTCTTTCCTTTGTTTTTTGCTCCATTTGAGAAAACAAAAAATATACTTTTTCTCTATATGTGTGTTGCTCTTCCATTTGGTCAAGCACTCGATTTATTGTACACTTGGAAAAATGGAAAAGAGCTTTTATTAAAAGTTCCTCTTTTGATGAAAAATATTCATATGCTGTTCCTTTTCCAATTCCCGCTTTTTTCGTAACATCCAAAACTTTGATGCCTGACAATTCTCTGCCTTCTGCAAGCAGTTCCGCTACCGCATCATACATTGCCAGTTTCTTATCGGCTTTCTTTTCCTCATCCATTTTTTGTCCCCCCTTTGGCACAAATTAAATTTCCTTATTCTTCTTTTCCTTTTTCTCAGGATGGAAAATATCATAAATACATGGAATGACAAATAAGGTTAAAAGTGTTCCGTATAAAAGTCCACCCACCGTAACAATTGCCATTGGTTTTGCCATATCAGAACCCATATCATGGCTAAATACCATCGTGGACAATGCTAGTATTGTGGTTAATGCGGTCATAAGAACCGGTCTAAGTCTGGTTCTGCCTGCTTCATATATGGCTTCTTTTTTCTCCATTCCATTAGCACGTAATTGGTTAATATAATCTACAAGCACAATACCATTATTAACGATGATACCGGAAAGCATTACAAAGCCAATCATAGCAATTACGCTTACTTCGCTCTTGCTGATATACAGACCAAACAAACCGCCTGTAAAAGCAAGTGGAATGGTAAACATGATTATAAATGGTGACAATAATGACTGGAATTGTGCAACCATAATTAAATACATAAATACGACTGCTAAAAGTAACATCAGCATTAATTGTCCCAAAGCATCATTAATCATTTCATTTTCACCTGAAAAATGCAGAGTATAACCTGATGGCATATCATAATTTGCAAGTTGACGGTTGACTTCTGTAGATACAAGACCAACGTTATATCCTTCTGCTACGGATGCCAAGACTCCAATATAACGGTTCTGCTCATCACGATTAATAGAACTAAGTCCGTTTTTATCCTCAAACGTTGCAATATCCGATAATGGAATTTCCTGTTTCATATTATCTTTATCCGTATATTCTATTTTAATATCTTTGATATCATTTCTGGATAAATCTTCATCTGCCTGACGAATTACATAAATATCATAATCCTTGGTATCCGTAGTCAATTCTGTACTTGCCGTTGCATCTTTAATTCTTATATTAATCTGTGAAAATACCTGTGCAACCGTCAATCCGTATTCCATCGCCTTATCGCGGTCAATCTTAACACGAAGTTCTCCTATTGTTTCTTCCATTCCATCTGATACGTCTGTAGTACCCTCTACATTTTTTACTATTTCTGCTACATCTGCTGCAATATCCTGCAGTGTATCCAGGTCACGACCACGTACCTGAATCGAAATTCCACTTCCACCCATAGCACTCATATCAAATGCCTGTGAATTAACCGTAATTTCTGCTTTTTCTATATCTGCAGTTTTTTCTAAAATCATGTCTCCAATTTCTTCTGCTGTATGTTTCTTGTCATCATATAAGGTTACATATGCTTCCATTGAATTGCCCGAACCAGAACCCGAACTTCCACCCATTAACTGCATATCAGAGCTTGCTGCCATGGCTCCTACATCTTTTACATCTTCTATTTCACTGATTCGTGTTACTATTTCATCGGTGATATCGCCATTTTCCTGCAAAGACATTCCTTTTTCGGTCTCAATCATAACTGTAAGCTGTGTAGAATCCATCTGTGGCATAAATGCAGTACCACGACTGATTGCAAGTAAACCACTCACTGCAAGCAATACTATAGACAAAATAAGTACAATCGGTTTAAATCGAATGGACATATGCAGTAATTTTTCATATGCATTAGACATTTTCATAAAGAAGCCTGTTTCTTTTGGCATCTTTGTCGTCTTTAACATTTTAGATGCCATTGCCGGTACAACCGTAAGTGCTACTGCAAGGGATGCCAGTAAGGAATAGGCAATGGTAAGACCCATATCTACAAAAAGCTGTCTTGTGATACCTTCGGTAAATACAATCGGTGCAAAAACACAGATTGTTGTTAGTGTAGATGCTCCAATGGCTCCTGCCACCTCTTTGGAGCCTTCAATCGCCGCTTCTCTCATAGAAGCACCTTCACTACGCATTCGATAAATATTTTCTATTACAACAATGGAGTTATCCACCAACATACCAATTCCAAGTGCCAATCCGGACAGTGAAATAATATTTAAGGTAACACCACTAAAATACATACAAACAATGGCACTGACAATACTGATTGGAATCGATACTGCAATAATAAATGTAGGACGTAAATCCTTTAAGAATAAAATTAATATTAAAATAGCCAGAACCGCACCCATCAAAATATTATTAATGATGGAATCCATAACGAGATCAATATAAATACCCTGATCCATTAAAGACATCAACATTAAATTTTCATCTTCTGCTAAAAGTTCATCAAATTTATCATTAATTTTATTAGAAACATCACCTGTTGAGTAACCTGTCTGTTTCTGAATCTGTAATAACACGCCAGGGGCTCCATTGATATTGGTATAAACTTCGCTGGAGTTATCCGTCATAAATACATCTGCTACATCGGCAAGTGTAATCACATCAACACCATCCATATTGATGTTCATAATCGGCATTGCAGACAAGGTATCCACCTTATCCGGTTTATCTCCAACTCTTACCAGATACTGATTACCGCCTTCTGTTACATAACCGCCCGGCATAGAGAAGTTCTGTGCCGATAAAAGTGCTGTAACATTTTCGACTGTCAAAATTCCATTCATGTCTGCACTGTTATATGCCTGTTCTTTGGAATCAGCCAACTGTTCTTCTGCATCTTTTAGTTGTTCCTTAGCATCTTCAATCTGGTCTCTTGCACTATCAATCTGCTCCTGACCGGATGTAAGCTGGTCTTCTGAAGATTCTAACTGTTTCTTGGCACTTTCTATCTGTGTTTCCCCAAACGTAATCGTTGCATCTGCGCTACCGAATCCGGCTGCCGCTTCCATTTGACCTTTGGTTAAGGCTTCCAGTGCATCATCAATTTCCGATTCTGTCATGGGTAATTTAGATATAGTATCCTTTAAACCTTTATATTCCATTATATTTTGATTGATATCTGTCGTTGGTATAGCGGTTAATAAATTACCCACTATAGCCTTAATATCTGCCGAATTATTAGTTGATATAAATAAAGATATATCTTTTACTAATACAGTTGTCTCAAGTAAAGAATCTAATGTAGTGAATTCTTCAGTCGTATAGTTAGTTGCCTTGGTCGCAAGAACTCCTAACTGTGTAATAGCATTTTCAACATCACTAACACTACCTGCTGTAATTCCCAATGCCTTTGCAGTAGCTACTGTTTTAGTTTCAATTGTTGTCAATGATAAATTCAAAGTAGAAATTTTGGTCTTTGCATCAATAAGCAGAGCTGTTTTTTCCGCAATCTCATTTTCCGCATCTTCCTTCTTATCCTCTAACTCCTGCTTGCCATCCTTTAATTCTGCTTCTTTATCAGAAAGTTCTTTTTTGCCGTCTGCAATATCCTGCTTTGCCTTCTCTAAATCCGCAACATTATCGGCAATTTCCTGTTCACTATCCGCAAGAGTTTTTTTGCTGTCAGATAATTCTTCCTGTGCATCTGCAAGTTCTGCATCAATCGAGCCAAATACTTTTTCATTAATGGCATCTATTTTATCCTGTCTAATTACGACATGAACACTTTCTTCAATTAATCCGGTACCACTGGCAGAAGCAACGCCTTCAATACTTTCCAGTTCCGGAATAATTTTATTGGTAGCAAGTTCGCTGATTTCCGCATTGGTCATATCCTTTTCACCAACCGCTGCTATCATAACCGGAAGCATATCCGGATTTAATTTCATAATAATGGGATTGCCAACTGAGTCATCCCAATACGATTTAATTTGATCGAGATTTTCTCTGATTTCCAGAGATGCCGAATCCATATTTGCTGATTGGGCAAACTCTAAAATAACCATTGAATAATTTTCCGCCGATACGGAACTGATATTCTCAATGTTGCTTACTGTAGCCATAGATGATTCTACCGGTTTTGTTACCACCATTTCTACTGTCTCCGGGCTTGCTCCTACATAAGTAGTCATAACAATGACATATGGCAGATTAATACTTGGCAGTAAATCCGCACTCATTTTTGTAAAGGATACAATTCCAAGTACAATAACAAGTACTACTGCAACTAATACCGTATAAGGTTTTTTAACACTGAATTTTGATACCATTTTTTCTTTCTCTCCTCGTTAATTATGCTTTCCCGACCCGTGGGTCAGTTTCTCGTAAAGAAAAAGTAAATGCGAAAGGCAATTACTTTTTTATCTGACTATAGCTTTTTTCAGTTTACTCTTTATTCTCTGTAATGCATTATCGGTAGATTTTTCATCTTTTCCTAAGACTCTTGCAATCTGTGCATATCCCATACCGGTAAGATATAAATCTAAGACCTGTTTTTCAAAACTACTTAATTCTTTTTCAATCTTTTTTTCAAGTAATAAGACATTCTCTTTATCGATCAGAACTTCTTCCGGATTTTGTTCAAGGTTTGATTGTAACGTATCAATTAATTCCTGTTCCTGCTCTTTTCCTTCATTGTTAACACTATAAAATGATATATATGTGTTTAAAGGTTTATGTTTTTGGCGATTAGATGCCTGAACCGCCGTATACATCTGTCTTGAAATACACAAATCTGCAAAAGTAAAAAAACTGGCATCACGGCCACTGTCGTAATCGCGAATAGCCTTAAACAATCCTATCATGCCTTCCTGAATCAGATCCTCTGTATCTGCTCCAAGAATATACATGGATTTGGCTTTGCTTCTTACAAGATTTTTATATTTATTCATGATGTAATCGGTAATATGGGACTCTCCATCCCGCAGTTTTAAGATGAGTTCTTCATCCGTTATCTGCTCATATCTATTATCCTGCATATATCAACCTCTTTTAACCAAGTCTCTGTCTTACAATCTCATAAGCCAGAACGCCCGCTGCTACGGAAGCATTTAAGGAATCAATGTCTCCCTTCATGGGAATGGATGCAATATAATCGCATTTTTCTTTTACAAGGCGGCTTACGCCTTCTCCTTCACTTCCAATGACAAGTCCAATGGGACCTTTTAAATTCAAACGATACATGGTCTCACCGCTCATATCGGCGCAGACAAACCAGAGTCCTTTTTGCTTTAAATCTTCAATTGTCTTGGAAATATTAGTCACCTTGGCAACCGGTGTGTAATTTAATGCTCCGGCTGATGTTCTTGCTACTGTTGCAGTAAGTCCAACTGCACGGTTTTTTGGTATAATGACACCATGTGCCCCAGCTAAATTAGCAGTACGGATAATAGCGCCTAAATTATGGGGGTCTTCAATATTATCCAGTAAAAACAAAAATGGAGCTTCCCCTTTTTTTTGGGCAAGGGCAAACATATCTTCAATCTCTGCATACTCATAGGCAGCGGCTGTTGCAATGACACCCTGATGTTTTCCGGTATCAGACATCTGGTCTAATCGTTCTTTTGTAACATACTTTATCATTGTGTCATGTTTTTTGGCTTCTCTTTTAATCGAAGAAATCGGTCCATCCTGACATCCATCTAACACATATATCTTATCAATTGGTTTTCCGGAGCGAAATGCCTCTATGACTGCATTTCTTCCTTCAATTGTAAATTCCTTCACTACTACTTTTTCTTCCATTTCATTCCCTTTCAGAGGATTTATACCTCTATTCCAATTTTATCCATTCCCAGTTTTGTTAATGCAATCATGCGTTCTTCCTGATTGGTAAGATACAAATATCCCATCAAAGCCTCATATCCGGTTGCTTTGCGATAATCAGTTATGGAAGCATTCTTGGCGCTGGAATAGGATTTGGCATTTCTACCTCGCTTATAATAAGACATTTCTTCCTCGGTTAAATCGTCAGCAAGAGCTTCTGCCATAAGTGCCTGTGTTGTGGCTTTTACAATCATACTTTTCTGTTTATGTAAATTTTCTGCTGCACGGTTGCCACGTTCCACAATAATGGTTCGAATCATCAAGTCAAAAATGCAGTCCCCTATAAACGCAAGTGTAAGAGGTGAATATGTACGGATATCCACCTCTTCACACTGGAATTCTTTTTTCAATTGATTAAGAAGACTTAGGCTCTCTTCCATTTTACTCCTTCACGTGTATCTTCAAGTATGATTCCCTTATTTAAAAGTTCATCTCTTATTTCGTCTGCACGGGCAAAATTCTTTTCTTTTCTTGCGGTTTGTCTGTCTGCTATTAACTGTTCAATTTCACTATCAAGAATATCGTCTTTTTGTGTTAAAATCAATCCACAAATGTCGGAAAGTTTTATTAATTCCTTATTAAATTCCTCTAAAGTCGTTTTGTTATTTGTGTTTAATATATTAACGTTAATATATTTTACAAGTTCAAAGATAACAGAAATTGCATCCGCTGTATTAAAATCATCTTCCATTGCTTCATCAAAACGCTTTGTATAATCAGCAAGTCCGTCTATCATTTCCTGTTCTTTAGCAGTAACCACGGCATCCTGCGCATTTTTTATCATATCGCTTAACTTATCATTACATGTCTTAATTCTATCCAGTCCGTTTTTCGCTGCTTCCATTAAATCCGCACTGAAATTAAGCGGGCTTCTGTAATGAGCAGAAAGCATAAAGAAACGAAGTACCTGTAAATCATATTTTTCGCTGATATCACGAACGGTAAAGAAATTACCGGCTGATTTACTCATTTTTTTATTATCAATGTTTAAAAATGCATTATGCATCCAGTATTTTGCAAAAGGTACATCATTCGCTGCTTCTGACTGTGCAATTTCATTTTCATGATGTGGAAAAATAAGGTCTTCTCCACCGGCATGAATATCAATTTCATCTCCAAGGTATTTTTTACTCATAACAGAACATTCGATGTGCCATCCCGGTCTGCCGTTGCACCATGGGGATTCCCAATAGGGTTCACCATCTTTTTTCGGCTTCCACAGTACAAAATCAAATGGATCTTCTTTCTGGTCTTCTCCTGATACTAAAAGGGAGCGATTACCACCCTGCAAATCATCAATATTTTTATGAGACAATTTACCATATTCTTTGAATTTTCTGGTTCTGTAATATACGGTACCATCTGCACCAGTGTAAGCATATCCTTTATCAATCAGCGTCTTTATCATATCAAGCATGCCACAGATTTCCTCTGTAGCCTGAGGATGCTTTGTTGCCGGTTTTACATTGAGTGCAGTCATATCTTTTTTGCATTCTTCGATATAACGCTCGGAAATAACAGATGCATCAACACCTTCTTCGATTGCTTTTTTAATAATTTTATCATCTACATCTGTAAAATTGGATACGTAATTCACATCATAGCCTTTATGTTCCATGAATCGTCTGACCGTATCAAACACAATCATCGGTCTGGCATTACCAATGTGAATCAAATTATAAACGGTTGGTCCACAGACATACATTTTTACCTTGCCAGGTTCTAACGGCACAAATTCTTCTTTTTGTTTTGTAAGTGTATTATAGATTTTCATTTTTTTCTTTTCCTGCCTCTTTCTGTAATTGTTTAATTTCCTGTTCCATTTCCAGTAATCTATTGGTCAGTTCTGTATTCGAATGTTGCAATAAGCAAATATCTTCCTTAACCGGGTCAGGTAAATTACACTGATCCATCGTCTCTTGTGGTAATAATTGGTTATTCCGTTTGACTACACGTCCGGGCACACCTACGACGGTAGAATTAGGAGGAACTTCCTCAAGCACTACACTTCCGGCTCCTATTTTACTGTTATCACCTATTGTAAAAGAACCAAGTACCTTCGCTCCGGCACTAATCATAACATTATTGCCAATGGTAGGATGTCTTTTCCCATGTTCTTTTCCGGTACCGCCAAGTGTAACACCCTGATAAAGTGTCACGTTATCACCAATAATGGTAGTCTCGCCTATAATAACTCCATTTCCATGATCGATAAAAAAGCCTTTTCCAATCTCTGCACCGGGATGAATCTCTATTCCTGTTTTACGTACTGCACGCTGTGAAATCCATCTTGCAAGGAAATAATGCTTCTTTAAATACATCTTATGTGCAAATCGATAATGAATCATTACCTTAAAACTCGGATATAGGAACACCTCCATAGATGAATGAATCGCAGGGTCTCTTTCCTTAATCAGTTTTATTTCTTCTTTTACATTTTTGATAAAAGACATTTTGTCACCTCCAAGCCAAAAGACTCTGACTTTTCCAGCCGTCTTATTGGATTAAAAAAACTCCGTCTCAATTAAGAGACGAAGTTATCCGCGGTTCCACTCTACTAAAGATTCTAGTGAATCTTCTCTTTCACCCGTAACGTGGGGTACGTATCAGACTACCAACATTCACCTGATCAGCTCCCGAATGCACTTCAAAAACGTTCTTCACCAAGAATGCTTGCAGCCGATGGCATTCTCTCTCTATTGTGTTCCTGTTTTCTACTTTTTCGTTCACAGCCTTTTTCTTTTTACTACTTTAGAATATGCAGTTTTAAGGTATTTGTCAATAGATTTCTCTATTTTGTACAGCCTTTACAGCCCTCACACTTATCATTTGCCACATCCATCGTTGCAAAATCAATAGGACTTGTTAACATACAGATTGCCTGACTTGAAATTCCTTCTAAATTACCGGTAAAGCCAAGTCCTTCTTCTGTAGTTGCCTTAACGTTAACCTGTGAAATATCAATGCAGAGAGCATCTGCAATATTCTGTCTCATCGTATCAATGTAGGGACGCATCTTCGGTGCCTGTGCAATAATGGTTGCATCAATATTTTCAATTAAATAATGTGCTTCCTCTAATAACTTTCCAACCTGACACAACAGTTTGATACTGTCTGCTCCTTTATATTGAGGATCCGAATCTGGGAAATGCTTTCCAATATCACCAAGTGCTGCAGCTCCAAGCAAAGCATCCATAATTGCATGAAGCAATACATCTGCATCTGAATGTCCAAGCAATCCTTTTTCATAAGGGATCTTAACACCACCCATTATTAATTTACGATTTTCTACCAGTTTATGAACATCATAACCCATACCAATGCGCATGTTAGGTTCCTCCATTACACTTCATTCGTTATAGATATTTCCATTACTCTTATCGTTTATTCCTGCATAAGCTTCACATATGGCTATTCTACCATAAACCACTCAAAGTCTGCAAAAGTATCTGTTTCCTTGGGTGAATATGTAAAAATACCTATAACATTTCCAACAAATCCTCCTGCAATTTCGGAACTTAGTGCTTCTATTCCTATCGTATTGGATAAATTAATTTTTGTATTTCTGATATTATCTTTAAAATGAACTTCTACGTAAGCTGCTAAATGAATACCATCTACTTTTATTTCTGTGATATAATCTGTAATTTCATTTGCTTGCCCAAGACTTGTTTCTGCCAGTATCTCTTCTTCCATTTCTGCTTTTACTCCATCTCCGGTAAGTGTGCCATTAAACTCTTTTGCTTGTACCATAACTGCCTGCGCAACTGCCATGTTTTCTTTTCTGACAATCTGTAATTTGAAATGGAACTGGTTACTCTGCATCAAGGATAAACCTGCTGTTTCCCCATCCTGTTTGGGTAAAAATTGAAAACCAGCGAATGCCTTAAAAGAAAAGGCGGTCTGACGAAGTCCAACAAAAGATGGCGTATCCTGCTCCTGCAATGATACTGTTTTAAGTGGCATCCTAAGAAAGCCCGGATTATCAGTAAGGGAGTATAAAGTCTCATCTGGATTGCGCAACATTAGCATCTGTGCTGGGAGCGTTTTGGTATTAAATGTGTATTTTGTCTGTTGTTTCTCATTATCACATACTGGCAAATCAATGATGAGCTCATCTGTTAGTTTTCCAATGCCCGGATTCACAACCGGCCAGCCATCTTCCCATGTTACTTCTGCTAAAAATGTCTCACGTCCCATTAAAGTATACCCATCACATGGTCTGGATGCAAGGCAGGAAATATACCATTTTTCCTCACCTGAAACAGTCATTTCCGCCGGTACATTCACTAAATCACCATGTCCCACATAACGAATCGGATATGCCTTTCCCAAATGTCTGTGTGTCAAAACAGGATTGGATGGATAGCCTTTATATGGGCCGAAAATATTCTTGCTTCTTGCCACTGCAATACAATGGTCCGGTCCTGTTCCACCTTCTGCATGCATCAAATAATACCAGTCATTTATTTTATAGATATGAGGACCTTCCGGCCAGATAACATCACGCATTGCCCCATTCCAGACAGGTATGGCCCCTCCCGTTAATTGCATGGTTTCTACATCCAGCTTTTGTACCCAGATTTCCCAGTCACCACTGAACTTTTCTCCATTGTGGTTTGGTCTGGTACCACAAAAATAACATGTGCCATCATCGTCAAAAAAGAGACTTGGATCAATTCCCTGTGCATCTTTTCCCAAGAAATAAGGCTTTGACCATGGACCGGCAGGATTTGTTGCGGTAACAATAAAATTCCCACCAAGTTCCGGTTGGTTCAAGGAATCTGCTGCGGATACATTCGTCGTAATCATATAAAACACACCATCATAATAACGAAGCGTCGGAGCATAAATTCCCTGTGAATGTCCACACCCCATTAAAGGAATCTGTTCATTGCGGTCTAATATATTTCCTATCTGTTCCCAGTTTGCCAAATCCTTACTGTGAAAAATAGGTACACCCGGGAAATAAGCAAAACTTGAATTAACAAGATAAAAATTCTCTCCCACTCTGCAAATAGATGGGTCCGGATAAAATCCACTTTTAATTGGGTTATGTGCAACTGCCTGTTTCATTTTTTTTCCTCCCCTACTTATAAATTCTGTAATTACCACTCAGTGCAAGCATGGCAAAAAGATAAAGACAATTATCATAATAACGTCTGTCGCCGGTGCGAAGCGGTGTATTGAAAAATAATCTGACAGCATCCTCAAAGGCATCCTTTTTATCAGGTGATGCCACCGTATCCGTTGCCAGATATGACATCGCATTCGTTGCTATAATCGCTACCGGGTGCAGAGCTTCTCCCTCTATTACATTACCGGCAATATCATAGATTCCATAATGATTACCGTTTACATCCTGTCTTAATTTATCTGCAAAAAATTTTCTGATTTTGTATGCACACTCGCACTCCCATTCATCTTTAGCAAACCATGCATAATCCAGTCCAATATTAGCTGCCGTTCTGTAAGCATCACTATAGTACCAGTCATGTCTGCCTCCAAAGCGATCCTGGAACTTCACAAATGGTTTCCCATCATATTCTGCATACTCCGCACATAATCCAGTCTCACTGTGACATGCTTTTTTCAGATATTCACGGCTTGCACTTGCTGCCTGTTTGAAAAATTCTTTGTCCTCCTCATCTGCCCATAATGCATACAATTCATAAAAATGAGGTAAATGATAAGACGGATCACTCCAGTCACACTCTGCAATAAACTTAATATAGTGATTGTCCGGATCCCACATTGGAAATTTATTATGAAGTGTGGCATGTAAAATTGCCTGTGCTTCCTTTGTGTAATTAAAAATTCCTTCTCCATCACCCCAGCGTTTTCCAGCAAAAAAGAGAGCCATCGCAAAATACTCTTCTCCATCCGGTGCCGCACCATTGGCATTTTTACTGCCATCTAAAGCACAGGACCAAGCAAAGTATCCTTTGTTTACTCCCTCTGATATCCACATATATGTTTTGACCCACTTCCAAAGACGGTCAAATTCTTCCTTACGGTCTAACTGCACACACATCATCATTCCATATGACATGCCTTCTGTTCTGACATCATGATTACCGGTATCGGTTATATAACCCATATCTTCCAAAACCGGATAATAGAAGCGTTCTTCTTCACTTCCATAAAAGATAGTCTCAAATGTATCTAAAACACGTTGGTTAATTACTTCTTCATCATAACCAAGTTCTGCAAAAACATTACGATATTTACCTGTGTAAAATGCACCTTCCATGACCAACCCTCCTGGCACTTAAGCCCTCTCGTGAAATTCAAGTATAGTTACATTTTACAGTCAAATAATTGCTTTGTCATCGCAATTTTTGCGTATTAACATATCTTACATATTATTTCATATGCTTACGTGTTACGTAAGTTCTCTTTTAAAAAAAATTTGTCCTGCCTCATCCGGTGATAAATCCAGTGTTTCAATTAATGCCTCCATTACATGCGATGATGGCTTGGCTTTACCACTAATAACGTCCGAAAGCGTGTTACGGTTAACACCGCTTCTTTTTGATAGCTCTGTGATGTTTCTGATATTTAGGTCAATCATTTTTTTTCGTATTGCATTCGTATTTACTATAAATCCCACCAGCTACTCACCCTTTCGCCTTATACTTACGTTTTCCATAAGTATAAAATATCATATTGTGAGCAGGAATGCAATATACCATTTGCGTTTTGCATCAACTTTTTATTCAGATGTCCATTTTCCATTGCGTTTTTCGATATAATATGATAATAATTATAATATGAGAGGTAAATTATGGCAATATATAATGATAGAATCCATCAATTA
>CAZAQH010000011.1:0-35257 GCA_964487395.1 uncultured Lachnospiraceae bacterium | reverse complement strand
ACTCGAAATGCGTTTGCCCTCTGGGGCACGAGGGTTCGAATCCCTCCGTCTCCGCTAAAAATTCACACGTAAGTGTGGATTTTTGTTTTATACTGAGACGTTGGCTCCGCTAAAAGAAAGCGCAAAGGCATATGCCTTTGCGCTTTCTTTTTAATATATATTTACTTTGATAATTCCTCAATCATTTGATCTGCCGACTTTGTTCCCGCTATATACTGGAAATCTCCTTCGATTAGGAGAGTATCAAATTCTCTGTCCGTAACCTGTTGGTCACCATAATAATACAGGCATTCTCCTTCCGGTAACATCTCGCCATCATCAATCATATAATTTTTATTTTTATCATCAAACATCCATACACTTAAATCTCTTTCATAACAGCTCTGGAATTTTTTGTTTTCGTCAATATACTCATATGTGGTGTAACTTATTGCACCAGCCATATCATTATTATAATTGCGCAGGGTATTATACTCTGGTATATACTCGTATCCCGCATTTCCCATTGCACCATAAGGCCAATCCTCCATTGGCTGGTATATCTGACCCTCATCATATAAATAAAGACTTACGCAAAATCCTGGAGCTCCTGCCACTAATTCCGGTATATCGTCATCATCAAAATAAATTAAGTCATACGTACATTCTGAATCTGAATGGTCTGTTTCATACTGATTAATAGTATCTATGTATAAGCTTTTCCATTCCGGAAGGTCTGCAATTTCTTCTTCCGTTTCAGATACTGTCTCAGACATAATCTCTGTTTCTTCTTCTGTTATTTGAGTAGTCTCTTCTACTTCGAACTCGTTTTGTTCTGTCGTTAATTCATCCGGTTCTGTCGTTGTACATCCGGTAAATAACATACATAAAATAGTAAATATTAAAATTAAAGATAATCTGTTTTTCATAATACGCTCCTCAACAATAATTTAATACGATAATACACTTACACGATTAAACTGCGTAATGATTTCTTGTATTTTTCTTCTCGATTGTATCATAGGAACATTAATTTCAAAAGAATGCTTTTAGTACTATCCAATTCTTATTGAAATAACTACTTTTTTTATTTTGATAATTCTTCACCGTCATCCATTATCTTGTTCTTGTTTTGGCAAATATTCATAGCCTATATTTCCCTATACTATATCATATAAGTATCAATTGTTCTATATAAGTAATGCTATTACAAGCCCTGCCAAAAGGCATACCGGCAAGCCAATCAATATTCCGTAAAATCCTTCTTTTACATGATGCCATTTATTTGCTGTGTACTCTTTATCCATGTCTTCTGTACCCGGTAACCGGATTTTCTTCCAGTACATGAAGATTCCAAGATCTAAGGCAATGACATCAAATACATTTACCACTGTCCAGACAATGTATGTATTGATAAATCCTGTTAGAAAGGTTCGGGCTCCGGCAAGGTATCCCATAAAGCTAAGAAGAGCTACAAATACCAGACACACAATTATTTTAGCTATTATAAGTCCCTTATTTCCACTCTTTTCTTTCTTCTCACAAAAATCCGGATGAGTATCCAGGTATTGCTTCTGTACCTCTAGTGGATATTCATGTAACCAGCTTGTTCTGTTAATAAAAATTGAAACCGTAATTCCTGTACCAAAAATAAGGCACGCCGCTATACATTCAATTAATAAAATCATCTTGACTCCTTCTCAATTTTACATCCTTGTGTAATATTTCTTTTTTGTAGTTCCTGATTAATGGAATTCAATACATATTTTTTATTTAAACTCCATTTTGGAGCAATCAATAAATTCTTGGGGCCATCACCTGTCAATCGGTGAATGACTATATCCGGTGATAGGCAGGCGATGGCATCCATTAAGATATCAATATACTCTTCCATTGAAAGAGTCTTAAAATTACCTTCCTGATATAACTGTGCCAAATCTGTATTTTTTAGCACATGCAGTAGTTGGAATTTCACGCCCTGTATATTCTGAGTGTTTAGATATTGTACCGATGCGAGCATATCTTCCTTTGATTCACCCGGCAATCCTAAAATCAAATGAGTGATAACATCAATCTCTCTTTCATGTAAGGATTTAACCGCCTTTTCAAAACATGGCAATTCATATCCTCTTCTGATTAACTTTGCTGTTTGCGGATGAATGGTCTGCAGCCCCAGTTCAACCCATACCGGTTTTATCTGATTTAATTCTTCAAGCAAATCCAGAATATCCTCTGAAAGGCAATCTGGTCTTGTTCCAATCGAAAGTCCAACAATATCTTCTCTTTGAATAATTGGCATATAAAGATTTCTCAGATAATCAACTGATGCGTAAGTATTCGTGTATGCCTGGAAATAAGCAATAAATTTGTTCCCAGTCTGTTTTGCAGACAACCGTTTTTTTGCCAGTTCAATTGCCTCATCACAAGCGACATCTTCAGCAAAATCTCCGCTCCCGCCCGCGCTGCAAAAAAGGCAGCCACGTGTATCAATCTTTCCATCTCGATTTGGGCATGTCATCCCACCATTTAATGCAAGCTTGTACACTTTTTCGCCATATTTTTCTCGTAAATACTGATTTAATGAATAATAGGGTATGTTCTTTTGCTGCATGTTCTAGCTCCTATTTACACAAACAGTTCTTTTGCCTTCTGCATTTTTTCAATTACATTGACACCAAATGGGCAACGAGTCTCGCAACCACCGCACTCTACACAGTCCTTGGCATTTGCTGTCAATTCATTGTAATGTGCTTTTAAAGAAGCCGGAACTTCATCCTGCATTACCGCAAGATCATAAAGTTTATTTACCATTGCAATATCTATTTTATTTGGACATGGTGCGCAATGTCCGCAATATGTACACTGACCTCTATACGCATGCTTTGGTGCATTCGCAAGTACACTTGCATAATCTTTTTCTGCTTCTGTAGCTGTCTCATAAGCAACTGCCGCATCTACATGTGCATTTGTATCGTATCCAACCATGATGCTGGCAACAGCCGGTCTTGTCAGTGCATAGTGAATACACTGAACCGGAGTAAGGGCTACTCCAAATGGAGAAGCTGCTGCGTCAAAAAGTCTTCCGCCTGCATATCCCTTCATAACGGTAATACCAACATTTTCACGTTCACAAACCTGATATAACTCTACTCTTTCTTTGGCAATTCCACCAAGAGAAGCATCATACTCATCTGCAAAGTAATTATTCAAATCCTCTGTTGCAGGCAGCATATCAAATGCCGGATTAATACTAAATAGTATCATTTCGACCACTCCGCCTAATGCTGCAAGCTTTGCTACTGCCGGATTATGTGTGCTCAGTCCTATATGGTGAATCGTACCTGCTTTTTTTAATTCTTGTACATATTCTATAAATTCGCCTTGCATAATAGAATGAAATTCTGCTTCTTCATCCACAAAATGAATCATACCAAGATCAATATAATCGGTACGCAGACGATTTAATAAATCTTCAAATGCTGCCTTTACCTCCGGCAGTTTACGTGTCTTTACATACTGCCCATTCTGCCAGGTCGAACCAATATGTCCCTGAATAATCCAATGTGCACGATGCTCCTCTATTGCTGCTCCAATGTTAGAACGCACTTTAGGTTCTGACATCCAGCAGTCTAATATGTTAATTCCTTTTTGTTCACAGTAATCAATTACTTCTTTTACTTCCTCTGTATTATGACGTTCCAGCCATTCACCACCAAGTCCAATCTCACTTACCTGTAGTCCTGTTTTCCCCAATTCACGATATTTCATATGCTGTACCTCCCATACATTTATTGACACTGCTTCTTTTTCATTTTATCATACTTTGCTCTTTTAAGATGAAAATTAAAACAGAAATATTAGATTGACAAAATAAATCGGATTGTGTACTGTAAGTGTATAAATTACAAAGTGAGGGCTTTTTTTGTTAATTGTATCTTTAGTGGAATTTAACTAATCTATGTGAATAGCGTAAAGATGTAATGTCCAGTGGTTGATTGGACCTTTTATTTTTATGCTTTAATCCATTTCAGATACTATGGCAACTATGATAATTACCTATGGTCTATCTGTATGGATATTCCATAGGTTTTTTTATACTCATTTTTATTAGACAGACATCTTGAAAGGATTTTATCATGAATACAACATTTGAAATTTTAGAATATACAAAAATACTATCACTATTAAGTGAAAACGCCATCAGTCAGGAAGCAAAAGAATTATGTCTTGCACTTACACCTTTTTGTCAGGAGTTGACTTTACGTAAAGAAATGCGGGATACCACACAGGCAAAAGCAATGTTAAATACTTTCGGCAATCCTCCCCTTCCTATAATGGACCATATATCGGAATATGTGACACGCGCTTCTAAAGGAGAATTACTTACAGCTGGGGAGATTTCCAGTATTGGAAGTTTTCTTATATCAGTAGGACGAATGAAGCAGTATCTTGAAAAGGGATGCGCTTATCAGGTAGGACTGGCATTTTATCACGAAAATCTACATGCAATATCAGAACTGCAAAGTGAAATCAGCCGCTGTATCCGTAATGAGCAGATTGACGATTATGCATCACCAACTCTTAAGGATATTCGAAAAAAAATAGTTCTGTTAGAAGAAAAAATAAAGAATAAAGCAGATGCTATTTTAAAAACCTCTAAAAACTGTATGGCAGAAAATTTTGTAGTAACGAGAAACGGAAAAATCTGCTTACCGGTAAAAAAAGATTATAAATCAAAAGTCCCCGGAAGTGTAATTGATACTTCTTCTACCGGTTCCACTCTGTTTATTGAGCCTTCTTCTGTCGCCAAACTACAAGAAGAATTGGAGTTATTGAAAATTGACGAAGACAATGAAGAACGCCGCATATTATACAGCCTCATTTGCCTAATTAGTGATCAAGAAGCTGTATTTATACAAAACATTAAGACTATAATTCATCTTGACTTTGTATTTGCAAAAGGTAAATTAAGTCTATCTATGGATGCAGTAGAACCTGTTATTAACACGGACCGTTTTATTCGAATTAAACAGGGACGACATCCTTCTCTTGCAAAGGACAGCTGCATTCCTCTTGATTTTGAACTCGGAATTGAAAAAGCACAGACCGGCATGATTATAACCGGACCTAATACCGGTGGAAAAACAGTCACAATAAAAACCGTTGGACTATTTTGTCTTATGTCTTGCTCCGGTCTTCATATTCCATGTGAAGAAGCTGAAATCTGCATGAACAATCAGGTACTATGTGATATTGGTGATGGACAGAATATTACAGATAATCTTTCAACCTTCTCATCACACATTACAAATGTAATTGATATTTTAAAGAAGGTGACTCGTGAAAGTTTTGTTATTATTGACGAGTTAGGATCCGGTACTGATCCGGCAGAAGGAATGGGAATAGCCATCTCTATTATCGAGCAGCTTAGACGTAGTGGATGTTTATTTTTAATCACTACTCATTATCCCGAAGTAAAAAACTATGCAGAAAATCAGTCAGGTATTCTAAATGCCAGGATGGAATTTGACCGTGATAATTTAAAACCGGTATACCGCCTTGAACTTGGCAAATCCGGTGAAAGCTGTGCTCTTTATATTGCAAAACGTCTTGGACTTCCGGATGATATGATTGCCTATGCCAAAGGAAAAGCCTATGGGGAGGCTACAGAGAATGTATTAAAAGATTCAGGTTTTACCTCACAGATTAAAAAGACACCGGTTTCACATATTGAAAAAATACCTGCCAATATGGAACTTAGAAAACATGTGCCTATTTATTCAAGGGGAGACAGTGTAACGGTTTTACCGGATAGAAAAATAGGGATTGTAGTAACGCCGGACAATGAAGAAGGTATGGTATACGTACAGGTACAAAACAAAAAATTCTATATTAATCAGAAACGTTTGAAGCTTAAAGTTGCTGCCAGTGAACTTTATCCCGAAGATTACGATTTTTCAATTATTTTTGATACTGTCGAAAACCGAAAAGCCAGACATCAACTTTCCAAAGGTCACTTTGATGGCGTTGTTCCTGTTATGGAACATATTTAAAAAAAATAACTCCCTGCTTTTTTGCAGGGAGTTATTATCTTATTTATTGATTTACAGCCATATATTCTTCATCATTCATCCAGTCGTCTACTGAGCAGGTGTAATAGTCCATCAAGAGCCCAACTACTTCACTATAGTTTACTTTTCCTTGTTCGATACCATTTAATACAAGATTGGTTTCAATAAAGGTATTACTGGCTTTCTTTACAGTCTCTGTTTTGATGATTGCTTTTGTTTCTACTTTCACCCATGCATCTTCTGTCAAAAAAACATTATCTCTTTTTACCTGATTGGATATTCTAACATGTGAACTATATACTGCTGCATTATCACCAATAGACTCTTTGAAATCATTATTAATATAGTTGAGAACTGATAAATAGCCACTATATTGAAAAACAATGTCATCGGAATTAATACAAGCTAAAAATCCAATCAGATTTGCTTCATCTTCATATATAAAACCTTTTGTATGTGCAAGCTCATGACACATAGTAGATGGCTGCTGTATGATATACATTACATTATTATAATTAGCTTCCATGGAAAATGGGAAGTAATATCCACGCATATACTGCTGGCTTAAAAATTCTGAGGACTGAATCTGTTTAGGTGTTGTATAGTAGCCGGATAACTGTGGATACATATCTCCAAGTGCCTGCATGGAACAAATTGCCTCTTCTTCCATATTGCCATCGTAGATAATTGCTCCATTTTCATCTCTATCCATCATCTTTGCATATTCGTTGACACGGACTACAACGTAATCTCGTAGTGCCGCCAGTTCTTCTACCGTATATTCATCTTGATTCATAAGCATTTCAGATAAATATTTATCTTTAAACGTGGAACAATGATAAAGAATAAAGCAGTTTAATGTTAAAACAAATGCTGTCACAGTTACAACTGCAAGAATAAAACGATAGTAAATACTCACTATTTTTTTAATAACAGGCATTGTCTTTTGTGTGAGTTTGTATTGGTTTTTCGTAGCTTTTTTTATTGTAAAAAAAATGACCGCAACAATTCCCAATATTACTGCTGCCGCAAGCAATATTACAAATAGTGCAATCATAATCTCTCCTACTGATTTTGAACTTAAACTTGTTAAACGCCCATATGTGTTATGCCATATAGGAAATATCTTTTCAACGTAAAAATCGCAGAATGCTGTGCTTTTCCACGCCAGTAAGTTTAAGATAATCGTTAATCCCATGATAACCGTAAGAATAATCGTTGTGCATTTTTTCATAGACACTTCCCCACCTGATACGTCACATAGCTACTATCTCCTTTGCCTCTACATATTATTATACCAATTAAATGTGACAATCAAAAAAGTGTCTGTTAACAATTTGTAAACTTTGTGTTTCTAAATTTACTATGTTCTATTTTTTATTTTTTTAGTCAGTTCATAGCTTTCTTCTATCATGCGTTTTATATCTTTATTTGGTACACTTCCGTCCAAAATAATGGAATTCCAGTGTTCTTTATTAAGATGCCAGCCCGGCAATACGGAAGCAAAAGCATCTCTCCAAAAGTCTCTCCACTCCGGATCACATTTTACGTTAATCCAGATGTAATTGTCTTTTTCAAATATCCATGCAAAAACTTTTTTATTATCCTTATGACGCATCACACACCAATTAGGATCGTGAAATGGATAGTCCTCAAAAACATTTGGTAAGGTCAGACAAAATTTTATTGCTTCTTTTCTTGTTTTCACACGGACACCTCCCAACTATTCCTGCAATACACTATATAAGTACTTACGACTCTTTTTTGCCGGAGACCAGAACGCAACCCATGCATATATAAGTGCTAACGGAATCATAACAATCGTACAAAACAAAATTAGTGCCACAATAAATTCATACCAAAATTCAAAATTTCTTATTCGATATAGTGATATGGCATCCTCTTTAAAAATTATTCTCCACTTATAGATGGATTTTAAGACCACATTAAAAGGAACCTCAACTGCAACTACTATTTCTTGTCCTGACCATTCCAACCATACCTTCTGGTCTTTTTCTCTTCGACAAGTATTTGCAATTTTATTCTCTATTTTTTTCTGCGCGGTATACTTATCTGTTCCACTTGGATAATAGATTTTCTTTTGCATCGATTTCTCCTAACACTCTTTTCCGGCAAGCACTTCCTGATAATCTTTATAATTTTCCTGTAAAAGTGTTGGAGTATCTAATCCATAAGGACATTTTCCTGCACATTTATTGCAATGCAGGCAGTCTTCAATCTTTTTCATATTCTTCTGCCAGGTTTCCGATAACCAGTTTTTCGATGGTGCACGACGAAGCATCAATGACATTCTGGCACAGTTGTTGATTTCAATTCCAACCGGACAAGGCATGCAATAACCACAGCCTCTGCAAAAAGAACCGGATAATTCTTTTATATCATGGTCAATAATTGCTTTGATTTCATCATCCATAATCGGTGGATTTGTCATATAACTGATAAATTCGTCAAGCTCTGATTCTCGCTGAACTCCCCAGATAGGAAGTACATTGTCAAACTGTGCTTCAAAAGCATAGGCTGCCTTAGAATTGTTAATCAGTCCTCCCGATAATGCTTTCATAGCAATAAATCCCATATTTTGCTTCTTACATGCATCTACTAAAGCAATATCTTTGTCCGTAGCAAGATAACAGAATGGGAATTGTAATGTCTCATACAAACCGGATTCAATGGCTTCTCCTGCTATAGATAATCTATGATTTGTGATACCGATATGACGAATTAATCCTTCTTCTTTTGCTTTTAAGGCAGCATCATAAAGTCCTGATTCATCTCCCGGTCGCGGACAAAATGCCGGATTATGGAACTGAATAATATCTATGTAATCTGTCTGCAGACGTTTCAGGCTGTCTTCCAAATCACGCCTGAACCCATCTCCTGTCATTTCCATTGATTTCGTTGCAATAAAAACTTTGGAACGCACATCATGTAATGCTTCCCCCACTTTTTCCTCACTGTCGGAATAGGCATGTGCCGTATCAAAAAATGTGACACCTGCGTCATATGCTTTTCTTACTAATTTTACGGCATCTTCCTTTGACAATCTCTGTATGGGAAGTGCTCCAAATCCATTTTTATTTACCGTTATCCCTGTAGAACCTAATGTTACTGTCTGCATAATGTTCCTCCTTTAAAAAGAAATTCCTAATTCTTCATATGGAATAGCAACGGAAATATAACCTGCTGCATATGGGCCTAACTCATATGGTGGATATTCTACTACGATTCCATCTGTATCAAACTTAATTGTTCTATCTAAAGTGGTACTCTCATAAACCTGCTGATAAAAATTCTTCTCAGAAGACTCAAAAAATATTTCTTTATTTTCTCTCCAATATGCAGTTGTATAATCTGCGACTATCTTTTTAAACTCTTCTTCGGTTCCCGTGTAGAAATCTGTAAAACTGACTTTTTTGCCACTATCAAGGTCAAAAATACTGTGCGTAATAGCTGGTTCACCATGTGCACCACCCATATATATATAATGATTATAATTCACTTCAAAATAATGCTTTCCAAATATTTGCACAGAACCAATTGTTCTATCATAGGTTTCCGGAATAAAAAAATCATCTGAATGCCATTCATGTTCCCCTTCCATTGTCGCTTCATCAGGCACAAAAGCTAACTCTTCCTGCATCTCCTGCTCTAACTGCTCGTTAATGATTTCTGCATTTTCATAATCATCATTTAAAATGAATTTCTCAACATATATTTCATGGTCTTGCACACCACAAATTGGGCACGTTGCAATATCTGTTTCATAAACAATAGAGCCATAATCCGTAAAGTCAAAATGCTTTGATACAATATTAAGTGGAGTCACTTTTGCATTTTCATCACTTGCATCAAAATGATACCAAGCGGCCTGTGTTTCATCCATTCCAAGGAAATAACAGATTTGGTTGTCTACAAAAAATCCTGAAACACCCGGTTGATAATACCAGCCCGTACCTGGCAATGTTTCTGTTTCATATAATAACCGCGTCTGTCCATTTAAAAGATTACATTGGTAAATATAATAATGGCTCATTCTCAAATTGACGGTTTCGGTAACATTATAGTATAAGAAACCATCTTGAATATACATAAAATTCCAATAAACATCACTTGGCTGCTCCGTTAATACCATTTCTTCCTGCGTCTCTAAATCACGCATAATTAACTGCCATTTTTCCTCTGTATTGGTGCGATATAAAATATAATTTTCATCAATTGCCTGAATACCGGCATCATCTTTTGGCAAATCTATTGTCTGCTGTAATTCTCCCTGTTCATTCAATACAACAATGTCTTTTGCTTCCTGGTCCCATGCAAGTATAGTACCAAATGTCTTTCTGCAATAAGGAATCGTATAATAACCCGATTCTCCATCTGTACGAAGTGCATAAATCAAATCATAACCCTGATTCAAAATCGCATTATAAATATCTTCATCTTCTATTGTCTCTTGATATGTTCCACTTTCATCCTGCTCATATATAACAGTAGCATAAGAACTTCCATCATCCGTATAAGTATTACGGTTAAAAGAAATTTTGCCATTCTCAACATCCAGTGAATTATAATACATTCCGGAATCAAGCTGCTTTGAAATGATTTTCGTTGTTTGTTGATTATCAATATCTATTTGATAAATGGAATATGTATTCTGATTATTATCGTCATAACGATTTGTTGTAAAATAAACAAACCCGGAATCCATACAAACAGAACCTAATTCTTCCTCTTCATCATATACTAAATCTATTGTTTGTGAAGTGCCGTCTCCATTCAATACTGCCACATAATTATCATACTGATAAGATAACAGTATAGGAGCTTCTGTAGTCTTATTCTCCTCCTCTGCTCCTTCTGTTTCCAACTCTATTTCGGTTTCTTTGACACTGCTCTCTTCCTCTGTCACGTTATTAACAGGCTTTGTACATGCAGTGCTAAACACCATGCATGATAAAATAATAAATTCGCAAATTCTTTTTAACTTCATACTTTTCCCTCATAGCCCATAGCATGTTTTACTATAAGCATCTTTTCTGTTCCAACAAGTTTTTCTAATAAGGTAAATGCAACATATGGTGAAGTCTGTGGACAATAGGAAGTAGTTTCATAGAATCCCCCTATAGGTATAGTATCTTCTGAATTCCAGGCAGCACTTCGCCACCATCATTACAATCATAAGGTATGTCCTTAACATATTGAAAACCCAGTTTATCCATAATTCTTCCTGATGCAGGATTGGCTTTTGCATATCTTCCGTCCAGTTCTTTAATATGTAATTCTTCTTTTGCAAATTGGATTATGCGTTTCATTGCTTCTGTCACATAACCCTTGCCCCAGAATTTCTTTCCCAGGTTATAACCGATTGCCCAATTACTGATGTCTTCATCATAATATATCAGACCTGTTCCGATTAATTCGCCTGTTTCTTTTAGCATCAGGGCAAAACGATACCAGTCATCCTTTTCAATATTACCCAGTTCAAAATCAATCCATTCTTTTGTCTTATTGATATCATCATGGCTGTTCCAGTACATATATTTTGACACATACGGATCACTTTCCCAACAGTCAAATACTTCCTGTGCATCCTCTTTTTGGAAAGGTCTTAATTGTAATCGCGTAGTTTCCAATATTGGTGTCTTCATTTTTTTATTCTCCGGTTTCGTTTTTATATTTTTCCTGCAAAAAATTCTCCTGCCATTACAGCAAATACACCAAGTACAAGACTACATGTAATATAAAGTACTACTGTCACATTTTTTCCTGCAGAAAAAAGATTGGTAGTTTCCAGTGCAAAGGTCGAAAAGGTTGTGAATCCACCACAAATACCAACTCTTAAAAATAAAGATAATCTGGCGTCTATTGGATATCCTTTTAATGTTAATCCTGCAATCAAACCGATTACTAACGCTCCTAATACATTAGTTCCCAATGTTGCAATTGGGAAATTCTCCTTCCCCGGTATTGGTGCAAGACTAATCAGATATCTTAATATAGCACCGATGGCTCCACCAGCGCCTATTGCTATGCAATTTACAAACATTCTACGTTCCTCTTTCGTTCTTATTTATGTACTACAAATACGGTTTTTATATTTAATATTTCTTCTTTCATTAACAACATACACAATAGTTCTTCTACTGCTGCCACAGTAGCAATCAAACTAATAAATGCAAATACAACGTATCCCGTCTTACTTATCAGTATATATGGGATGAAAAAAAGTGCCAAGCCTGTTGCTTTATTCATAATCGTGTGGAGTGCCACAAAATGATGAAATCGAATCATTCCAATAATGTAAGCTATTATTTTTATGAATGCAATGATAATAACAATATAGAAATAATATCTTGACAAAATAGAAATAAGAACCGGCAATATTGTAAGCATCGCTGCTGCCACAAATACCATATCCGCAATACTGTCAAGCATTGCTCCCATCTTACTCTCAGAATTTGTTTTTCTTGCTATTGTACCATCAATCATATCGGTGAGACCACAAATCATATATATCACCAAAAATAAAATTCCTAAAGGCTTACAAAAAATAAGTAAAAGCGATAAAACAATTCGCATACCCGTAAGAACATTTGCCAGATGTTTCATCATCATCCCCCTATATCTTAATTGCAACTTATGATAATTGCGAAACAGCAAATCTATCTATATGGTCTCCACAAATGATACAATCACGTTCGGCACGTTTGCACTGCTGCTCGCTGGTAACAGTACATAAGATGCCAAAATACGGCATCTAAGTACTGACCGCTCACAAGCACCTCACTTAGATTGTATACATTTTTAATTTCCTCATTTTATTTCGTTAATGCTTTTTTCGTGTTTTTATAACTAATCAATATGTGACATGGTGCGAAAATAACCGCTGCTGCAATCAACAAAACCGAGCGAATCATAATTCCACTAAACAAAAACAGCATGGATGGCAAAATAGATAATGCCAATGTTCTGAATATGCTGTTTTTATAAAAGCAGACATACCAAATCAAGCAGTATGCTGACAATAAGATTCCATTGATTATCAGATATACGATTAGTCCATTCTCAAACCAGAATCCAAAACAGGTGGTGGGAATATTAATTACCATAAGGCCAAAGCACCCAAATCTTCCTATTTGTTCAAATGTCTCAACTACTTTATTTACCCATAGATTTTCGAATCCGTCCTTTTGCTTTCTGGCATAAACCGCATTGGGAATCAACATGATAACCATTATGATTAATCCATATAAGTTAAAAATTTGCATAATATACCTCTATTCCATTGCAATCATGGCTGCTTTTGTTGCATGAATTGGTGTGGTATCAAATTAAATGAAATTTACACCAAATATTGCCACACCTATCATCACTAAAATAATACCTGTCATACGGTTTAACGTACGCGGATTGGATTGATTAGCAATCTTTGCTGCTACTCTTGCCCATATTAAGGTTGAGATAACGCAAATAACAAGGCATCCAATATCCGGCATTCCACCAATTGCAAAATGACTGACAGAACCTGTAAAGGCGGTAAATGCCATAACAAATACACTTGTTCCTACTGCTGTTTTTAACTCATATCCAAGAATGGAGGTGAGTACTAAGAGCATCATCATTCCACCACCGGCACCAACAAAGCCACAGATAAAGCCAATTAATATTCCACATAATATGGAACGAATGATTTTTGTTTTATTATCTAATGCTTCCACTTTTTCTTTGGTTGTCATAACTGGTCTGATAATGAATTTTAATCCTAAAAGCACTGTCATAAATACGGAAAAATTACCCATTGTTCTGCTTGGAACGAGACTTGATATAAAACTTCCAACTTCTGTAAATACAAGCACCGTTACCATCATGACAAGTCCATTTTTGATATCGAGATTTTTATTTTTTCCATATGTATAGGCACTGACGCCACTTGCCAGTACATCACTTGCAAGTGCAATACCTACTGCTTCATATGGTGGTATTCCCAAAAAAGTAATTAAAATCGGGCTGATGGCGGCGGCTGCACTCATTCCTGCAAATCCTGTGCCAAGTCCTGCTCCGATTCCTGCCAAAAAACATACTACAAATTTAATTAATAAAGCCATCTGCTGCCTCCGGTAATTAGTTTATTCTTCTTTTGCTTTATCTATCTTTTCTCTGGTGCGTCTGTCGATTTCTTTTTTTAACTCCTGTGTGTATGTTGAAAATCCAACTTTATCCGCACCATATGTAAATTGCAAGTCATATTCCAGTGGCAGCCAGCTTGTAATGTCTGCTTCATCATGCTGAATCACTGCCTCCAAATTATCAAGTGCCTTATAAAGCATTGCTTCCTTTGTCTTTCGCTCATCCATTTCCTGTATAAGACAGATGAATTCACTCTTATATGGCTCTGGAAAAGTATTAATCCAGTCATTTAAAATTTTTTCTTCTTTTGATTCATCTTCTTTTTTCTTTTCAAAACACGGAATGTCACCTGTAAATGCTTCACCCAAGTCATGAATCAGACACATTTTTATAACCTTGTCCATATCAAGTTCGGGGTATTCATCACGAACAAGCATCGCCATTAACGCCAGACGCCAACTGTGATCCGCCACACTTTCATGCTTTCCATTTGAAGTCCAGGAATGTCTGGTATTACATTTTAATTTTTCTGCTACTGCTAATATATCTAAAAAAATGGATGGTTTCATACTTATTCTCCTTTTTCATATATAACCTCTGCAAATTTTCTATATAAAGCATTTCACGATTAAGAAGATAATCAATGCCCAAATAAGTATGATGGGAATGGCATAATACCATTTCTTTGGTTTTCCGTCTTCCCACATTCCCGTTGCTTTTACTTTGCACTGTTCCATAATCTCATACGGTATCAATTTAACGGTTACTGTAACAAATAATGGAAGTATAATTAAATCATCCAAATAACCAATAATGGGGATAAAATCAGGAATAAAATCAATGGGCGACAATGCATATGCTATTGTAATTCCTGCAAATATCTTTGCAATGACAGGTGTGTCTTTTTCTTTTAACGCCAAGAAAACGGCTGGAATATCCTGCTTTAATTGCTTTGCTCTTTCCTTTAATTTCATACTCATCTCCATTTGTATATTACAGCATATTTTATCATTCTTTATATGCAAAAAAAACTTAACTTTCTCTTAATTAAGTCTTTTTCTAATGATTTTCTATATTTAATTTTATACCGTAATCTCAATCTGATTGCCTTCTAAATCTACAATACAGCTTTCATAATATCCATCTCCGGTTGTTCTGGGTCCACTTAAGATTTCATAACCGTCTGACTGAAGCTGTCTTGTGAGAAAATCAACCTGTTCCTTACTTCCAACACTAAAGGCAATGTGAATATATCCTGAATGCAGCAAAGGTTTTCCTATATATTGCACATCAGGTCTATTCATGATTTCCAAACGTGCTCCATCTTCAAAGGATAAAAAGAACGAATGAAACCCTGTATTCGGATTATGATATCCTTCATTTGCTTGTGCACCAAAATAATTTATAAAAAACATTTTTGTTCGTTCCAAGTCTTTCACGTACATTGCAATATGTTCTATTTTCATATATACCACTGCTCTCTTTAAAACTCGTTTAAATACTTCTGTAATTTTTCAGCCAATCGACCTACATGCAATCCATCTACAAATGAATGATGCGCCTGTACGGAGAAAGGTAACAGTATTTTCCCATCTCTTTCAAAATACTTTCCCCAGTCAAATAAAGGAGTTGCATTTTCTTTTTTTCCTGAATTCGTGTGTGAAATATGAGTGTAGGAAATCCAGGGCATTGGTGAAAGAATAATTCTTTTCTTTTATCCTTGGCAGGAAATTTGTAATATCCAATTCGAACGTAACACAGAAAGCCGGTTCTACGCTGTTACGAAATATTTGACAATGCATTGACCGCTTCCAGTTCTTTTCATCAATAACATGATACTTGTTCGACATTTTACATCCTCCCCCCTGTTAATTTCTATATGGTACACATTTCACCAACTGTACTATACTAAATATTCCAATATCTACTCTATGATTATTTATTATACTCCTCGCATACCCTTTTGCATATGACCGTAATAAAAAAGCACAGAATCTTTCCAAATAGAATAATTCTATGCTTTGGTTAATTTATTTTCTCCGATATCGCGTAATCTTTCTCCAATTAGAAGGGAATCCCATTCTATCAAATAATTCTTTTTCAGAAATACTATCATGCCCTTTTAAATATTTATGAATTAAAACAGTTAATTCTTTCATAAAATCCTTGTACCACTTATTGCTCAATAAATAACGCAATGCAATTACTATCGCATATAAATCATTTTTTCCATTTAAATATTGCTCGCCCTTTTTAGAAATATTCATTTTCCTATGTAGCGGTAAATCAGAAATGCTGTCTGTTGTTCTATATGTAAATAAACGTTCTCCATGAGCACACACATTTCTATATTTCACGAGTACTGATAGTATTTGAACCAACTGTTTCTCATTAATATATTGATAATTTTGACTAACTTTAATCTGTATATCCTGTGGTAAAAGCATATACATTTTCGATATATTCCCAAATGTCAATGCATTAGTCAAAACCCATAATGGAACATTACCATATTTCTTTTGTGCATGATTAATATAATGATAATCAGTTGGCTTTGTAACATAATTTTCAAGAAGTTTAATCAGATAATCAATATCTCTTATATTCTTTTTCCCATAATATTTATAATTATGAGTATTTAAATATTCCTGCTGATTCTCTCCATGCTTTTCAGTAAAAAAATAAGAAATCATTGATTTGACTTCATTTTCCACCTTAATTAAATAACGTAGAAATAATTGCCTTAATTGTTCATCAAAATAATACAATGCTACAATATCTTTAAAAGTTGTTCCATCCATATATTTTTTTGTTGTTGGATTTTTGAAAATGTCCTTATATCCACCAATCAATGAATAATAACTTGTTTGTCTCAGAATTTTCTTTTCGTATTTTTTGTCTTTAATAATGAGATTTTTTTCTTTTTCCAGTTTTTCAATCTGTTGATCGTAATTCAAAAAAATCTTCTGCATCTAATCCCCCAATTATAAAAAAAGAGGAGACCCATCAGGTTCTCCCCCGGTCGCAGGCCTTACAGGTTTCTGCAACGCGATCACTGTGATTATCTTACTTAACAAACCTAATTCTGTCAAGTTAGTTTTACAGCTTATTATAGTATATTCCTTAATAAATAATATATACTCCGTATACAATATCTTACTTATTCTGTGCCATAACACCTACCAGTGCATGCGGCACATATGGTTCTTCCAGATAAGAGAGTTCTTCGTCTGTTAATGTTAAATCTACGGCTTTTACAGCTCCATCAATATGATGAAGTTTGGTTGCACCTACAACAGGAGCAGTTACTTTTGTAAGCAGCCATGCAAGTGACACTTCTGTCATTGTTACTCCTCGTTTTTCTGCAAGTTCGGCTACACGTTTGATAATGACTTCGTCCTGCTCTGCTGTTGCATCATATTTGCCATGTGCAAAAGAATCTTCCTGCATTCGTTTGGTTTTCTCATTTCCAAGTCTTGATAATCTTCCTGACGCAAGTGCACTATACGGCGTCATGGCTATGTTTTCTTCCTTACAGTAGCCTGCCATTTCTCGTTCTTCTTCTCTGAAAATCAAATTGTAATGTCCCTGAATGGAGCTAAATTCTTCCCATCCATTTAATTTTGCAATGCCGTTTGCTTTGGCAATCTGCCATGCATAACAGTTGGAAATACCAATTGCTCTTGCTTTTCCTGCTTTAATTACATTGTGTAATCCTTCTAATATCTCTTCAATTGGAGTATTATAATCCCACATATGGTAAATATAGAGATCAATATAATCCATCTCTAATCTTTTCAGACTTGCTTCCACCATATTTTCCACGTGCTTCTGACCACTGATATGATTATCTATTTCTTCTTTTGTTCTAGGTGAAAACTTTGTAGCCAATACAATTTTATCTCTTGTGGCATACTCTTTTAAGGCACGTCCTACGTATTCTTCACTTGTACCACTTTGATATGCCATTGCCGTATCAAAAAAATTAATACCATTATCCAAACCATATTTAATTATTTTCTTAGAATCTTCTTCGGGTAATGTCCAACTGTGCATACCTTGTCCGGTATCACCAAAACCCATACATCCCATACAAATACGAGAAACCAATAAGTCTGTTTTTCCTAATTTTGTGTATTGCATAATCATATCCTCCTTTAAAGGGTACTTTTCGTTTATCATCAAATGATTTCTTATTCATTTATCTTCCAACTCGTATGTAGTTAATTATACCACATCTGTTTAGGAAATAAAAAAAGACTTGCTACTACAATTACTGTAATAGCAAGCCTTGTATTTATCTACTGTCGTATCGCTACTCTTTTTTCATAAAGGATATCTTTGTTGCGATAGATACTCAAAACAATTCCAAGTAGAATATAAGAAACAATAATGCCGGTGCGAGCATAAGAGAAAAGTGGAAGTGACACTCCTGTCATAGGAATCAAATTGAAAACCACCATAATATTAGTAACGGTCTGCATCAGAAATACCATGCCACATCCTGCACCTATTATCATGCCAAGTTGATTTTTCTGTTTGAAGGAAATGTGAAATATTTTAATGATTAATCCAACCAGTAATGCTATTATGACTGCTGCTGCAATTATTCCATACATCGACATGACCCCAACTAAAACAAAATCCGTATTTAACTTAAGAAAAACTGGTGAACTAATCTGCTTTATATAGTCACTTTTTCCTGCAAAATTACTACCTGCAATGATTTCATGAAGCAAGTTTGAAGTATAGTTTATTTGTTCATCCCTGGTAAGCCATCCGACTAACCGATTCATCTGATAAGTCAGAGAACCCTTTAGCAGTGCATATCCAATACGCATTGTTGGTAGAAGAATTAATATACTCCACATCGTAATAAGAATTCCTTTACGATTCATCCGGTACCAGCCTTTTGCAACCGCTATGGTAAATAAAAATGCCATTGAAAAGAGTAATATAACAGCTGTCAGTAAGGATGGTATCTTGAATGTAATTAATACCGGAATCCCTGCCCACAAAAACAACTGCCATAGTATATCGTACCCTTTTCTTTTATAGGAATACAGTATGGCTCCAAACAATGGAATATAAAGTAATATAATCGGACTAATAGAAATCATATATCTACCAATCATTATATAATTTTTAGCACCATTAATCTCAGAACAAAAATATAAAACACCAATTACCATACTAAACAAGAAAAAAGCTGCAAGAGGGCGACTGTATTTCCCAATAACGCTATAATCAATCCTATATATGATAATCATGAAAATAAAACCTATTATGATAGAAACCAGTTGAGATATTCCAAAACTGCCAACCGTATTTTCACTCTGTAGAAATAGTTGTATAACAAAACTTGCTATACTGATTAATCCAACCAATACAATGGTTTCCCAGGACATTTGTGGCCGGTGAATACGATCCAGTTCTACGCCTACTTCTGTCGGATCTCCCATTTCTATTACTGCCTCGCTTAATGCTTCTTCTCTGCTTTTCCCCTCTGCTTCATAAACGGCTGCCTGATCGTTTATATGATCTTCTAACTCTTTTATCACATGTGGTCTGGCTTTCTTACTTCTAATCTGGTCTGACACAACCTGTTTGTATTCTTCTATATTCATGTCACACCTCCAATGCAATTACGTTACTTACTGCCTTTGTATATTCGCGCCATTCCTCTTTTTTCTTTTCAAGATGCTTCTGTCCATCCTTTGTGATTTTGTAATAAATTCTGGTTTTTCCAAGCACTTCCTGTTCATAAGAAGTTAATAGACTTTTGGATTCTAATGTATGAAGCAAAGGATACAGTGTGCCCGCCTTTAACTCAAACACGTTTTCTGAACGGTTTTTCAGTGTATCAATCATCTCATAACCATACATGTCCTTTTCTGATAAGAGACGTAAAATCATCATTCCCATACTTCCTGATAGTAACGTTCTGTCAATTGCCATATTTCACCTCCGCATATGTAGACTATCTATATATCAACTATCTACAGCATATATAGATAGTCTATATATGTCAATAGTAAATTAATAAAAAAACAACCTCCTAATCGTTAGATTGCTCGTCCAACATTTGGAGATTGTTTCATACTTAAACGCGTTTATTTACTCATTTTTCATTTTTAGCAAAAACATACGTCGGTATTTTATTTTCGCATATTCTAAAATCCTTTTTGTGTAAACAACATCATAAGCCCCTCCGATTACACCAACAATTGGAATTCCCTGCAAGAATTTCATGTAGAGAAGTTCATGGCTTAATGCAGATGCCGTCTGTTTCATATTGTCTTCTATTTCCATATCCGATTCAAATGTCTGATGTGATATATAGTAATTGATTTGTCTGTCAATATCAGGAAAATGCTCTGCATCTGATACTGCGCCCTGAATGATTAGTAGGATAAACTGGCGCTCTTCCTTCGTCTCATATTCAAATCCAAATTTTAAAGCAATTTCATAAATTCCTTTTAACATAAATCCTGTAAAAACAAGGATATCCGGAATTCCAATACCTAAAACACCCAGTCCGATTCCCGAAACGCCTGACATCAAGGTATTTGCTATTTCTGTATTTCCTGCATTTTTTGAGAATTTTTTAAGTGATTTGTGATCCTTTCGCAAATCGGCTTCGTATTTATTTACCTGGTACCCCTTTTGAAGGTCATCTTTTTTATATGTCTTTTCAATGATGCCGGTTCCTTTTTGAAACAGTACGGAAAATGCCTTCGTAAATGCCTTATCTAATGTTTCCTGAAGTTTTGGCGGAACTTTACTTTCAATTGTTTTTGTCCAACCCGGCTTTTTCTTATCTACCCATCTATCACGAAAAGTAGCTTCCTGTCCCTGTAATTTATGGATTTCTTTTTCATATGGTGTCATGACCTGTCGTCTAAAAAACATATTGTCGCTCCTTTTCCCCCTGGTACAAAAACGCCCCAAGCATATGATGTTTGAGGCACTTTTGTATATTATAATGTTTTTGCTCTGTTAATAATATTTTGTTTGAAATTAATGACATCATGGTCATATTCTGTATTCATGAACTTAGATGTGAGCATAAAATCTGCGGTGGCTTTGTTAAGTGCCATTGGAATATCATATACCTGTGTGATACGCATCAATGCTTTTACATCCGGGTCATGTGGCTGTGCTTCTAAAGGATCAGCGAAAAATACAACAAAATCAATACCGCCCTCTACTATTTTAGCTCCAATCTGCTGGTCACCACCAAGTGGACCACTATTATATCCTTTAACCGGTAATCCGGTAGCATCGGATATCATTCTTGCAGTTGTTCCGGTTCCTGACAAAAAATGGTTTTTCAAAATCTCTTTATTATCGTCGCACCATTTAATCAATTCCGGTTTTTTCCCATCATGGGCAATTAATGCGATTCTTTTTTGTTTCCCTATTGTAAATGTTATGTATTCATCATTCATGTTCATGGCTTTCACTCCCCATTCATACAAGACTTTAATAAATTATACCATAACTTTTACGCATTCGCTATGGAGAATCACAGATGCCTTACTAATTATGCGGTCTGATTTTCATTTACAAAGTTATCAATATCGCCAACATGTCTTGTTTCAAAAAACATATCCCTGTTCTTCCATACAATTCCAACGCATACAAGGGAAATTACAAAGGTTTCTACACATTTTGTTTTCTGTGTCATTGCAATCTGTTCCTGAAAGAAATTTACAAAAAAATGAACAATGATACATGCAAAAATGCTTCTCTTATTTTTTACATAAATCCATGTCAGGAAAAATCCAAGTGGAATGGCACTGACAAAGAAGTTAACCATATACCATGGACTCATAGCTAAAATATTTGCCTGATATGTATTGGGAATAAAGAAAAGAGGCAAATGCCAAAGTGCCCATACAACACCAAATAACCAGGATTCTTTATGCCAGTCCATATGAAATGCAATGGAATCCTCTGCATATCCTCTCCATCCCAGTTCCTCAAATGCAGAAGTTAGCACCAATACCAAAAGTGTCGGAGCACTTCCAATTGAAAATGAAAATCCACCTACAAATGAGAACTGATCTAATGATTCTCCAAACATGGTTGATACCAGGATGGAAGCTGCTATTACTATTCCAAATAATACCGCTCCGACTATAAGATTAAGCCAGTTCACACGGTAGAAACCTACAAGTTTATTCCGATAGTCTTTTTGTAATACTTCGCATTTGGAGCGTCTGACCATAATAAAAGCTACTACTGCAGGAACCAGCAATCCAAACACCATCAATACCATACTTAATGCAAAATTCTTTTTATCTTTACCCAAAATGGCCGCACTTATCCAGAAGGCCCATGTAAATATATAAGTAAATACATAGAACGTAATTGGTTTATATTTATATTTATTCATACAGACCTCCTACATTAAATCAATAGTGAGTTCTGCATGTGACCCTTTTAAACAGATTTCATTATCGGAATCTGTCGTATCAAATGCATCGCAGGGTTGATTGTTCTTTGAAAAATGAATTGCGTTCTTTCTTCCTTTTACCAAGGTATGGAAGGTATCGTCCTTATCCATATGAAGAACTGCTACTGCCTTTACAAGATAGAGTTCGATTCTTCCCTGTATCTGCTGCGCAAAAATCTCAGTATCTGACATCGTATTAAATTCCAGACTTCCTCTGAAATTTTTTGCATAAATCTGATTTGCTCGTCCGTCAAATTCGAGACGATTCAAAATCAGATTGTTTACATTTACTATTTCTGCGTTTCCTTCTATTTCGCAGTGCTCTGTATATTTTTCCGGAAGCATGATAAGAATTTTTACTTCTTCTTTTGCAAGTTTTTCGCTTAATTCTGCCTTCTTAGTAATCAGAATATCAAGTTTATTCTTATTTTCTTCTAATTTAATTTTATATAACTGTTCTATTTCAGCTATTGTGTTAGACTGCATCTTGATATGAAGCTTTTCATCTTTTCCACTGATAATTTGAATTTCTTTTACACCCTCTGCATGAATATCAAAATGTTTATTCATGTCAATGTCATAGATGGTTTCACTTTCATATTGATGTGACACCTCATTGCTGACACTGGTTCCTTCTACTATAAGTTCATCAATTGTCATTTTGAATAACTCAGCCAGTATTTTGATGTTTTCAATATCCGGCAAGCCACTTCCTGTTTCCCATTTTGTGATAGCCTGTCTGGATACTCCAATTTCCTCAGCTAACTGTTCCTGTGAATAACCTTTCTTTTTTCTTAGTTCTTTTAGTTTCTCTGCAAAATTCATAATGTGTTCTCCTTTTCATCTGTGTTGACCAAATGACTTATTGGTCTGAACTTCGCTCATCATAGAAAAAAAGTGGTTCATTCACAAGCAACACTCTTTTACATTTCAAATTTTCTCTGCTACTCTTCGTAGCAATCAAGAATTTATGCTGTTTCTTCCGCTAAATCAGTAAGTGTTTGATAAAAATCCGGATATTCTTTTTTTAATCGAATCAACTGTCCATCTGCATCAATAAAACAATGTTCGGAATGACCCACACAAGCTGTCTTGCCATCCTGTTTTATCATCTCATATTTTATTTTAAGACGAACTCCCTTGAATTCTTCAACGGATACGATGATTTCTACTACATCTGAAAAGGTTGTGCTTGTCTTATATTTACATTCAATTGCCGTCACCGGAGAAAATATCCCCATCTGCTCCAGTTTTTCAAAATTCCAGCCAATCTGTTCTAAAAAATCAACTCTGGCTTCTTCCATCCATCTAATATAATTGGAATGATGAGTGATTCCCATTTTGTCTGTTTCATAATACTGTACCTTATGCTGATATGATTTCATGTAATCTCGCTTTCTTGTATCTGGACTATTTTTCTCCCATCATTTTCTGCTCATATGGATTATCTGATGTCGCATCAAAACCAAGTGGCAAATATTCCTGCTTAATATATTTACTATAATCAATATCCATAAAATAATTACAGAAGATAAGTTCAACATATACAATTGTATTTTGATTGTCTGTGAGTGCATATACGAACCCCTGATAAGGATCTGCATTCATAGCTGCCAAACTGTATTTTTCATCAAAGCCGGTTGCACCATAATATCCAATATAGTCTGTCGATTTACGGCTTGTCAGTCGCTCCATTTCTTCTTTATAATGTACATCATCATATTCCACTGCCAAATATCTTAAATATTGAGCATCCCATGGATTATAGTACTGCATATAATAATCTAATACATTCATATCATCTGTGATTTTTTCAGGAAATATGGTCTCATCCATATCCCACTTATCTTTAAAGTGGTCTTTTGCAGATTCCCCTATGTACTGGTTATATTTACTGATATCACGATTCTCTTCTTTTTCAGAACTAAACAGAAATGCCGTAATTAATGCAATAATGCCAATAACTGCAATAACTCCAACTCCCACACTTACAATAATAATCCATTTTGCTGTACTCTTTTTTGTCATAAATTCCTCTCTTGTCACTATTGCTGATTAACTAATTACTTTGTATGTAAGGCGAATATAAGAATCCTTTAAAACATCACACTTTTCCAGTTCTAAAACTCCAAGTTTATTTAATTCGTTTTGATTTGTGATAGAAGGGCCATCGATAAGCGACGCAGTATCTTTTCCACCAATTAATACCGGTGCCACCACAATATCCACATAATCAAATAGTTTCTCCCGCAAAAAAAGTCCATTCAATGTTCCACCTATCTGTATCGTAATTCTTTCACAGGCAAATTCACTATATAACTTTTCAAGAGCTTCTCTTAAATCTAATTTATCCTGCAAAATTATAAAAAGATTATCACTCTTTACTGAAAATGCGGGATGATTTTTATTGGTAGTCACCAATACAAACTTCTGAGACCGCTCACAAAAATAATGAACACCATGCTCTGTCAGATTTTTGTTGTCTATTATAACATAGGAAACCGGGCCTTTTTCCGGATATGGCTTTTCATTCACACCCATTTTGGCCTGTACAAATCCAGAATTGAGCGACCACAAATCCGTTGTCTGTTCAATATCATAATACTGATAAAGTCCTTCTTTTAATCCTTCAAATTTGGGGAAGTCTTTATCTACATCTAAATCAAGTGAATTCCCCGTTGAAATTTTCCCATCCAGGGAACTAAGCATAAATAATGTTGTAATTGGCCGTTTATTCATTTTCATTACCTCCATATTCTATACCTATTATAGAGATTATAAAATGTAAATCCTGATATTCTTTGTTTTTTATTGTCTTACTCAATTTCTCTCTTAGCAATTAAGTGTTCCCTTTCAGTTTATCACACAGCCTATACCCATTCAATCAAACTTTTCTACTCTTCCCCCGTAGTTTTCGTCCTTCTTGAGCATACTTCTTACTATACTACCCGGGGATTCCTGCTTTCTCCCTTTTTCCCTCGTATTTTTAGGCTTTATTAGAGAAATCTCTTCCTACATTACCCAGGAATTCTTACTCTTTCTTTATTTTCCCCATAATCTTCGTCCTTTTTGAGCATATTTCTTACTATATTACCCGGGAATTCTTACTTTTCCTCTATTTTCCCTGTAATTTACATCTTTCAACATCGATTTTTTTGATAAATTACCCAAGAAATCTTATATATTCTCTTTTCCCCCCGTAATCTACAATCACACTAGGTATATTTTATGCAAAATTACCAAAAATTCTAGTCTAGTACAAACACGTACAAACAAATTTAATAAAAAGAAAAATGCTCCAAACACTGATAGAATCAACGTTTGAAGCACTTTCATGCGAATCTCTGATTCGCTATTTACTGCCGCAGACCGGAATCGAACCGGTACGGGTATCACTACCCACGGGATTTTAAGTCCCGGGCGTCTGCCAGTTCCGCCACTGCGGCATATCATATGAAAACATATGAACTGGATGGAGGTGGATTCGAACCACCGAAGCAATTTGCAGCAGATTTACAGTCTGTCCCCTTTGGCCACTCGGGAATCCATCCATTTGCCAATTTTCAAGTATCCTTGAAAACCCTGACAATATAAATTTATATCATAGTATCCACTAAAAAGCAAGGCTTTTTTTAGGGCACAAAACAATAGTAAAACCGATAATGTTCTTTATCTATTTATGAAACGTATATCTTTTTTAGGACCATATTTCAATATAACTGCGGACGTTTCCTGTAACGTTATTGTCATTTCTCCATTTACTACTTTTACTGTGTTATGGTGGTCAGAGAATCCATCTTTTGTGGTAATTAATAATTGTGTTAATTTTGAATTGGCAGGAACTCCTGCATACCATACCGGTATCGTCAAAGTCTTTTCCGTATCATTATTATTAACCACTACAACTGAAATAGACCCTTTATTCATTCTTCCATATGCTAAGACATTATATTCTGTGTAAAGAGGTTTAAGTGAGCCAATTCTTAACTCTTTATTTTGTTTGTGAATCATAATGGCTTTTCTATGAAATTCAATAAGGCTGTTATCTTCTTTTCCCCATGGATAAGGTCGGCGGTTATCAGGATCCGTAAAACCACATAAACCGGCTTCATCTCCGTAGTAAATTGTGGGAGCTCCCGGCCATGTCATCTGAATTACGACGGCTTCACGCATAATGGCTTTATTAATGTCTTCCTGTGCTGCCTGTGAGCCAAGTGTAGAGACTCTTCCTACTTTTCTATTAGTACGTGTCAGAAAGCGCGAGTGATCATGGTTTGATAATTCATTCATGGTAGTGAAAAGGGATGATGCGGTAAATTTTGTTCCGTATTCCATCATGGCATTCCAAAACATTTCTGTATTTCCAAGTAAATCTTCCCTATGTTCATCACTATGTTTTTGCATTCCGGTAAGAAACCATGTGACCGGTTCCATAAAGGCATCATAGTTCATAACTGAATCCCATTCATTGCCCTGAAGCCACGGAAAAGGGTTTCCATAATGTTCTGCTAAAATAAGTGCATTCGGATTTACCTCTTTAATCTTTTTTCGAAAGTCCTGCCAAAACTTATGGTTGCTTTCGTCTGTCCGTCCCAAATCTGCTGCTACATCCAGACGCCATCCATCTGCATTATATGGTGGCATAATCCATTTGCCTGCAATACGTAATATTTCCTCATAAAGTTCTTTTGATTCATAATTAAGTTTGGGAAGTGTATCATGTCCCCACCAGCCTTCATATGAACGATTATCCGGCCATTTATCCTCTGTAAAATAGAAAAAGTTGTTATACCAGCTATCCTTTGAAATATATGCTCCCAGTTCATATTGCGCATCTGGTAATTGTTCGGCTGCCTGTTTATATATTTTTTCACTGTCCATCCATTTATTAAAAGAGCCACAATGATTAAACACACCATCCAGAATAACCTTCATTCCTTTTTTATGCGCTATTCTGATAAGCTTTATAAATAATTGATTAGATGCTTCCAAATTGGCTTGATTTGTAACTCGGTCAATATAGCGGGATGCCTGTATGTTATCCTGTGATTCATCATGTAATAAATCACCTTTATCATAAACAATCTTGCCAAAATGAGGATCTATATGGTCATAATCCTGTATATCATATTTATGATTGGATGGAGAAAGGAAAAGAGGATTAAAATAAATTACTTCTACTCCAAGTTTTTTCAGGTAATCCAGCTTTTGAATAACTCCTTCTAAATCGCCTCCGTAGAAATCGCCAACACCTATATCATTAGGAGAAGCATTCCAGTCTTCAATATATCTGCTTAGTTTACCGAGGTATTTATATTCTCCTGATAAAACATCATTTTCTTTATCCCCATTGTAAAAACGATCAACAAATATCTGATAAAACACTGCACCCTTTGCCCATTTAGGTGTGGAAAAGCCGGGGATAATCTGAAACCAATAATTTTCACTGGTGTTATCAACAACACCACGTAAATCATATTGGTACATTTTACTTCCCACCTGAACATCAAAATAATAGGATACTTTTTCTTTTCCAAGATGAATCTTCACTTCATAATAATCAAACTGTGAGTCTTTCCTGCTTTTCTTTTCGGAAAATCTCATATTTGCATGACATTTGCCCCATACGAAGAAAACCTGAAGTGCGGTATGTTTCTTTGCACGAAAGTAAATTACTACATCTGAATCAGGTAATGGTTCTACTGGACTAACATAATCCCTGGTTGTATCGCTAAACATTCCCAGTTTAATCTGCTCTGACATCATATCAATTTCATTCATATATCTGTTTTCCTTCCTGAAATCAGTATATAGTAAAAAAGACAGCACCAAATGCTGTCTTTTTTGAGAAGGTATTTCTTTCTTATGGGGTATAGCAAAAAACTACAAAATGTATTGGGGGGTTACAAGAAGTATAATAGCAAACTCGTACTTTTTCGTAAATACAAAGTATTCACAAATATTACAAATTTGTTCCCTCATTTTTGTGAATTTTACACAAACAATGCTTCGAATTCTTCTCTGTTGATTTTTTCCTTTTCTAAAAGAAGATTTGCACAATTCTCAAGTATTGTTCTATGTTCCATAATCATTTTCTTCGCATTTTGATAACACTCATCGACGATATTTTTTACTTCTTTATCGATTTCACCGGTTATATATTCACTATGACTTCTGGTATGTGCCAAATCACGACCAATAAATACTTCGTCATCATCATCGTCATAATTGATAACACCAATATTATCTGACATACCATATCTTGTAACCATTTTTCTTGCTTCCTTTGTGGCACGTTTAATGTCATTGGATGCTCCGGTGGTAATATCATCAAAAACAATTTCTTCTGCAATACGTCCACCAAGAAGAACCATGATATCTTCTATCATTTTTCCTTTTGTCATAAACATTTCATCTTTTTCCGGAAGTGGCATGGTGTAGCCTGCTGCTCCAAGTCCGGTAGGAATAATAGAAACGGTATAAACCGGTCCAACATCTGGTAACAAGTGGAAAAGAAGTGCATGGCCGGCTTCATGGTATGCTGTAATTTTCTTTTCTTTATCTGAAATAATTCTGCTTCTCTTTTCTGAGCCAATTCCAACTTTAATGAAGGATTTTTTGATATCATCCTGCGTGATAAATGCACGGTTATTTTTTGCTGCTACAATAGATGCCTCATTCATAAGGTTTTCCAGATCAGCTCCTGTAAATCCAGCTGTTGTCTGTGCAATCTGAAGTAAATCAACATCATCCGCAAGTGGCTTATTCTTTGCATGAACCTTTAAGATATCCTCTCGTCCACCTACATCCGGTGGGCCAACTGCAATCTTTCTATCAAAGCGTCCCGGACGTAAAATAGCAGGATCTAAAATATCAACACGGTTCGTTGCTGCCAATACAATGATTCCTTCATTTACTCCGAAACCATCCATTTCAACCAAAAGCTGATTCAGTGTCTGTTCTCTTTCATCATGTCCACCACCCATACCGGTTCCACGACGTCTTGCCACTGCATCAATCTCATCAATAAAAACTATACAAGGTGCATTTTTTTTCGCATCTGCAAATAAATCTCTTACTCGCGATGCACCTACACCAACAAACATCTCTACAAAGTCTGAACCTGAAATACTGAAAAATGGAACATTTGCTTCGCCGGCAATAGCCTTTGCAAGTAATGTTTTTCCAGTACCCGGAGCACCTTCAAGCAATACACCCTTTGGTATTCTTGCTCCGACTTTTGTATATTTCGAAGGCTGTTTCAGAAAATCAATTATTTCCTCCAAATCCTCTTTTTCTTCTTTTAATCCTGCTACATCTTTTAGTGTTATTTTATTATCTGTTGATAATCGGGCGCGGCTCTTGCCAAAGTTCATCATCTTACCATTGGCGCCACCACCTGAATTTTGTGCGTTAAGAATAAAGAAGAACAGCAGTCCTATTGCAACAACTGCTAAAATAGGCACTACATATGTGAAAAACCAACTCTCTCTTGGTACATCTCTGACAATCGGGTCCATATCATAGTTATCAAACATTGCCTGTATTTCTTTTACATCGGTAACATATAATGTTTCGTGCTGTCCTGTTTTCAGTTCAATATTAACGACACCCGTTGGTGTCTCTGCATTGGGCTGAATAATTACTTCTGTAACATTACCTGCTTCCAAATCTTTGGCAAGTGCACCTTTTGTATATAAATTGTCCGCTGTTTTTAGGGATGTAAACCATATCATCAGAAGAAGTACCCCTAAAATAATTAGAAAATATACGTTAAAACCTTTGCTACTCTTTGTCAATTGAAAACCTCCTTTGTTTTATCAGTCAAACTCTACTACTCCAATGTATGGGAGATTCCTGTATTTCTGATCATAATCTAATCCATAACCAACCACAAATTCATCTGGAATCGCAAATCCGGTATAATCTACTTTAACATCTACCACTCTGCGATCTGGCTTGTCCAATAAAGTACAAAGTTTTAAACTTTTAGGACCTCTGTCATTTAACATGGCAAGAAGATAACTTAATGTTCTTCCGGAATCCACAATATCCTCTATTACAATGACATCCTTATCTTTTAAAGGTTCATCTAAATCCTTTACAATTTTAACAACACCACTTGATTTTGTCTCTCCACCATAACTGGATACTGACATAAAATCAAGAGAAACAGGAACTGTTATTCTTTTAGCCAATTCACACATGAAGAAACTGCCACCCTTTAAAACACAAACAAGATGTACGCTTTTTCCTGCATAGTCTTTACTAATCTGCTCTCCTATTTCCTGTATTTTTTGATCCACTTCCGCTTCCGTCAACATTACACGAACTCTCTCTGCCATTTGATACTCCTTCCATACAAAAGGTTCTGCAGCTTATTTAACTATAACCTGTAAAATCCGTTTTGTTTCTTTTGTTATTTTATAGTATTCACTGATTCGATAACCTAACACCCATAAAATATGGCTGTTTTCTGCAAGAACAATAATATTATCTCTTTCATCCTTTGGAATTTTTTCCTGGATGAAATAGTCTTTCAATTTTTTCTGTGACAGATTCTTATTAATGGTAAGATAATCACCTGTCAGACGTTTTCTTAGCACTAAACAATGTAATATTTTATCATAATCAAACCATTTCGTATATGTTTTTTCGGGAATATTTTCATCTTTTTGATGTTCAAACATACTGAAATATGCTGTTTTTCCATTCGGTAAAAGCAGATGTCCAGGAATCTTTACTTCGTTAGAAAAAGGAATAAGCTCTTCTGTTTTTCTAATTCGAATTCTCAAAGTCTCATATTGTTTTACTGCTTCTAAATGATATGGTAAATGGACTTCCTTACATCCTGATTTCGCAAATAAATCCTGTATAGCCAAAATATGCGTGGAAGCAATATCTTTTCGTCCTTTTGTGAGTTTCTCCATACAATACAGTAATATCTGTCTTTGCAGTATATCCGGCTGAAGATTAAATGCTTCTACATTAATAATTGCTTCTTCTTGTGAAAATTCTACTATTTCTTGTACAATGGCTTTTGTCTGTTGTTCAAAATATGTCCTAATCTGTGCCATTTCATCCGCTGTAGCTGCAATATGTGAAACCGCATTTCTAACAATTTCATTTTCTACGTAGGGTAGAATCTGGTTGCGGATTTTATTTCTTGTATAAGTATCCTCGTCATTTGTCGCATCTATACACCAGGATACATTTTGTTCCACTAAATACTTCTCAATCTGCTTGCGTTCCAAACATAAAAGCGGTCTTATGATATTATCTCTTACCGGCAAAATTCCGGAAAGTCCTGTTAATCCGGTTCCTCTGAATAAATGAAAAAGCATCGTCTCTGCCTGGTCATTCTGATTATGGGCAACCGCGATTTTACCGTTTTGCGTATATTTAGATAGCGTATCCTCAAAGACTTGATATCTGACGTATCTTCCGGCTTCCTCCGTAGAAATACCTTGTTCCTCTGCTAATGCACAGACATCTTTCTCATACAGGTAAAATGGAATTCCCAGTTTGTCACATAACTGATGTACATATTCCGCATCTTCTCCGGCATTTGCACGAATCAGATGATTTACATGTACAACTACAAGCTTAAACTCAATTTTTTTTTGATATTCATGCAATAAAAGCAACATGCAAACGGAGTCTGCTCCTCCGGATACTCCTGCTACAACAGTATCATCTTTTGAAATCATATTATATTTTTCCAAATATTGTTCTACTGCTTTTATCATCATTTTACCTCTGGCTGATTACATTCTTTCGTAATTGACTATCCTAACTATATCTAATACAAAGTAAAAAATCAATCTTCGTAACTATTTTTCCAGAATCCCATTACTAAAACCGTCATATCATCCCTAACTCTTCCTTTGTTCAAACTGATAACGTATTTCATGATACAGTTTGCAATCTCTCCCGGACTATGATACATGATTTCTGATATGAGTTCTTCAATGAACAGATCTCCCTCACCAAGGCTTAGGCAATCAGCAATACCATCTGACAGCATAATAATATAATCCCCACTCGTCAAATATCTTATTTGTGTCGTTACATCTAATTGATGAAAGATTCCCAGTGGCAGAGAAACCGATGGGATTTTTTCTACTTTATTTTTTCTTTTTATATAAGTACATGCACTCCCAATTTTAACAAAGCTGCTGCATCCTGTATGAAGATCGACACTGCACAAGTCAAGTGTCGACATATTGGAATCCTCTGAAGCGGCAAGAAGCACATCATTAATCATCTGAACGGTTTTCTCTATAGAAAAATCTGCTTCCATAAATTTTTCAGCCATATCTATTACTGTTTCACTATCTGCACATGCTTTTTCTCCAGACCCCATTCCATCCGACAATATAGCCGTAAAAATACCATTCTCCGTTTCAAAAAAAGAATAATTGTCTCCTGAAATCTTTTCTGTTTTTTTGACAGCTTTTGCAAATCCTGTCAAAACTGCAAACCTGGCTTCCTCTTCAAAATAGAAATTATTATATTCATCAGTAATAAAAAAATGTGTTCCTGCACATGCCTGCAAATGTCGGTTAAGTAATACCGATAAATATCCCGCCATTTCTGTTGTGGTATATGTAGTCCCTTTTCTGCTTTTTACACAGACCGCTACTTTTCCTTTTTCTCCCGGTCCTTCTAAATTGTAAATATCTTTTAAAAATAATCCTTCATCCTCAAGTAAACGAATAATCTGTCGTTTCTTTTTTTCAGGATACCACACCACACGTACATCTTTTTTGGCAACGTGATCCATGATGCTTGCCATTTCCTTTAAATTATCAGCAAATAATTCGCGGTTCTCCATTAATCTCTTTTTCCAAAGAAGTGTCTGCCTGTCCTCTTTTTTCTGTTTGGGCTTGTCCTCTTCTTCCTTTACACATACAAACGGGTCTGATACAAGTGAATTTGTTACAAATACTTGTGCAAGGTCTTCAAATGATTTTGCGCAGGTCATTAGTTTTTGCTTTTCATACTCCAATAAATAAATGGATTCTTCCGTTATACCTCTAGCCCTCATATTATATCCTCCTTCTTTTAAAAAATCCGGCAGAGGTTGATTATACAATATTTTTTTTGCGGGTTTTGTCAAAATGATGACCATATTCTTTAAATTCTTTAGACAAAAAGAACCATCACTTTTGTGATGGTTCGCTAATTATCATCTGATTGAAAAATGATTTCATCCTCATTTACGAGTCCTAATTTTTCTTTTGCTACTTCTTCTGCATATTTTTTCGTCTTCGTATATTTTTCATATTCATCTATTTCTTCAGCACGTTTTTTTTCTTCTTCAAGTTGTTCCGTTAACTGTTCTTCTCTTTTTGCGTAGCCTTTTTGTTTTTCTTTTAATTCTACCTGTTTTACGGATACCACAATAACAAGCATTAGTATTACCATTACAACTAATGCCACGCTAAAACGATTCTGTTTCTTTTTTCGTAATCGTATGCGTCTTTTTTTCATTTTAAATATCCTTCTGTTTCACGGTGTCTTTCTATGTTTACATAATGTAATTTTAATCATTTTTATCTGCTGCGTCAACCTATTTTTCATAATCTTTGTAATTCTTACGAGTTTTGTGCCTATTTTCTTACATTTCTTATCCATTTTCTTCTCTAAACAGAAAACCGGTTTTAATAATATTGTAAGGATTTTAAGAAAGCATTTTATTAGAAAAATCAATATTTTAGACATATAGTTTACATAAATTCTCCCAAGAGTAAGTTTATATATACTCATTCCAATAAAAGCACCCAAAAAACAAAATCTTCAATAGAGATTAAAAGAGTATTATGTTTTATAATTCTTCTAAGAATTCGAAAATTATCATATAAAAAGGTTATAATACACCCCAGAAAAAGCGAATAGATGAGAAAATTCAATTCATGGCTAATTGGCTCACTTAAAATGGTTATCTGCATATTACTTAAACAGCTTGCTTATAAAAGATTCACTTTTTTCTGCAAATGAACTATTCTCCGAATAAGTAAGAGAGTCTATTTTTCCATCGATATCAACCTCTCCTTTTTCCAGTGACAGTCTGGTAACATGCATATCTTTTCCTCTGACCATAAGCATTCCCTGATCTGTTTCTAATAGGATTTCGCCTAAACCAAATGACAGGACATCCACAATGCCAGTTAAATTACAATTTTTTCGATTCGAAAGCGACATTTTATGCTGACGCTGTTTCGACGTTCCAAATTCTTCCATAAAAAACCCTCCTATCATCTACTTAGATTATATTGGAGGGAAGGGATAAATATGCAATTATATATAGCGAAATAATTCTTTTGCCTCTTCTTTTTTTGTTGTTTCTTCTATTGCTAGAACTTCTACCTTAACTTCTTTATCTCCAAAAAAAATAGTAATAACATCACCAATTTTTACATTTGCAGATGCTTTTGCCGGATTATTGTTAATCAGTACTCTTCCTGCATCACATGCTTCGTTGGCTATTGTACGTCGCTTTATCAGGCGGGATACCTTTAAATATTTATCTAATCTCATATAAACCTCCAATTGAACCATTTTATATTATTAATGGTGTGAAAAAAAGGCAAGTACA
>CAZAQH010000010.1:0-35412 GCA_964487395.1 uncultured Lachnospiraceae bacterium | reverse complement strand
GGTACTTTAGGAGAAGTTATATTTTTTAAAAATTACATTTTGCGGAAACTCAAGGCATGACTTTGATATCTTTCTCTAATTAAGGCTTACTTACTTGCCTTTACACTTAGAATTGTCTATAATAAAAATATCTGGGATACACTATAAATAACGAGGGACCTCAATGAAAAAAATGATTAAAAAACAATCCGAAAAAGCAATTTGGTATAAGCTCGACTTATCTGCCATTGTATATCCCACCCTTCAGCGAAAAGATTTTTCTTCTGTTTATCGTTTGTCTGTCCTTTTAAAGGAAGAAATCAATCCTCAGTTATTGCAAAGGGCTGTTGACCTTACTTTAAAAAGATTTCTAACCTATAAAGTTGCTATGCGAAAAGGTCTTTTCTGGCGTTATTTTGAGCCTAATAACCGCCCCGGTCCTTTTGTTCAAAAGGATGTTCGTAATTTCTGTATGCCAATGTCTTTTCATACTGAAAATCGTTATCTTATCCGTATCTACTATTATCACAATCGAATTTCCCTTGAAGCTCACCACAGTCTTGGTGATGGCAATGGAGGTATGTGTCTTTTATCCACCCTTACTGCTGTTTACCTTCGTCTCTGCGGTCATACCATTTCCACCGGCTATGGAGTCCTTAATATAGATGACACTCCTACTAATGGTGAAATGGAAGATGCTTACATGAAATATTCCAATTTAAAATATAAACCACCAAGACCTACTGAAAAAGCATATTTAGTACGCGGGACAAAAGAAGCCGCTTTTACTTTAAATGTCATTGATGGAATCATGTCCGCAAAAGAAGTAAAAAAAGTAGCTGAAAAGTACAATGCTACCATCACAGAATATTTTAATGCTGTTTTACTATATGCCTTATTACAAAAGCAAAAAAAAGAATTTCATATAAAGTTAAAACCCGTTAAACTTGCAATGCCAATCAATCTACGACGTTTCTTTCCGTCCGAAACATTACGTAATTTCATTACTATGATTTACCCTTCCGTAGATCCAAGACTTGGCGATTATTCTTTTGAAGAAATTGTTACACACGTTCACCATTACATGCATTTATATATTGAAGAAAAATATTTGAGAGGTGATATTACTACTAATGCCGCTGCACAGCGTAACCCTATTTCCCGTATTACCCCTCTCTTTTTAAAAGATTTTATTGTCCGCACCTTTTATACGAATGTTCAGGACAAAAATTCTTCTGCCGGCTTGACTAACATGGGCGTATTAAAAGTTCCTGATGATATGAAACAATACATTGAACGTTTTGATATATATATGGGAGTTCCGTATTCTCCCCGAACCAATTGTGCCATTATTAGTTTTGAAGATACACTTACCATTAATTTTGCCAGCTGTATTGTGGAATCTGATGTTGAACGATATTTTTTCCGTAAACTGGTTGAAGACGGAATACATGTTACGATTGAATCAAATCGCGAATAGGAGGCTGTTATGTCATATTGTGTTAATTGTGGAGTGAAACTTGATCCTTCTTTGAATAAATGTCCACTTTGTAATACCCCCGTTGTCAATCCAATGGAACTTACAAAAGATACTTTCTTTTCTCCATTTGCAAAAGAATCCGGACAACCCGAAAAAGTATTACGTAAGGATTGGGGATTGCTTTTAACCATTGTTCTTTCCGCTACTGCTATCAGCTGTGGTTTGTTAAATGCTTTTGTTTTTCGTGGCTTTTTATGGTCATTGCTTATTATTGGTGTCTGTATCCTTATTTGGGTATTTGCACTGCCAACCGTAATTTATACTAAAATGGTGATTTATGCTTACCTTTTATTTGATGGCGTTGCTGTTGCCGCATATCTATATATGATATCGTTCGTAACTTCAAGCACCCGATGGCTCACCCAGGTTGCTCTTCCCATAACGGCAATGGTTACAATTCTGGCAATTGTTTTTGCTTTCTTATACCGTAAAATATCGCAGTCTTTCCTTGCTACTGCACTCTATATCTTTTTGGAAATTCCATCCCTTTGTATCGGAATAGAATTGTTGATTCGTCGCTTCAATGATTTACCAATGCGTCTCACCTGGTCTGCCGTTGTACTTACTGCAGGTGGAATTATTTCTATTATGCTGATTACGGTACTGTCCAAAAAAGGACTACGCAACGCAGTTCGACGTCGCTTGCATTTCTAAATACAATAAAAAAAAGAAGTCTGTCGACTTCTTTTTTTATGCGGAAGAAGGGACTTGAACCCTCACTCGCTAGGCGAACATGATCCTTAGTCATGCCTGTCTGCCAATTCCAGCACTTCCGCATGTCAGTTTAGCACTGCAAAAAATATATTATCATGTTACATTTCTAAAGTCAACAAAAAATCCCAAAAATTCTCTTCAAAAATTAGATATGTTATATGTAACTATTATTATTCGTTTGAGTTTGATTCGCTCTTGACATTCCCTCAAAAAAAAGATAAAATTAAATTCGCTTGCAGGAATGGCGGAATGGCAGACGCGCACGGTTCAGGTCCGTGTGATAGCAATATCATGAGGGTTCAAGTCCCTTTTCCTGCATAAAAAGAAACCTTTTAAGGGTTTCTTTTTTTGCGTTTAGGAAAAGGGACTTTCCCTTCTTCCTGCGTATAAAAAAAGAAGCCCTAAGGCTTCTTTTTTTATACTATACTATTTAAAAGGTTTCCGACTGAATATGTATCTGTATAATTACCGGTGCTCGTGTAATTCTTCGCTGTATTAGCTTCGCTTGCTGCATTCGTTCCAATTAAAGATACCTTGGTAGCTACTGAATATGCAAAAGATGTATTGCCATTAAATAAACTTTTAACCTTAGTCATATCAGCTGCCTTAAATTCGGTCTCATCTATTTTGAGTGTATTGTCTTCATTAATAGTAATTCCCACATTATTCAATGAAGTCTTATTACTTGATACAAGGCTTGTTAAATTATTATTTTGTCTCTCCACAGAACTTGATGATGTATCGTCAGCTGCTTTAATAAATGCATTGTACTTAGTTGTAAAATCACTAACTGCACTGTAAATAGCATCTTTGTCATACCCTGTTGTTGTAGTCGTAGTACCATCACTATTTTCTGTCGTTAATTCTTTTTCTCTAAATAAAGAATCATTACCTTTATTAATCAATTTGGATGCTGAATCTTGAAGTGCTGTCGCATTAGTCTGTACAGTCGTCAATTTTTTAACTTCAGTATCATTTGTCTTATTGTCAGTCTTTTTTGTTGTCGTAGTAGAATCCGCATCCTGTTTTGCATAATATGCTTTTAAAAGTTTACCGTAACTTCCATTTTTGATACTCGCATAATCAGATATATTCAATCCCGAAAAAGCATTATTACCGCTATTAGAGGAATTCAAACTATTAAACAAATAACTATAATCTGTTTTCTCTGTAATATTAATACCCATATAGCCTCCTATCCATGTAATGAATTATCATCACACCATAAGCAGGAGCTTCACTCCCTTGAAATTAACTACCGGAATCCATTCCAATAGTTTGTGACTTTTGACCTATTTATATCTCTATATTACTACTTATCGACATTTTTTACAAGAACCTTAATCTCTTTTATTCGACTCCAAACTCTTTTTTTAATATTTTTTTCTTCTTAATCTTATTGTGCTTCATATTTTCAGTTAAAATTTCAAAAAACTGCATCAAAATTTTCTGAATTTCTTCCTTGGTATCATCATCTACATTCTTCATTGCCATAATGATTCCAGGCACACTTTTTTTCCAATCATTCCCTACTTCAATTGTCGTTTTGGCCTCTGCACCATCAAATATCGTAAAAAGAGTAGAAATAAAGGTATTTAATTCATCATCATTTAAACTAAGAATCCATTCATTCATAGTATGATTCATAAATTTGGTACCTTTATAAATGTCATTCGTCCATTTAAACTCGTCTCCATTCAAAAGCCATGTATACGGATTATGCTGCAATACTCCGAGTGTAGAACTTTCAACCACTCTGTAATTCTCATGATTTTCTAATATCATACCGACTAAAGAAGAATGCGGAATCAGTTTTTTAACACGCTTTTCGATTTTATTATAGTCTTCGCTTTGAAGCACTTCCGGTCTAAATCCCGGTCCATCAAAACTGTAAATAGTATGAATTCTTTCTTGTATGGAATCCATGGCATTCATAGAAGCATATACTGCAAAATTGCCTCCTTTGGAATGACCGCAAACTACAAATTCATCCGTCACTCGTAAGCCAACCTGATTCATATACAAAACAGCCAGTCGCTGACCTGCAACAGGCTTGCGAAACGCCATATTAAAATCTTCTTTCCAGCCGACAATATTTTCATCCGTTCCCCGATAAACCACAACAGGAATAGAATTCTCCGGATAACACGTAATTGCCGAAAATTGAGTTTCAACTGTTTCATCTATAATATCTGCATAAAAGTTACAACACATATTTTGAAATCTTCTGCCACCTATCATTCCTTCAAACAAACTACGATTATCTTTTTCATAACGTTCATCTGAATAAAATATTTTTTCGTCCATTGTAGCTTTCATTTCAAGCAAAGATATAGCTTCCTTTTGATCTGTCAACTTTGGAACCAAGTTATCAAATTTCAAATAAGAAAACTGTGCTAATATTAGAGCATCTACATCATTGAAGGCTTTTTCCTTAAATGAAATATTACCATATTTTTTTAAATAGTCTGTAATATGTTCCATGAAAATCCTCCTTTAAACTCTTATATTTTATTTTTTCCCCAATATTTATTTCTTTAATCCATAAATACCGAAATTACCATTTTTTGACGGATGCATCCAAAGAAAGTCTTCCTGATCCAAGCCATCTTCCTCTTCATTTTCCCAAACTGCTTCATCTCCTGATGCACTGATTGAAACATCCTCCAATTTTAAATATACACCTTTTTTGGCATCTGCATTCCAATCTGTTGTACTGTTTCTTCTATTAATTGTCATAATGTATAATTCACCATCATAATAACCATCTTTAAAATTACCAATTACATTATTATATGCGTCGTCCCTATCTAAAATACTCATATCATAATCAAAATGTTCCTGACCTGTTCCATTCGGATAATCGTTTAAAAACATACCATTATAACTATGCTCCACAACACCCTTTACTCCGTTAATGGTTGCTGCTTTATCTGGATATATCTGAAGCCACATACCTTCTCCGCTTCGAAGTCCAGCCTTCCATTCTCCGCAGTAATACGCATTATTAGCATATACAGCCAGACCCTTTCCGTCCGGTTTGCCATTCTTATCTGTTGAACCATAATAATAAAAATTATTAGTGCCTTTGAGTTCATCCGTAATTGTTCTGACTCTTTCAAGACGAATTAAATCTTCAACAGCATTTAATTGATATTGATCCCAGTAGTTATATAATTCTTCTAACTGCCATGTCTCACCTTTATACTCCTTCATAACCGCAGGAACATATTTTTCTCCTGTTTGAGCATTCTGCATCTTATTATTATTCTTTTTTGAAATGCTATCAGAAGCCTCCGTACTCGTTTGCGTATCATTCTCTACCGTACTTTTCTCTTCTGTATTCTTCTGTACTGAATCTTCAGACGAAACTTCTGTCACATTTTCTATTACCTGCGCCTTTTTATCAGGCGATTTTTTTACTTCTTTTTTAACAATCAAAACCATAGCCGTAATTGACAACAATATTAAAATAATTAATCCGGCTATCAGCTCTTTGTTTTTAAGTTCCCGCATATATACTCCTCCATGAATGAATTGCTCATGTTAACTTTTCTTATATTCTAATCATATCGAATAATAACAAATTATTTATTACAAGAATCTTAGTTTTTTCTTAATCCCATTATACCTTCTTATGAATAATTCCCACAACAATTATTACAAAAAAATAGTTTTTCTTTTTTCCCGCATAAAAAACGGGTTGTATATTCAACCCGTTTTTCTTTATACAATAATTCAAATTCGTAAAAGTAAATCTATTTATTCATGATTGACTACAGAAGCTAATTCTGCAGACATATTGCGAATACTCTCAACTAATGCATTCAAACGTTCCATATCCTGTAAACCACGTTCTCCCGCTTCTGATACAATACGTAAATCATCAAGATTTTTCGTGCTGATTTCTTCAATATTGCCTACAATCTCTACAATTGTTTCTGAATTACTTGCAACCTCTTTGGTAGCGCTGTCTATCTGTTCTATTTTTCCACTCATTTCATCTGATGCATTTGTTACCTGAATAGTAGATGCTTCCGCTGTCTTCACATAATCCATACCTGAAACTACCAGATTTGAATTTTCTTCCATGGAATTAACTGCTTCCATGGTCTTAGCAACTACTTCCTCAATAATCTTGCTGATATCACCAACTGCATCCTTTGTCTGTTCTGCCAGTTTACGTATTTCTTCTGCAACAACAGCAAATCCCTTTCCGGCTTCTCCTGCCCTGGCTGATTCAATTGATGCGTTAAAAGCAAGAAGATTCGTCTGCGAAGAAATACTTGTAATAACCTGTATAATTGTCATAATTTCTTGTGATTTATCTTCTAATCCATGAATAATTTCTTTTGTATCATTCGTAGATGTACTGATTTTCTCAAATTCAGACATAACGAGTGTCATATTTTTGGTATTACCCTGTGTTAATTCCTTTACATTATTGGAAATATTGGCAATTTCATCTGTACTATTAGCAAGTTTCGTAAGATTCTCCGATATATTTTTAATATTGTTTTCCACTTCATTAATCTGTGCAACAGTTTCACTTGAACCTGTTGCTACCTGTGAAGTACTTAATGAGATATTACGGTTACGGTTAGCTGAGTTCTCTGCAACCTCTGTGCATCACTAAGTGTACTTGAAACCTCTTTTGCATTATTCTGCATCTGCTGAATCTGTTCTACCATTCTTGCCTGTTCATCAGCATTCTTTAAATTCTGTAACATATTTGTTGTTCTTCTGTTTAAGTTTAAAAAGATTTCTGAAACTGCAAATAAACACATAGCTCTTGGTATAATGCAAAATACAATTGTACGATATAGAGTCTGTTCATTCGCATCAGGAGTAAAGCCTGTCACAAATGCAATGTATTGTGCTATAGAAAAACATACAATGGATAACATTGCTGCATATCGATTAACACCTTTGGAAAAATACATACTGGCAATTCCAATTGCAAAAATAAACATGATAATTGCATGCCAGTTCAAGGTTACTATTAAAATCGAAACAAATAATACTGCAATTGTTACGTATATGTACTTATTAACCGGACTTTCTTTCTTGAGAATATTGGTAATTAATGTGGGAATAAACAATAACAATATTCCGGACACATAAGCTATAATCATTGCATCCATTTCAATAATAAAAATTCCTACAATATTTAAAATTAATACCAGTGTAAATACAACTGCACTGATTCGCATTACCTTCGCTACAAATAGATTTGCCTCTTTTTCATTTTGTATTATTAATCCATTTTTTGCGTTACCCATAATTTAGTCCCTTCCTCACGTATCTTTTTTCAATAGTATTTTTATATTTTACCGCATTTTGCATATTTTTATAATTATAATACTAAAAAACGTCATAATATATCTTTGATAATACAAAAAATGTATAAATTTATACTTAATCACAATAAATAAGCAAAACACAAAGAGACTGTAAAATACAGTCTCTTTGCATCATCATTTTCAAAAAAGGGATTTATATATTTCTTATGGATTGAAATATCATTTTTAATGGCTATATGTATTAATCTCATTCATGAGACTCTGTATTACATCATTTACATGTCCTGATGCTTCCAATACACTTTCCATCTCTTTTGCCAGTTCTCCGGTATTTTCTACAACACCCATGATAGCCTGCGTACTACTTGTAATGGTTCCGGCAGTTCCTTCATTTGCCTGATTTACATGTTCCATTACTCCATATAATTTTACTGTCGATTTCATGAAATTATCCATTAAATCTTTTACATTATTAGATGCCTCTAAAAATTCTTTTCCTGTATTTTCAAGCACATCATAATCCGGTAAAATTCTTGTATTTACGAATTTTAAAAGACTCATGGAATTTTCTGCAAGTTCACTTACACTTTCTATTACTTCTAAATTGATTTGCTGAATATGATTTGCCGTCTGTTTGGAATGATCTGCCAAACCTCTAATTTCATCTGCTACAACAGCAAAACCTTTTCCTGCTTCTCCTGCTCTTGCTGCCTCAATAGAAGCATTAAGTGCCAAAAGATTAGTCTGCGAAGAAATACCTAAAATTTCTTCCGTTAACTTTTCAATTGTTTTTATCTTTTCACCTTTTTCAACAGATCTTGTGACTGTACTATCAAAATTGGTGACTATCTGTGTTACTTCTTTTTTGCTTTCCTTGGCAGTTTTATCAATTTTCTGAGCTTTTACTCTAATTTCATCTGCATATTGATTGCCATGTTCTGCCTGTTTGGTAATTTCGATTACAGAAGTTCCCAATTCTTTTGTTTCTTCATTAACAAGTGATACTGTTGACGTAACCTCCTGCATACTGGCAGATAACTCTTCCATTGTAGATGAAATATCTTCTGTATCACTTCTGGCACTATCAACATTAACACTAACGTTCTTCTGTGCATCTGATAACTTTTCACAGGATACACTGATGTTGCCAATCAATGCCTGTATCATATCCATAAATTTATTAACACCAATTACTAATTGTCCTATTTCGTCCCTTGATGGCACAGTAATTCTCGTTGTCAAATCACCATTACCATCTTCAACATCTTTAATAATGCCATTAATTTTCTTTGTTGTTCTTTTAATCGGTAGAATAACCGACTTAGTAATAACAAAAAATATAATAATTGCTAAAACAATTAACAATATAGATGCTATACCTGTTATATAAGGAATATAGGATGCATATGCATTGCATCTTTCTTTTGCAAGTACTAATTCCTCATCTGTTTTCTCTATCATATTATCTATATAAACCTTCATATGTTCGGAAAATAATCCAAAATTAGAAGATGCCGATACTGATGCCTGCATTTTATCTGTTTTACTCGTATTCAGCATACTCGCTGAAGTTTTTTTGTATTTTTCATAATCAGCTTTAAATGAATCAAAATCAGTTCTTCGTTCATCATCTGCCGATAATTTCTGATCAAACTCATTGATTTTTTCATCCAAGGCCGTCATTCTTTCAGTTATATCTTTTTCTAAAATATCCATCTGTGCTGTATTTGTCTGCAACACATGTGTAAGTATTTTACCATTAATGGTTGAAAAGTCACTGGAAATTACTGATATTTCCTCTATTTCCTTAACTTGTTCATTTACCATTGCACTATTAATATCCTCAATCTGATTAAGCATTGCTGACAACAATGCAACTATCACGAACGAAACAACAAGAACAATTGAAATAGGAATACAGATTTTAATTCCTATACTTTTCTTTCGAAGGTTCTTATTCTTCTTTTGTTTCATTGTTAAACCCTCCCACAGTTTAAAAAATAGGAGCAAGGGCATAAAGCTTACATCCCTGCTCCATTATCATCCTATATCTCTGCTAATTATTTATTATCTTTTTTGTTTAATACATCAAAAACTACAGCGCCAAGTAATACAAGACCTTTAACTACTTTCTGATAGTTGGCATCAACACCCATGATTGACATACCAAGGTTGATAACACCCATCAGTACCGCACCAATGATAACACCAGGAACTGTACCAACTCCACCGTATGCGGAAGCACCACCGATGAAACATGAGCCAATGGCATCCATTTCATAGTTCTGTCCGTAAGTAGGCTGTGCAGATGTCATACGAGCGATTGTCAACATACCAGCTAAAGCTGATAAGAATCCCATATTTAAATATGCTAAGAAATATACTTTGTTTGTACTGATACCTGATAATTCAGTTGCTTTTTCATTACCACCTACAGCGTAGAAATATCTACCTGTTGTAGTATTAGATGTAATGTATCCATAAACAAGAACTACTACTACTACCCAGATTAATGCGGTAGGAATACCTCTGTATTGAGCAATTCTGATTGTGAATGCCATAATTACGATACAAATCAAAACCATACGAATAATCATAGATGTTGCACGTTCTGTTTCATATCCTTTTTTAATCTTGCTCATACGGCTCTTAAATTGCAGTAATACATACAATACACAAGCGATTATACCAACTAAAATACTAATTCCGTTTAATCCACCAATCATGAACATTGCAGGTATGTAGCAGTCTGCGCCACCACCGAATATCTTGATAAAAGTTTCTGATTTTAAGGATACTGTCTGTCCATTTAATACAACATTGGATAAACCTCTAAAGATAAGCATACCTGCAAGTGTTGTAATAAAGGGTGGAACCCTTACAAATGCAATCCAGAATCCCTGCCAAGCTCCAATTGCAATACCAATCAGAAGCATGATTGCGATAGATACATAAATATTTACTCCAAATGATTCCATTGCTGTTGCACCTACTGCTCCGGCAAAACATACAACAGAACCAACTGACAAGTCGATGTTACCACCGGTTAAGATACAAAGTAACATACCGGTTGCTAATACAAATACATAGGCGTTCTGTGCAATTAAGTTACTAACGTTCTGTGGCAGTAAGATTTTACCATCTGTCTGCCATGCAAAGAATAAGGTAACTAAAATTAAAACAATAATCATAGTATATTTTCTAACGCCGCTTTTAAATTTTGTCATATTCATTGTTTACTCCCCCCTGCTATTACTTGATTGTAATATTAGTGACATTATTTTTTCCTGTGAAGCTTCTGTGTCTGATAATTCTCCGACCATCTTTCCTTCGTTCATAACATAAATACGATCACACATTCCAAGAATTTCCGGTAATTCGGATGATATCATTACGACTGATTTTCCTTCAGCCACTAACTGGTTTATAATACAATAAATCTCATATTTTGCTCCGACGTCAATACCTCTTGTCGGTTCATCCAAAATCATGACATCTGCATCTGCAAACATCCATTTACCTAATAGAACTTTCTGCATGTTACCACCGCTTAAGTTACCTACATTCTGAAGAACGGTTGGACATTTGGTTCTCAGTTTTTCTTTGTATTCAACTGCTACACCATATTCTTTATCCTTATCAATAACTCCATGTTTGCTGACTGCTCCTAAATTAGCCATTGTGGTGTTAATTGAAATAGGATTCGATAAAATCAATCCATTACCTTTTCTGTCTTCTGTAACATAAGCTATCTTATGGTCAATTGCATCTTTAACTTTATTTAATTTTACTTCTTTTCCATTTAATAATAACTGTCCTGAAATATTGGTTCCATAACTCTTACCAAAGATACTCATTGCAAGTTCAGTTCTGCCTGCTCCCATAAGTCCTGAGATACCAACAACCTCTCCTTTTTTAACAACCATGTTAACATGATCAACAACTTTTCTCTCTGTATAAAGTGGATGATATACATTCCAGTCTTTTACTTCCATGCATACCTCGCCAATATGCTTTTCACTACGTTTCGGGAAACGGTCTGTTAAATCCCTGCCAACCATTCCTTTGATGATTCGTGCTTCTGAAACATCATCCACATTTTTGTCTAATGTCTCAATTGTACTACCATCTCGAATAACTGTAATTCTATCTGCTACATAAGAAATCTCATTCAATTTATGAGATATTATTATCGAAGTCATACCTTCTTTTTTAAACTGTAACAGCAAATCCAATAATGCTTTTGAATCGGATTCATTCAAGGATGCTGTCGGCTCATCTAAAATAAGAAGCTTTGCATTTTTTGCCAGTGCCTTTGCAATTTCAACAAGCTGCTGTTTGCCAACACCAATGTCTTTGATCAAAGTTCTGGACGATTCTTTTAATCCTACTGTTTTTAAATATTCGTCTGCTTTTCCATATGTTTCTTCCCAGTTAATAGCAAATTTATGTCCTTTTTCATTTCCAAGGAACATATTCTCTCCAATTGTCATATAAGGAACCAGAGCTAATTCCTGATGAATAATAACAATCCCTTTTTCTTCACTATCTTTAATCTGATTGAATTTACAGATCTCACCTTTATATATAATGTCACCCTCATAGGTTCCATGTGGATAGATACCGCTTAAAACATTCATCAGTGTGGATTTACCGGCGCCATTTTCACCTACTAAAGCGTGAATCTCTCCCTCTTCAACCTTAAGATTTACATTATCAAGTGCTTTAACGCCCGGGAAAATTTTGGTAATATTTTTCATTTCTAATATTATGTTCGCCAATTGTATCCCTCCAATATTTTTACAGATAATAATTTATCCGTTTCTGATTTTCATGTCATATACTTCTGATATTTTCTGTAATAAAGCAGGTGGGAAGTTTCCCACCTGCTATTACAATAAGTTGAAACTTATTACTGTAAATCTTCTTCTTTATAATAACCAGAATCAATTAATATTTCTTTGTAGTTATTTACATCTGCGAATACAGGCTCGCAAAGGTATGAAGGAATGATACCTGTTCCGTTATCATAACTTTCAGTATCATTAACAGGTGCTTCTCCACCCTTCATGATAGCGTCTACCATTGATACAACCTGTGTAGCTAATGTTCTAGTATCTTTGAAGATTGACATAGACTGTTTTCCAGCGATCATGTTTTTAACATTTGCAATATCACAATCCTGTCCAGTAATTACTGGCCAATCACCTGTGTAGTTTGCTTCTAATGCGTTCTCAACACCAAATGCTGTAGAATCGTTTGAGCAAAGAATTACGTCTAATTTTGCTCCATCAGCATAGTAAGAAGAAATGATGTTTTCCATTCTGGACTGAGCGTTAGCTGAATCCCATGCTGCTGTTGCAACAGTTGCGAAATCTACCTGACCTGACTGAACAACAAGTTTGCCTTCATCAATGTATTTCTGAAGAACATCCATAGCTCCGCCGTAGAAGAATTTAGCATTGTTATCACCTGGGTCACCAGTAAAGATTTCAAGGTTAAATGGTCCTTCTGCATTATCAAGGTCTAAAGCGTCAACAATGTATTCGCCCTGTTTTGTACCAACCATGTAGTTATCAAATGTTGCATAATATGTAACAGCATCTGAGTTCATGATCAAACGGTCATAAGCGATTACAGGAATGTTAGCTTCTTTAGCCTGTGCAAGAACGGTTCCTAAAGAATCTCCATCGATAGATGCGATAACTAATAACTGGCATCCATTAGAAATCATGTTCTCAATCTGAGAAACCTGTGTCTGGATATCATTGCTTGCGTACTGAAGATCTACTTCATAGCCTGCTGCGATTAATTCAGCTTCCATGTTTGAACCATCCTGATTCCAACGCTGTAAATCTTTTGTAGGCATTGCAACACCAACTAATCCACTTGCTGCGTCAGCTTCTGGAGCTGCTGCTTCTGATTCTGCAGGAGCTTCTGCTTCTGCTGCTGGAGTTTCTGCAACTGCTTCTTCTGTTTTAGCGGTTCCGCATCCGACTAAAAGAGTTGCTACCATTGCTACACTGAGTAATGCACTGAGTACTTTTCTTTTCATTTCCGAAAATACCTCCCTTAATATAATTTTCTTGTAGCACTTCGCTACAATGAGAATATACCACAAAGGAAATAGGATTGGTTTACGAGATTCTTCACTTTTTCAAGAACCTTATTTTTTATATATTATATCCATCTAGCACATTTTCGTTTTTGTGCTAGCAAATTATTAAAAATATCCTGTTGATTTAATCATATTTTTAATGAAAGCCATTATTGCGGCACATTCAGATAAACATCCTCGCGTAAATGGAATCCACTTGAAATAATAATTTCGTCCATATTTTCTTTTTTAACCGCAATAGGTTCTAATAAAAGATAGGGAATCGTATATTCTCCGTTTTCAACAACTTCTAATCCGCTAAGTGTTTCTCCTTTAGCAAGTTTAACTGCATATTCTGCTGATGTCTGCGCTAATTTTTCAACCGGTTTAAATACCGTCATCCGCTGTGTTCCTTCTACAATTCTCTGACAGGCTTCTAAATCTGCATCCTGTCCTACAATATTAATCTTACCCGCCAACTGTTTTTCAGATAAAGCACGTAAAACGGTAGTCGCAATATTATCATTTCCACACATGATACCATCTGCCTGCATTACCTTATCCATATTTTCATATATATAAGAAGCTGCAAGTTCCGCTTTCCATCCATCTGCATACATTGTATCAATAATCGCTATATCATTTTCTTCCATTACCTTACGGAATCCTTTTTCTACCAAAACTACATTATTATCAGAAAGAGGACCACATAGCATTAATACTTTTTCTGTTTTTTCTCCCGGAACAATCAATGAATTGGCCATTAACTCACCGACTTTTTCATTATCAAAAGAGATATACACATCAACGTCTGCGTTATTTATCATACGGTCATATGCTATTACTTTAATTCCGGCATCCTTTGCTTTTTTTACCGTATCACTCAATCTATCGGAATCCACGCACACAATTACGATTACATCCATTTTTTTATTAATTAAATATTCCAGTTGCGAAATCTGCTCTTCCAAATCACCATTTGCATTTTGTACATTTACTTCTGCTCCATATTTTTTTGCAGTCGATACAAATACATCCCGGTCTCTCTGCCATCTTTCTATTACAAAAGAATCAAAGCTCAAACCTATCTGAAGTTTATCTTCTTGCGTTTCAACCTTATCTTCCGTTTGTGTTCTGATACCATTACATCCTGACAACGTAATTGCCATAATTAAAATAAATAGCAGACATCTTTTCATTATTTGTCTCCCTTTCCTTCTTTGAACTCAGTTGGAGTAAAGCCGGTAGTTTTTTTAAAGATTCGGCTAAAATAATTCGGATCCATATATCCTACTTCACAACCAATTTCCTTCATACTCTTGTTGGTATTCTGTAATAACTGCTTCGCCTGGTTCATTCGGATATTAGTCAAATATTCGATGAAATTCTCTCCTGTCTCATCTTTGAACACTTTACTGAAATAGTAGGGACTGATATTAACATCCTGAGAAACATCATCAAGCGAAATTTCACGATGATAATTATGATTAATGAAGTCCTTTGCACGGTCAATAATTCCGTTGGAAGTCCTGCCTTCTTTTTTAGCAGCAACCTTTCTTGCAGCATCTGATATTTTGTTCACAAACCAGAAACGCAGATCACTTAACTGTGTATATTCTAATATAGTAGGAAGATAGTCTTTTCTTGAACGGAACTGATATACATAACCACCCTTATCATAAGCAAGATGTTCTGCCCACAGAATAAATTCCAATGCTTTAAGTCTGATATCCATTATACAGTCCGGATAATTTTCCTCCATCCAGTCAAAAAACTGATTGGCAAGCGGAACTGCTTCATTCATATCTCCCTTTTCAATTCGCTCAAATAATCTCTTCTCCAGTTCAACCGGATAATTCTCCTCATACTCACATCCAATACCTACATCATCTACATGGGCAACACTGCCCGTTGTATCCACTAATGCGTTTAATGCTTCATTATAGGAAACAATTGCATCTGCAATCAAACATGTCGCGCCGATACCAATACGAAATGCAGCATCCGTTCTAAACTGCAGTTTTCTACATAGTTCTCTTGATTTATTGATAATCTGAATTCGTTCTGTATAATCCATTTTGTCAGTTTTACTTGGAACAAACAGCGCAATTTTATTTGCCATTACAGAACCCATAATAACATCATGATAATATTCGCTTACCAGTTCTCTTATTTCTTGATAAAAATTCTGAATTCTGACGCTGGTACCTACGGCATTGGTCATATGATTACCTTCCTGACTCTCCCCACATACCAATACAATAACGAACCCATATTTTTCAGTAATGCCTAATAAATTTTTGTAATTCTCTATATCCTCTTCAAAATTCTCCTGAAATAATACATTATATAAAAAGCCATTCTCTATAATGGGAACAACTGATTCCATTTTTTCTTTAATAAGAAGATCATTACTTCTTTTTTCACGCTCGGAATCAATCTGCGTCATTGCACGTTTTAAAACACGAATAATATTATTACGCTCTATCGGCTTATTTAAATATTCTAATACTCCAAGACTAATTGCTTCTTTTGCATAGTCGAATTTATCATATGCACTGATGACAATAAAAATAGTATTTTTATTACCTTCTCTGATTTCCTTCATTGCATCAATACCATTGATACCGGGCATCTGAATATCCATAAAGACAATGTCCGGGCGAAAATGCTCTGCCAATTCAATTACACTTCTTCCTGTTTTTGCCGAATCAATAATGCAAGTATCACCAAATTCTTTTTCAATAATAAATTTTAATGAATCAATCACAATACCTTCATCATCTGCTAACATAATCTTATACATCGTCATATACCCTTTCTTCTGCCGGAATGTATATAATCGTTTCCGTTCCTCTGTCTTCTCCGTCACTTATAATACTGATAACATCATCTGTACCATAAAACAATTTCAATCTTCCGATTACGTTGTCAAGTCCAATACCATTTGAATCATCCGAAATATCACTTGTTTTTAACTGTGATGACATTATTTTGGCAATTTTTTCTTCACTCATGCCGATTCCATTATCCCGAATACTGATGCATACAGAATCATCACGGCTAAATACGGATAATTCAATTACACCTTCCCACGGAATATCACGAATTCCGTAATTAACCGAATTTTCCACAATCGGCTGTAAAATCATACAGGGAATTGGATATCGCAACAGTGATTCATCTATATTTTTCTTAAAATGTATTTCCCCCGAAAAACGAACATTTAAAATGTAAATATAATTATCTACCAGATTAATCTCTTCTCGTATTGTAACTGTCTTATTATTTTTCTGAACATTATAACGAAAAAAATCTGCCATATTCTGAACATATTCATAGGTACGGTCTGCACCTTCCATCATCGCAAGTTGTGCACCGGCATTTAACGTATTAAAAAGGAAATGAGGATTAATCTGTGCCTGAAGATATCTTAACTGTGCATCCTTCAAATGTGTTTCCATTAAGAGTTCTTTTTCCTTCATTTTTCTTTCTTTTTCCATACTGTCAGTAAGCTTCACAATATATTCTCGAATACTAATAAGCATTTTATTAAAGGCTTTACTCACAACACCGATTTCATCCTGATTCTGTATGGAAATCAATTCAACATCCAAATTACCTCCCGCAACCTGATTAGCTGTTGCTGCAAGAACACGTAATGGACTCGTAATATTTCTTGTCAAAAAGCTGATCAACAACAGATTACATACCGCTATGGCAATCAAAAATACAATACTAACCCGCTCTACATAATAAACAGATAAGAAAAATTCTTTATATGTATTGGAGTTTTCTACAAACTGTTCATTATTTAAACTATCTACATACGTTCGGATATATTCGTACATCTGTGTAGCACTGTCATAATTAATTCTGTATTTTTCTACATTTCTGCCGCGCTTTGCTTCAATCGTCTGATCAGTCATTTTTAAATATTCCTCTGACATGTTGCGAATATTTTTTTCCATGAGCAGAAGTTCATTGCCAGTTGTACGGTCATTTAATTCCTGTATTTGATTATTATAATCCTGTTCATTACGATAGTACTCTTCCATTGCATCAGAAGTTTTTGTATTCAGGTAATCAGTCATGCTTTCCTGTACTGATGTCAATGTCTCAGATAACTCGTTTAATTTGACATTACTCATATAAATTGCATCAATATTATTAACGAGCGAATTAATATTATTATATAAGTAGAAATTCACAACCAGAATAATAGTGGTCGTCAAAATAAAAGTGAGTGTCAGTTTCTTTTGAATCGTAAACGTTTTCCATCTATTCTTCATCCTGTGTATCCTCCTGGAAATTTTTTACATTAGCGGAGGTGATAACCGATGTATCCACTGAAAAATACTCACTTACACGATTTGTTTCACTAAACTCATTCAAAGCCTGTATGCAATATTCTCCCATCTGTTTTGTATCAATGGACACGGATGCCTTAATTACATTTCTCTCTATTGCCTTTAAAATAGTATCAGAGTGATAATACCCTATAATATTAATCTCCCCAACCCTGTTATAATCAACAACTGTCTGATATACACAGGTTGTATTTAATTCATCCAGACAAATAATGACATCCGGAGTGTTATTTTTTTCCATAAAAATATCTCTAATTGCTTCTTCTGCCGCAAAAGTTCCATTCGTATTAATCGAATGTGCATATATATTAACACGTTCGCTATATTTGGAATCAGCCGCTACCGTTTCCTGTATTCCCGAAAAAACAATATTTTGACTTGCATCCTTCGATGCTGAATTCATCAATACCAAAACATCTAAAATACTGTCATTTTCTTTTTTCTCATACTGCTTTGCAAAATATTTCTCAGCTATCTGGCAAACCTGTTTACCATATTCAATTCCAATATTATAACTGCTAACTCCCACATAACTGACACGCTTACTCTCGTTGCTGTCACTTAATGCTGTCACAACCGGTATTCCTTTGGCCGACGCTTCACTAATCAGCCTTTTCATCGCAATATTATCATTCGCCTCAATTATAATACCGTCCACGTGTTCATTTATAGCAATCTGCATTAATTCCGTTTCGCTGTAATCCTTGCTTAAATTCGTACCCAAAAATTCGACATAATTACCATTTTCTTCTGCCTCTGCTTTTGCGCCCTCATAAACAGACTGCCAGAATAAAGAATCCCTGTCGTCGGTAATCATAACATAATGATGCTCATAATATTCGCTTTCCTGCCCATTGCCCGTTTTTTGTATTTCATGTATTTTGACCTTTAAATATGTGACACTTCCTATCGTAATAAGAATCATAATTATAATTGCCCAAATACTCGCTTTAACTAATTGATTGCTTGTATTATTATTTTTCAAAGAATGTACCTCGATTTCTTTTTCCTTCATTATATTTATAATATCCATTTGTAATCATTTAAGCAACAAAAAAATCGTATCACACACATTGCAGTTGTTTTTTGAACGCAAAAACAGGATACGAAAAATCGTATCCTGTCTCTTCATTGCTTATTACAATCAACTATTGTAACAAACTATTGTGCACAAACATTAACAGCTTTTAATTTCTTAGAATCCTTAGGATCCTGCTCAATGTCAAATGTAACTTTCTGTCCTTCTTCAAGGGTCTTAAAACCGTCTGTTACGATTGATGAGAAATGTACGAAAACATCCTCTCCACCCTGATCATTTGTGATAAATCCGTATCCTTTTTGTGCGTTAAACCATTTAACTGTACCGTTCATTTCAGTACCTCCTTCATTTTGAACCAAAAACAAAAAAGCCGATCCGTCTACAAATCATTTCAAAATGACTTGATAACCCGGTCAGCTTTAAAATTCTTATGATTTCTAAAAGAAAGAATAACATGTAAATTTTCTTTTGTCAATACTATATTTACTTTTTGTTATACAATTTAAAATCAGGTGATTTTTTAAATTAAATGCAACCCCTTCCGTTGCATTTACCTTGACGGTATAAAATATTGCATTTACCTTGACAAAAAGACACCACTTACTAAATGTAAATAATGTCTTTTGATTTTATTTTCTATGACAAAAAAATTATACTTGTTCTAATAGTTCCTCTATGCTACATTTTAACTTTTTTGATATCCGTAATAAAGTACCTGCCTGTGCGTGATTAATATTTTTCTTCCTTTGTTCATATGCCTGAATTGTACGTAGATTCACATCAGCTAGTATTGATAGTTGGCGTTGACTATATCTATGTTCTTCTCGAATTCGCTGCAAATTTGTCTTCATACAATCCCCTCTGAAAATAAACTATACTACTGTAGTCGTATAGTTGATAAGGATTATTTTATATGAAATACGTTTTTTCGTCTATACTTTATCACATTTTTAATATCAATTCTCACATTTTTAACGCAAAAAAAAGACATTGGTTCCCAATGTTACCAATAGCCTTAATTTTAATGATTGTCATTATTTTATTATATGATAAAATCTTAATAAGAACATACTTTTGTGTTCGTAAAACAGAAAAAGACACCGATGCTATGAGCCGTCAAACTTTTACATCAGTGTCCACTACCGAGGGAAACCCTCAATCTTTTCTTTTATATGTACACTATACCAAATGTGATAGTGTAATGCAATAGAAAAATTGATGGTCTTGTTAAGTGCACCCTTCGGGATGCACTTTTTCTTTCCCTCAACAGGAGAAAGGAGTTCCATGAAAAAAACAATTGCAAAGAACAAAATAACTCGTAAACACTTAACTCGAGATGACCGTATTCGAATTGAAACAATGCTTAATTACCATCAATCTATTCGAGCCATTGCAAAGGAGTTGAAATGTTCTCCTTCTACAATACTTCGAGAAATCAAGAACCATACACAAGTACAGCATGCACGCAGTAATGACTGCATTTTAAGAAGTGAATGTAAACATACTAATGTATGTACGAGTAATAATTGTTTTCATAAATGCTATAAATGTAACGTATGCAGCAAGTACTGTCCCGATTACACGAAAGCATTATGTGATCACCTGCAACAGTCACCCTATGTATGTAATGGTTGCAGTAAAAATGCTAATTGCAGTTATGGAAAAGTTTATTATCGTGGTGGGCTTGCCAATAAAGAATACCGGGAAGTCCTTATTGGGCGTCGTAATGGATTTAATCTTACTTATGAGGAAATATCATTGATTAATGAATTAGTAACCCCATTAATAAAAAATGGGTTATCCCCTTACCATATAAAACAGCTCTTAGGAGATAAACTCCCTATCAGTGAATCTACGCTACGAAGACTTATTGACTTAAAAGAATTAGATGTAAGAAAGATAGATTTGAGAGAAGCCGTTAAGAGAAAGCCGCATTCTTCAAAAAGCAGAAAAATGCACAATGAACTTGTCTCAAAACTGAAAGAAGGAAGATTATATAAAGACTATCTTGCATACATATCCGAAAATGATGTTTCTGCCATCCAAATGGATTGTGTTGAAGGAAAAAAAGAAGACAATGCCACACTTTTGACCTTGCATTTTCCTTCATTCCATATGCAGTTGGCTTTTATTATGCAGTATCATACCGCATCATGTGTTGTGAAGGAACTAGATATTATAGAGGAAGTTCTTGGTAAACAACTTTTCGCAAAGGTATTTCCTTTGATTTTAACCGAAAATGGTCATGAATTTACCGACATAATTGGAATGGAACGTTCCATTTATGGAGGACAGCGAACAAAGGTGTTTTTTTGTGAACCAAATAGGTCGGATGAAAAAGGCCAGTGTGAAAACAACCATAAATATATTCGTTATATCATTCCAAAGGGAACTTCTCTTGAATCATACAGCCAGATAGATATATCACTAATGATGAACCATATCAATAGTTTTAAAAGAAAATCTATCTATGGAAAAACACCATACGAACTAGCGATGACTACTCTGCCAAAGGATTTCTTTATTCTATTAGGATTGGAATCCATTTCTCCAGAGAAGATTATTTTAAAGCCCTCTCTTATTTCTCATAAAAAAATAATGTCAGTGTAATTGCAACACCCTTTATGACCTGTTGCATTTAACCTAAAGAAGCCCATTAAGGGTTTCTTTTGGTGCACTTTTTTATTCATATAATGTTTTAAAGTGCCCTAAATACAGCAAGTAAATATAAAAAAATTCGACAAACCAAGACCTCAATGTCTTGATTTATCGAATTTTCCTTATTTTTCATGAAATGTTGCAATTACATTGGAAATCTTGCCAATTTAAAATCAGATAGAATATTCTGCTGTACAAGCATTGCAAAGTAGCTCTCTTACCTGAGTAGCCGTTAACTTCATGGCAACCGCAAACTCATCACAAATAATCTTGTCAATTCGATTAAAATAGCGATCATCATTCGCATTTAACTGTTTGCCCTGAGATAGTCTTTTGCTTTTTGCCATCATAAGACCTTTGTACATTTTAAGACAACTTATCCAGTCTCTCTCTTTAATAATATCACAAAACTCTTTTTCTCTGGCTTTACTATTCTCATTATAAATAGCATCAATATCTTCTACCTGATGAATGTAATTTTCTGCTTCGTCCCTGGAAATCGTATAACGCATTGTACGCTCGTTTTTTACCTTTACGTAAATTGTGTTATCCTTAGGCCCAACTGCTTTTAATTTGTAATACTCTTCTTCTGTATTCATAAATTCAGGGATCCCAATATCTGCCACTTCACAAATTCCGCCATTTTCATACACTACGATATCATTGATTTTATACATACTTCATCCTCCAAACTACTACTCAGTTATCGGTTACCAATCCCTATACTCTATTATGTCTAAACTACTGCCTCTCCTTTAATGTAAGAGTTGCAATGTCATTTTCATCATATGCACTGGAAATTATTTCATGATTCGCCTGCCTGGAATACACACCGGCAAACACACCATTATATACGTAAAGTCCTGTTAAATTACTGTGTTTTGTAAAAACAGGTTTCTTTTTTCTAAAATCTATATTTTCTGTCTGATAAGGCATTATGAATTTTTGTAGAATATAATTCTTATTTCTATTTTCATGAACTGCCTTTTTCCAGTCTTTTCCTGAAAAATTGACTCCCGCAAAAATACCTCTTGCGCCATAAGAGTTCTTAGGCTTAATTAACCATTTTTCTTTTTCCTCAAGCACCTTATAATCACGGATGGTACTATCGGTTAATTCAACAGTAAACGGAATGTGTTCTTCTACAAAACATCGCTCCTCCTCCGTTAAAAACACCGTTGTCTTGGGATGTCGTAATATATAAAATAACGACTTGTCATGCGCTACCTGTGTACAAAAACTCCCCATACAACATACTTTATGCGTCATAACTGCATTTAAAAACGGTTTTATCTGTTTTTCATGTTCCAAAATATCAGAGGTTACTGCTCTTCGATAGACAATATCAATAAAATCTCCATCTTTATCAATTAAATGCTGTCCATCAAACGTAAATTCCCGTATATCGCATATTTTCGCACGATACCCTTCCTTTTCGAAGCTCAGACGAAATTGTTCGAATTCTTCCATCGAACATCCAAGTTCTAAAAAATCAACAATTCCAACAGTGGGATTTTCTTTTTTATATTCATATGTCTCGTAAATATCAAAAAAAGCCTTTGCCAGCGAATCAAATAATTCAAAAGAACTCATTTCATACTGACTGTTTAAAAACTCATATAATTGCGTTTTTTCAAATGCCTTACACAGTTCTCGGTCCTCATTCATTGCACTCGAACCATCTGTATTAAATTCACAGAACTGAAAACTCCCATCCTCTTCATTTAAAAAAATATCTACCCTGGCAACAGGAAGTAAATTATCGTATTTAGGAACATTTGAAATTAAATCCTTCAGATGAGAAGAAAAGCCAAATAATTCCCGGTAATCTTCATCCTCCACATATCGCTCAATTACCTTTCGCATAATTTGAACCATTGTTTCGGCAATATATTTTAAGTATTTCGTATTTTCCGTGTTGAAAATCTTGGGTATATAAAGAGAATAAATTGTTTTGCCCTTATACTTGGCCGTAGAATGTTCAAGGTAGTCTAATGAAATCTGTGCACCTTTTAAATGAGCTTCATAATTATCTTCAATTTCCTTCTTGCATAACTTCTCTATCTCTTTTAAGGATGGTTCCATGTTGTAATTCCTCCTTAAATTGCATGACATATTGTGTTTCCTCCGGACTGATATGCTTATATACGATAGCAAGACATTCATTAATACAATCTGACAGGCTTTTTGATTCATCCCCATCCTGCAAACAAGCAAGTGTGTCATCAATATCCGTAAATAAACCTTTAATAATCAAAATGTAACATAATACAGAATCTATCGGCATACTGTCAGCCAAACGTATTTCCATATAGTTTTTTAAGCGAATCATCGGAAATACCATTGATAATGCATGTTTTATTTCTTCTTCACTTAATTCTCTCTCGTCACATATTTCCCCAATTGTCCTTGTTGAAAAAAATTCGGACTCATCTTGAAGTTCTACAATTACCGGTGCCTGCATTACAAAATCTGTATATCCTTTAAAATCAATTGTGCCATCCTTTAGAAATGGTGCAATATCCACGCGTTTATTATCCGTTCTGTTCCAAATAATAAATCTTGGGACCTCGCCTTCTAACAACTTATCAGGCAATAATTCTCCTTCATATGCAGGAGTGTTTAAGCAAAGCCGGCCAAAAACATTCGTTAACATTACAGCTACTTTATATTTTTTACCAAAATCTTCTTCACTATAATAATCAATTGATACCTGTGTTGCTGCTGTTCCTCTCATCATTTGACAGCCATAAACACCAATACCTGCAAAATACTGATTCATAAATTCATATCTTTTTTTAGGAATCAGTTCTAATTCCTCCGCTCTTGATTTGGGCTGATAGCCAAATGTCACAAGTCTGCAGTCCCACGTTTTCAAAACAGACATTATTTCTTCATAAAACTTTTGATAAATCTCTGCTATCTTTTCTATATCCTGCTGTGGGGTAATGCTGATTTCAAGCTGCGCTGCCGGTTCCAGTGAAACAGTCAAATCCCTTCGCGATAAGCCAATCAAATAGCCTTGCTCGTAAAAGAAATCTGAATATAATATTTTGAGTTCATTCATCAATGCTTCTATTCCGTGTTCCCCTTTATAAGGAAGACTTCTTCCCGATTCATTATGAACCACAAAATGCTCTAATTCCAATCCAAACTGCAGTGGCTGTGATGCCGCCTTACAGCCATTTTGAAAAAACTGTATCATTTTTGCCTGATTATATTCCCTGTTGTGAGTCATTCAACTGCTCCGTAATCTTTTTCTTTTAGTATTCCACATATATCTGATTCAAATTCTCATAATTAGAATCTGTAATGGTAACATAAAAATCTTTATCTATATACTCTATTACCGAAATGTGTTCGTTATCATTTACCTGATAAATCAGGTCCTTTTTTAAATTATATACCGCATCATCCTTTAGATACAAAACACTATCATAATCATCCTGAATCCATGCAAACTGCGTTCCGTATTCTTCAAACACAAACTCTTTATTCTTAAAATCGTAAATCATCAGTAGATTGGTGCTTTCATCCACTCTGCAAACAATGGTAAGCTTTTCGTTTGTTACCGGTAACAACTCTACAACCGAAATGATATCCGGATGCAGTTCCTGCAAATCAATATCTCTACTATCTGCGTGAAATAAAAATTTATCACAATAATACTCATGCTGACGTGTTCTTAAACACACCGTAACTGTTACGCCCACTATAAAAGCAATTCCCAAAATAAGTATAATTCCTAACTTATTTGTCTTTTTCTTTCGTATTTGGTCACTCATACAACCTGTTCCTTTTTCACGTCTATTCTTCTATTATACTCCCATTTAGCAATTGCTGTCCCTATAATAATGAAATATCCCAAAACACTAAATCCATCCGGCACCTCACTCAAAAATAGGATTCCTAACAACGCAGCAAAAATCACCTGCGTATAATCAAAGACTGATATCTCTCTTGCCGGTGCTTTTGTATATGCCGCCGTAATACAGAACTGTCCACCTGTTGCCGCAACACCAGCCAACATCAAACAAGAAAACTGAATTAAAGACATTGGTTTATATTGAACAATTAAAAAAGGAAATATAGTAATGCAGGAGAACAACGCAAAATATATTACTATTACTGTTCCACTTTGTCCTTTTTTTCCCATGTCACGGACAAAAGTATATGCCACACCAGCTCCCAAACCTCCAAGTACACCTATCACTGCATATAAAAAAGATATATTAAAAGAAGGTTTCATAATAAATAAAGCACCTATAAATGCTAGAATTACAGCACTCCATTCGATTTTATTCGCTTTTTCATGTAAAATAAATCCCGAAAAAATAATCGCAAAAAAGGGAGATAACTTATTTAGCATATTGGCATCCGCAATATGAATATGGTCTATTGCATAGAAATTACAGATAAGCCCAGCTGTTCCACATGCACAACGCATAAGCATAGAAAATCGACAGCCTTTTTTTATTGCAAAAGACTCTTTGCTTTTTATCAGCATAATTCCTGCAACTACAACCGCAACTGCATTTCGAAAAAAAGCCTTTTGCATCGTCGGTAAATCGCCTGAAAGTTTGACAAAAAAGGTCATAAGTGAAAAGAAAAAACCTGCACAAACGATCAAAATAATTCCCTTATTTCTCTGCCTGCTTTCCTTTCCCACGTCAAATCCTTCTTTCTTTTTTGCAAACTTCTTGTTTATTATAACATAAAAAGCATGACATTTGTATGCCATGCTTCATTTTCCTATTATATTGTCCATAAAATCAAGATTTATAAGATGAATTCTTTGTATAATGCAACGTGATCATAAATGCATTTCCAATTACTGTAAGCATTGGCTGTCACGCAGATATACCCCGTCCCATCGACTGCCGCAGCATAACTTACTGCACAATTTCCCGACTGCACTACATAACCTGTTTTGTCACCAATCACTTCTCCTCCACAATCTTTATCTTCAATTCGTCTCAAAAACCAATTGGAAAATAATATCCCCTCCGGATGCTCCGGCGTAATTGATGTGGTATAAGTCTGTGCAGATAATACCTCCCTGCAAAAGTCATTCGATATGGCGGCCTCCATAATCATTGCCATATCATATGCAGTACAATAATGATTTTCATCATATACACCTACACAATTGGTAAAGTGTGCTGTTTCGCCCAAGCCAAGTTCTGTTAGTTTATCGTTCATCAACTTGACAAAGGCTTCCTCGGAACCTGCTGTGTAAATAGCAAGTCCTATAGCCGCTTCGCCACCGGATGGCAGTACCGTTCCATAAAACAAATCTTTTACGGGAACTACTTCTCCTTCCGTAAAACCTGCCGGACTGCAATCATGTTTAAATGAATAATCTATCATTTCCTGTGTGATTGTAACATTGTCATCTAAATTTTCAATCTGTTCTGCCGCCACCAGTACCGTTAATACCTTTGTCATGGATGCCGGAACAATTCTGCTGTCCGATTTTTTCTCACCGCATATTGTATTAGTCTTTAAATCAATAATAATAGCATTTTCACTTGCAACTTCTTCACCCAATATCTTAGTATTATCCGTTCTGACTGCACTATACTTTGGAATCACCATTTCCTCTTTTTCTTCTTCAGAGGTGTCTTCTTCAGTCAGAATTTCGGAAGTTACTGTCGGTATCTCAACAATATCGTTATTTTCTGCTTTTGTTTTTTTTATAATAACAACTGTTATTACGATAAAGATAATAACACATAACACTATCACCACTATGGGCAGTAACTTTTTCACTCGTTTACGAAATAATTCCTGCCGGCGCTTCATTGCTTTCATTTCTTCAATTCTGCTTCTATTACTCATTATGCCTTTTCCTGTCTAAAATTCTGCCTTGTTAATTCTTCCTCCAAACAGAAGGAGTAAATAACATCAAAATAGGATATAACTCCAAACGCCCTGCCAGCATATCAAACATTAAAACATACTTTGCCATAGGCGAAAAGATGGAAAAATTTCTTGTAGGACCTACTAATTCAAATCCTGGTCCAATATTATTAAATGTGGCTGCTACTGCTGTGAAATTCGTAATCATATCTAAATTATCAAATGTAAGTAATAAGATTGACACTCCAAAAATAACCACATATGTAGTAAGAAATGTACTGACCCCTCGTACTGTATCTTTTTCCACTGCTTTGTTATCCATTTTTATTACTTTTACACTTCTTGGATGAATAAAATAACTCATTTCCTGTTTAATTGTCTTAAATAAAATCAATATTCTGGAAACCTTAATACCGCCACCTGTACTTCCGGCACAAGCACCTATAAACATGATAATCAGTAAAATTCCTTTTGATAATTCGGGCCACAAATCAAAATCTACCGTAGAATATCCCGTTGTCGTAATAATGGATGCTACCTGGAATGCTGATTGCTGGAATGCTGAAAACCAACTGCCAAACATATCCCTGATATTAAAACCAATAATCACAACACTGGCTAAAATTATAATAAAATACCAGCGTACTTCTTCTATCTTAAATATATTTTTGCTGCCCTTACGTAAAAACATATAATAAGCATTAAAATTAACACCAAATAAAATCATAAACACTGTCACGATAATCTGAATTGCAACCGAATACCCCTGAATACTGTTATTCTTAATTCCGAAACCACCAGTTCCTGCTGTACCAAATGCTGTTGTCAAAGCATCAAACACTGGCATTTTAGCAATAAGAAGAATCGCTATCTCTACAATCGTCATGACAAAATATATAATATATAATATTTTGGCGGTGTCTCGTACCTTGGGAACTAACTTTCCTACCGAAGGGCCTGGACTTTCTGCTCTCATAAGATGCATATTATAGCCACCTGCCAATGGCAATACCGCCAGTAAAAACACAAAAACACCCATACCACCAATCCAATGAGTAAAGCTTCTCCAAAAAATACTACAATGACTAAGTGCCTCCACATCAGAAAGTATACTGGCACCGGTTGTCGTAAAACCTGATATTGTCTCAAACAGTGCATCCGTAAAACTGGGAATCTCACCACTAATTACAAACGGCAACGCCCCGAAAATACTCATAACAATCCAGCTTAATGCTACAATAACAAACCCTTCCTTGGCAAAAAACAATTGATTTTTCGGTTTTCTACGTGATACAAGCATTCCAATGATAAAACAAAGTACCATCATAATAAAAAATGCATATCCACTGCGTTCTTTATAAATTAATGCTACAATGCAGGGTAATATCATAAACATGGATTCCAACTTCAGAACCCATCCTAAAATGTATCTAATAATAGAATAATTCATCAGTAACCTCCATTAGTCAGCCAATATGCTCTGAATGTCATTTAATCCCTTATGTATTGTAACAATAATAACCGTATCTCCAACCGTAATCTGAGATTTACCATTTGGAATCACGATTTTCCCACCATGATTAATGCAGGCAATCAGTAAATTTTTCTTTAAATTCAATTTCTCGAGCGGAACTCCTACAACCGGTGATTCTTCATTAATTAAAAATTCCAATGCTTCAACTTTATTCTCTATTAATTTATATAATGTCTCAACGTTGTTGCTTCCCAAGGAATTCTGCATGGCACGTACATACCGAATGATATATTCCGCTGTAATAAACTTAGGATAAATCAAACTTCCCAAATTAAATTTGTTAATAATATCTTCAAACGTAATCCTATTAATTTTAGTAACTATCTTAGCTTTTGAACAATTCTGTGCAAATAAAGAAAGAAAAATATTCCCTTCATCAATTCCGGTCAAAGAAACAAACGATTCGCAATGTGATATTCCTTCCTCCAAAAGAACATCCTGATTAGTAGCATCTCCATTAATAATCACAGCTTTAGGTAATAACTCACTAAGTACTTCACAGCGTTTTCTATCTTTTTCTACGATTTTTACATCTATACCCATATTAAGAAGCTGTTCTGCCAGATAATATGCTATCGTACCACCGCCCACAATCATGGAATCCTTCACCTGATGTGTCTCGATTCCAATCTTATCAAAGAAATCCTTTGCATGTTTAGGAGAAGCGACCATACTAATCACATCACCCTGCTGTATAACAAAGCTTCCGTTTGGTATTACTACTTCATCTCCACGTTCTACCGCACAAACAAGTACTTCTGCTTTGACCTTTTTAGAGACATCTATCAGACTGCAATTATGTAAAGCTGAAGCTTCCGAAATAATAAACTTCAAAAGTTCTACCCTTCCCTTTGCAAAAGTATCAATTTTAATAGCAGACGGGAAACGAAGAATTCTTGCAATTTCAGTAGCTGCCGCATATTCAGGATTAATCGTCATCGACAATCCCAATTCTTCTTTAATAAAGTTAATTTCATTATTATACATAGGATTACGTACACGGGCAATTGTAGAACAATTACCTGCTTTTTTAGCGATTAGACAACATAATAGATTTAACTCATCAGAATGTGTCACCGCAATCAATAAATCCGTTTCCTCAATTCCTGCCTCTTTTTGTACACTGTAACTTGCACCGTTCCCCACTACACCTATTACATCAATATTATTTGTAACATCACGAATTACACTATTGCTACTGTCAATTACCGCTATATCATGTCCTTCTAAGCTTAATTGCTCTGTAATTGTCATACCAACCTTACCGCAGCCTACAATAATTATTCTCATTGTTTTTTCTCCGTATTATTATCTTATACAAAAATTATAATCTTTATTTTACTGATGTTCCTAATAATAATCAACCTAATTATTCTTTCTTAGCAAAGTATGCGCACTTTAAATTTCATCTAAGATGTTCTGTTTTTTCCAGCCTGCATCAATCTTATTTAATAACGCATCAAAGGATTTTAAGCCACTTAACGCATCTACTGATGCAACACAGCTTGCCCCAGTTGCTGCTGCTAACTGCAAGCACCGTTCAAAGGGATATCCCTGTACCATCGCCGTTAAAAAAGCTGCTATGGTAGTATCTCCCGCTCCGGTACCGGATATTACCGCGTCAGGTACAAAACTCTTTTCAAAACCTTCTTTATTGGCAAATAATGAAAAATCTAAATCACTGCATTTCTTTAACTGTGCAAACGCTTTTTCATCGGCTGTTTTGTAATAAAATCCAGCAGCACCACATTTAATTATCACTAACTTTACACCCATACTAATGATATCATTCGCTAATGGTTCAACATCTTCTTTAATATTAAGTATGGTTGTCATGTCTTTTTTATCTGCTTTTTTAGATAACATATGATATTTATCTTTATTCAGCATAAAACATATCTCTTCAAAACTCGGAAAAAAGAAATCGACAAACGGGAGTGTCTTTCTAAGAATAAATTCCCAATCCATCTGTCCTGCTTCTGAATTTTCATTTACAGCTGCCATATCCATACTGGTCATAACATCTGCAGACTTCACCTTTTGAAATAACTCTGTAAGCTGTTCGCCATTACTTTTATATAACGATGCCATTAAGGGCGGATATCCAAAGTGAAATAAAGTAGCTGTTTTAATCTGTTCCATATTCAAATCTTCCACCGAAAAAGTATCGTTTGCACCCGGATTATGCAAAAAAATCCGGTCAATTCCCGGAATTGCCAGAACAACCGAATAGGATGTGGCTGATGACTCATCAACAATCATGCCAGCCCCTGCCTCATATTGATTTAAAATATTTAGTATTATCCTTCCAAACTCATCCTGACCCACTTTTCCCATTAAGGAGACATCACCTCCCAATATTTTCATGGCAAGTCCGGTATTCGCTACACTTCCACCTGTATGAATATCTACATTTCCCGTATGGACTAAACCTCCCGGTATCAATACCTCTGCAATATTTTCGACCTTTTCGCTTTTTATAACAGGTGTTATGTCTATGCAGATATGTCCGGCAGCAATCATTTTTTGATTTTTCATAGAGTTCTCTCTTTCTATACCACATAAAAATTTAAATTTTTATTTTAAAGGAAAGCCAATTACCATCATTTAACATTTCATTCTCACAGCTTAATTCTAACTTATATTCATCACATATCGTCTTAACATTATAAAGTCCAAGCCCGCGGTTTGTTCCTTTTTTACTGTACCCTTTCGTAAAAAACTGCTGTATATCATTAATACCTACATATTCACATGCATTTCTTACTTCTATTCGAATGCAACCATCTAATTCTAAAATGGAAACAAAAAGGCTCTTATACTCATTTGAATTATTCAAATAATCTACTGCGTTATTAATTAAATTACCTAATAATTCAATCATCTTATGCACGGGTACTCTGCATTCCAGATTTTTAATGTTCACTTTATATTGAATATCAATATCCTGTTTTTTGATCTCAAGAAATTTACCATATAAAAATCCAACAATTACCGAATTCCCAGCCGACAAAAGCTTATTAAAATAATTATCATTTTCAATTTCAGAACAATACTGTTTTTGAGCCGCTACCAGTTCATCGTAACTTTTGCATACAAGCTGCTGACTATAAATAGCATTAATATGATTGTCAAATTCATGTTGTTTTAACCGAATATTACTAATTAATGTTTTATAAGATTCTTCGTATAATTTATGTACCTTTAACTCTGTTTCTGCCTCAATAGTCTTAATACGATATTTTCCAAGATATGTTGCTAATATACATATTAAAACTGCACTAATTAAAATAATTGCTGTCGTCCCCGGATCAACATTGTTCGCCTTTTTACTATTAAATAGACAAACAGCCACTATTACAATACAAAACAAGATTGCAATATTTAAAATTTTAATTTTATTCAGTAGATAAAAGGATACTCTTTCAAGTTTACAGAATCGTAATAATAAAACAACACAAAAAAGTATTATATTTATTACCAATGCACCGTTTTCATTTATCATATTAACGTTATTTATTTCTGCATATAGGAGCATCAGTATATATTGCAAAACAGCCACAATAATAATACACAGTAATCCATTAATCACGATTTTGCGAAAATTAAATCCAAATTCAATTATGCAATATACAAAAAAAGCTAAATACAATAGAAATGTCCACTGCTGGGGGATTGAAAAATATTTAACGACCTGTACGAAACTCACTTCCAAGACTATCATGGAGATAGTCGCAATATCCAATCGGAATTTTTTGTCAAATAAATAACTAAATAGCAGTAATATTGACATAACCTCTAGTAAATTATAAATAATTGTAATCATTTTTCATACTCCGCACTTATTTTTTTCTTGTATGTAATCCCGATTTCCACTTTCCCCATATTATTTTTTAACGTAATATACCGATTAATAAAATCAATATTATAAATATATTTTTTATTAACTATGGTATTTCTACTACACTGCATCAAACTATCCGTATCATTTTCTTCCAAGATCTGTTTACATGTAAAATAAGGGACTTCAAAAACATCTCCATTCTGTAAATAAATGTTGATTGAGCGGTTATGACTTTCAATATATACCATATCATCTACCATAATCGGAAATAGAATCCCATCTTTGCGAAAACAGATTGTCGTATCCTTTTCTTTAATTGTAGAATAATTCATTGCTTTTTTTACCATCTTTTTTACTTCATCTGGCGAAAATGGTTTTTCAATATACCCCAAGCAATTTAAATCCTTATATGCATATCCACTGGAATCTTCTAATGAAGTAATAAATATAACCGGAGTGAACATATACTGCGAAATCGTTCGAATCTTTTCAACCAATCGAATACCTGCTATATCACCCGGCTTATCCTTATTTAAAATGATATCTGTCATAAATACATCTATTGTCTTCTCCATCAAAATTTTATAGGCACCGGTTTCATCCGTAGCTGTGTATATCACAGCATCAGGAGCAACCTCCGCAACCAAGCACTTCAACCCTTCTAACTGGATAGGATTATCCTCAACAATAAGTATCTTTTTTTTCATATCATCACCTTATGTAAAAATTGGATTTGAAAATAGTTTTCAAATCCAATTATATCACATTTTAAAACATTTGGTACTTTATATCCAAGTTGTTATTTTCTATCTTGATATCCGTCTGTGATACTTCTTGCAATCCAAATATTCTTATGATATAAAATACATACAGGGAGTTTCCTCCCATCTATTATTTATTTCCAGTACATCTAAACATCTTATTTACGAAAGGACAAATCTATGAAAACAATTCAAAAGACAACTCTATCAAAAGCGATGCCACCGGCTGACAGTTCGCCACCACTAGCTGACAGTTCGACGATTCCACCTGATATCTGCGGTGAACGAATTAATCCTGATTTATTTTTACAAGAACTAAAAAAAGATGCCACGCTCTACCATGATTACCTTGCTCTATCTAAACATCTGCAACAAGAATTCCTAAACTTCTGTACCGGAAATGCCGGTCTCAAAATCAGTTATGCTCCCTTTTTCAAATACGTATTTGACCCTTCCATAGCACCTGAACGACTATCCAACTTTTTGACGTGTCTGATTGGGAAAAAGGTTACCGTAAAGCAAGTCCTTCCAAACGAAGTCGGACGCTTAATCGAAGAAGGTTCCCTGCTAATTATGGATATTCTGGTAGAACTCGAAGATGGCACACTTTCTAACATTGAAATTCAAAAAATTGCCTATCAATTCCCGGGTGAGAGAATCGACTGTTACTTTTCCGATTTATAGCTTCGGCAATACTCGAGAGTCCGTTCTGAAAAAGGAAAAGAATTCTCCTATAAAGATTTAAAAACCGTCTACACCATCGTCCTCTATGAACAAAATCATAAATCGTTTCTGGAACATCCAACCGAATACATCCATTACGGCGAAATAACATATAATACCGGTCTTACCTTAAATCACCTTCAAAAAAGTATCATAATTGCTCTTGACATCTTTAAGAATAACACGCAAACTATAGTTACAGAATTAGACGCATGGCTCTATTTCTTATGTTCCGATGAACCCAGACGCATATGGGAGATTCAAGAGAAATTCCCATATTTTAAACCTTTATATGACGATATCTTTCAGTTCCGTCACCAGATTAAGGAGGTACTTAGTATGTATTCTAAAACATTATCAATATTATACCGCAATACCACCTTACTTATGATTGATGAAATGAAACAAGAATTAGAACAAAGTAAACGGGAAGCCATGCAAAGCAAACAGGCACTAATGCAGAAAGACCAGGCATTAGAACAAAAAGACCAGGAAATTGAACGTTTGAAAGCGGCGCTTGCAAATAAAAATAATACCACAGAATAATATACTGCCTTTTACGACAAAGCCCATCATTTCTAAAAGTGATGGGCTTTGTTTTCTTCATTTACAATATGCTATTCTTCTATACTGTCCTTAATCCGTTCAGCATCGCAATACTCGTCAACCCTATCATGAAATTCGGCTAAAACACTCATGTATTTTTCCCCAGTAAAATCATCAATATTAGAAATTGCACCGCAAAACTCTAAAAAATCAACATATACCTTATTCCCATTCTCATCTAAATAGGAATCATCCAGCACATTATAATTATTATTCATAATCTGTAATGCCAGTTTATATTCCGGGTTTTCCTCATTTTTCTTCATTAATTCAAGTATGCTCATATACTCTTCATCTGTCCATTGTGTAATAGCTTTTTTTCTAATATCTTTTTTATATATTTTTTTATTTCTTGTTGTTCTTCTTCTATTTTAACTATTCT
>CAZAQH010000009.1:27112-37290 GCA_964487395.1 uncultured Lachnospiraceae bacterium | reverse complement strand
CATGAACTGTTGCTTGGCGTACCGATTCGCGCGGCAGAGCATTTTGGACTGCATGCTAATGTTGGTATTGCCTGTTATACCTTACTTCAGATGATTATATTATCCGGGATATTTACATATTTTCTGTTTTTATTAAAAAAATGGAATGTGAATAGAATTTACAGAGGAATCACACTGCTGATAATAGGACTGTTTCCGATTTATCCGATGTATGCAGTCTGCTCTGCAAAGGATACTCTTTTTACAGGATGCTTGTTTATTGTTATTCTTACACTACTTGATTATTTAAAAAGTAATGAAGAAGACAAATCAGATAAGAAGAGAATGCTTTTGTTTATTGCATCATCTGTTGGGATGATGCTTCTTCGTAACAATGGGGTTTATGCTTATATTTTATTAATACCGGTATTAGCGCTGATTGGCCTAAAACGTTGGAAAAAAGCAGCACTACTAATGGTGGCATCTATTATTCTGTTTTTGGCTTGTTCCATGGGATTAAAGATTGGGCTTCATGCGACAGATGAAGAACATCAGGAATTGTTGACGGTTCCCATTCAGCAGCTTGCCAGAACATATCAGTATGCACCGGAGACTTTTTCACCGGAGGAAAAGAAAACGCTATTTAAAGTTTTATCACCGGAAGCACTGGATACCTATAGTCCGAAAATATCCGATATTTTAAAAAGTCAGTTTGATAATGAAGCGTATGCTTTGGATAAAGGAAAATATTTATCTTTATGGGTAAAAACCGGAATTAAAAAACCATTCGTGTATATCAATGCATGGTTCTTAACTTCATATGGTTATTGGTATCCGGATGCAATTTTAAATTCTTATGGTGGAACGCAGCGTTTTACCTTCCAGTATGAAAACAGTTCTTATTTTGGATTTGAGACAGAACCACCCGGAGAACGTTACAGTTTATTCCCGGCATTAGAAGAATGGTATCGAAATATATCCTTAGAATTATTTCAACAAAAAGTACCGGTAATTTCCATGTTGTTCTCACCGGGATTTATGTTTTGGATATTCGCATTTGTATGGATTGGCTTACTTAGAGATAAAAAAAGAGAATTCTTTGCGATATTAAGTATAATCGCGTTGCTTTGGCTGACGGTTATCATGGGTCCTACAACATTAGTGAGATACATGTTGATATTGTGGGTTATGTTACCAATGTTTCCAATACTGCTTTCAGAATTGTAAAGATAGGAAGAATGTGCTATACTACCAAAGATTATAAGCAACAATAATAAACGAAAATAAAGGATGAATATATGAATCAGCAAATAAAATTAAGTCAAGCGATACAATACGTTATCATTGGACTTGCATTACTTATATTTTTATTAATATGGCCAATCGGACTTATTCATGAGACTACTATTTCAAAAAGTGAAGAAGTGGTTGCGCAGGAGTCAGAGCCTATCAGTGTAGAACATAATGCGACACAGATGTTTGTGGCTGAAGGGGACAACCTCTCGGCAGTTGATTTATACGTTACCAATGATATGCAAGGGGAGACGATAACATTTCGTCTGTATGATGCGTCTTATACAGAAATGTTTAACATATTTTATGTTGTAAAGAATGGAACAAAATTGCCTGGATTTGTGCACATTCCGGTAGATTATGAGTTAGTAAAGGATCAGGAGTATTACTATACGTTAGAAGGATTAACTGCAGATTTATATGTAAATTATGAAGATACCTATGAATCCACATCGATTGTTAATGGAATACTGGCATATGGTGGCATTGAAGTATCAGGATACAACATTATTGCACGTTATGAATATACGAATGCATTGCCATGGTATTTTATTTTATTAAGTGCTGTTTTACTTGGAGCAATTGCCACAGGCTTGTATATTCTAACTGCAAAGATATTTGAAAAAAAGGCAACAGACAAAGAAATCAAGGTGCATACATTATTCCGTATTATAGGGAATCCTATTATTGCTGTTGCAACTGTTATTATGCTGTATCTTGTATTTCCGGGAAGAACCTTTTGCTCAGGTATAGTGAATTATATTTTTTATGATCTTGGTATTTTGTTGCTGGCAGCATTTTTGCTTTATGTATTAAATTCAAAGAGAACTTCAACTGCACCCTTCTGTACAGTAGAAAAAATAAAAGACCGTGTGCCTGATGTTTTACAGGCAGTATGTTTTGCGAGTGCTTTATGGTCCTGCTATGAATATTGGAATGGTTTGTTTGATATTACACATGCTTATGCAACCTGTAAGATGCTTTGTTGGTTTCTACTTGCAATCATTACAACATATAAGAAAAAAGAATTGCTTAATATTATCAATTTGATTTATCTTATTGTGGCAGTAATTGGTGCTTATTTCTATGCCAAGCCATATATTGGAATAGAAGAACAAGGTGAATTGTATAAATTACAGGCATATGTCATTGTAATTGGAGGATTTGTAATTATTAATTCGATTCGCATCATAATCAATATGATTCGAAAAAAAGAATTTACACTTCCCCGAATCTCCTATTTGATAATGGTTATTGTATTATTTGCTGGAATGATTGTTTTTCGCAATACACGAACATGGACGATTCTTACAGCTGTTATGATTGCACTATTTGCACTTAGAATGTGTGTATGGGAAAAGAGAATAAGGCTAAGTGGAAATTTTTGCGTGGGAATCTTATTTAATTTTATTATCACAGTTGTTTTCTGCCTGATGCACAGACCATACTTATCCTATGTTTATTATCGATATGGGATGCTTTTTCATACAGTAACAGTTACGGCAGAATATTTAACGTTAATTATTGGTGCCACAATAGTTGCATTCCTTGCTAGAAACAAAGCAAGGATGAAATCGGATGAATCCAACTATATCGCATTTATGTGGAAAGAACTGCTCTTATTTGGTGTGGCTGCTGTTTATATGTTCCTTACCCTGTCCAGAACAGGTTTATTTGCGGTTATGGCTATGTTATTCGTGATATTGATTTTATATATGGTAACGACGGTAAATGAGAATAAAATTAAACATTTGGTTAATATTATACTTGTGATGCTAATTTCTTTTGTGATTAGTTTTCCGATTGTATTTACTTTTACTAGAACGATACCGGTAATGGTAAACGATCCGGTTCGTTCTGAACTGGAAGAGGCAGAACAGCCGATTCCGGGTGGAGAACCGAAAAACTCCAGTTTCTATATGTCGATTGAACGATTTATGGAGGTTGCTGGATTAAAACTTTTTAATCAAGAAGAAAAACAAGATTCTGCTAACAATGTTGTAGTAGAAAAAATCAGTGATAGCTATGCCTCTGTAGATGAGACCAATGTAATAGAGTCGACAGACAGAGAAGAATCTGAAACGGTGGAAGAAGATACACAAGCAGATTTTTCAAACGGACGTATTGAGTTATTTGATGACTATAGAAAAGAATGGAACCTGACAGGACATACAGAAATGGGTGTTCCAATGAAAAACGGAGAAATTGCAGTACACGCACATAATTCCTTTTTGCAGTGTATTCATGATTTTGGCTTGATTGTTGGATTGTTTATTATTATATTTGGCGCTATGACATTTATGTTTGGAGCAAATAATTTTAGAAATAATTGGGAAAAAGACATGTATACATTGCTGACGCCTATTGTTATGGTAGGTTTCTGCGCGGCAGGAATGGCTGAGTGGATGTACCATATTTGTAATCCAATGGGCTTTGCCTTGTTTATAAGCATATTACCGATTCTTTTTTCGAAAAAAGAGGTTGAGAAAAAAATATATGAAAAGTAGCAGACAATTTAACTATAAATTGTTATATCGGAGAACGTATCTGGTTATTTTTGATATTGCCAGCATTTTAGCCGCCAGTTTTTTGGCGGTGCTGATGCGTTATGAATTTGAAATCGATGAAATACCACGATATTTTACAGATACCATTTTACGTTTTTTACCCTTTAACATCATACTGACATTAGTCATTTTTTATCTGTTTAAGCTCTACCACAGCCTTTGGGCGTTTGCGGGAGAAAATGAGTTGCAGAACATTGTAATATCCTGTTTTTTGTCAGCAGCGGTTAACGGAGTTGGTTTATATGTGTGCCGTATCAGTGCAAAAGCAGTACCGGACAGCTATTATTTCTTGTATGCATTTTTATTGTTAAGTTTTACATTTGCCAGTCGTTTCTCTTATCGTTATTTCAGAAGCCGCAAGCATAAAATGCAGAATAAAAATAATCAGACGACAGTTATGATTATTGGAGCTGGAGATGCCGGTAATTCTATTTTAAAAGAAATAGTTACAAGTAATTTTTCTACAATGACAGTGGCCTGCATTATTGATGATGATTCATCAAAATGGGGTAATTATATACAGGGTGTAAAAGTAATTGGCGGCAGAGATAAGATTATCGAATGTGCGGATGTCTATGGTATTGATGAAATATTCGTAGCAATTCCTTCTGCATCCAGAAGTACGATTCGCGAGATTTTAGAGATTTGTAAAGAAACGGAATGTAAATTACGTTCTCTGCCGGGAATTTATCAGTTAGTAAATGGAGAAGTTAATGTCAGCAAACTGCGTGATGTTGAAGTTGAAGATTTACTAGGCAGAGATCCTATAAAAGTAGATTTGGATTCCATTCTTGGTTATGTTCAGGGAAAATGTATTATGGTTACAGGTGGAGGTGGATCTATTGGAAGCGAATTGTGTAGACAGATTGCGTCCCACAGACCATCAACATTAATTATTGTAGACATTTATGAAAACAACGCATATGATATTCAGCAAGAACTACAGTATAAATATCCGCAGTTAGATTTAGTGGTGCTTATTGCTTCCGTACGAAATACTAACCGTATGAATTCCATATTTGCGCAGTACCATCCGGATATTGTATATCATGCAGCGGCACACAAGCATGTTCCACTGATGGAGACAAGTCCAAATGAAGCTATTAAGAATAACGTATTTGGAACGTGGAAAGTGGCACAGGCAGCAGCATTTTATGGAGTTTTTAAGTTTGTGATGATTTCTACCGATAAGGCAGTGAATCCGACTAATATCATGGGTGCAAGTAAACGAATTTGCGAAATGATTATTCAGACATATAATAAACATTATGATACGGAATTTGTAGCCGTTCGATTCGGGAATGTACTTGGAAGTAACGGAAGTGTTATACCACTGTTTAAAAAACAAATTGCATTGGGTGGACCGGTTACAGTCACACATCCTGATATCATTCGCTATTTTATGACGATTCCGGAAGCAGTGTCACTTGTGTTACAAGCGGGAGCTTATGCAAAAGGCGGAGAGATATTTGTACTTGATATGGGTGAACCTGTTAAAATACTTGATCTTGCGAAGAACTTAATTCGTTTATCCGGCTACAAAGTAGATGAAGATATTAAGATAGAATTTACGGGTTTACGTCCCGGAGAGAAGTTATACGAAGAACTTCTCATGAATGAAGAAGGGCTTCTTGATACAGACAATAAAATGATTCACATTGGTAAACCGATTGAATTAGATGAAATGAAGTTTTTTGCACAGTTAAAAGAACTTCAGGAAAAATCCAAAAATGAAAGTGATGATATTAGGAAACTAATACAGGAAATTGTTCCTACGTATGTCATAAAAGAAGAGTAAAGAAGGTAAAAAAAGTGGAAAAGAAAAAGATATATCTTGCTTCCCCCACAATGCACGGAGAAGAACAGAAATATGTACAGGAAGCATTTGATACCAACTGGGTAGCGCCACTTGGTCCAAATGTTAATGCATTTGAAGAAGAAATTGCAAAATATGCAGGAATATCCCATGCTGCAGCATTAAGTGCAGGAACAGCAGCAATACACCTGGCATTAAAACTTTTAAATGTAAAACAGAATGATATTGTATTCTCTTCAGACCTTACATTTTCAGCTACATGTAATCCAATCTGTTATGAAAAGGCAATTCCTGTTTTTATCGATGCAGAGCCGGGCACATGGGATATGTCACCTGTTGCACTTAGAAAAGCTTTTGAAAAATATCCACATCCCAAGGCAATTATTTTTGCTCATTTATATGGAACGCCGGCTAATATCGACGAGATTATGGCAATCTGTAAGGAACATGGCTTACCTGTTATTGAAGATGCAGCCGAATCCTTGGGTTCTACTTATAAGGGAAGAGAAACGGGTACATTTGGAACGTTAGGCATATATTCCTTTAATGGTAATAAAATTATTACAACATCCGGTGGAGGAATGCTTGTTTCAGAAGATGAAGAAGCAATACAGAAAGCAAGATTTTTAGCCACACAGGCAAGAGATAAGGCAAGACATTATCAACATTCTGAGATAGGGTATAACTATAGAATGTCTAATATCGTTGCCGGTATCGGAAGAGGACAGCTACTTCATTTAGAAGAGCATAAAGCATTAAAACAGAAAATATATAAGACATATACCGAAGCATTTTCGGATATTAAAGAGATAGCAATGAATCCGATGAATCCGGATGGAGAGGCAAACAACTGGCTTTCATGCATGACAGTTTCAGAAGGCTGTAAAGTTACACCTACCATGATTATGGATGCATTAGAGGAAGAAAATATAGAGACACGTCCTATCTGGAAACCGATGCATTTGCAGCCAGTATTTGACGGATGCGATTTCTTCAGTCATAATGCTGATGGAAGCAGTGTAGGAGAAGATATCTTTAACAGAGGTTTATGCCTTCCAAGCGATATCAAAAACACAGAAGAAGATATGAATAAAATCATCACGATTATTAAAAATTTGTTTAAATAGAGTGTTAGTTGAGGAAGTCTATGTATAAACATTTCATGAAACGATTATTGGATATTGTTTTATCGGGAGTGGCATTAATTTTGCTGTCTCCCCTTTTTCTGATTTTAACCATATTAATCAGAATTAAGTTGGGAAGTCCCATTATCTTTCATCAAAACAGACCGGGAAAAAACGAGAAGATATTTAATTTGTGTAAATTCCGAACGATGACAGATGAAAGAGATGAGCAAGGCGAGTTATTGCCGGATGAAAAAAGATTAACATCATTTGGAAAATTACTCCGCGCAACAAGCTTAGATGAATTGCCGGAACTTTGGAATATATTTAAGGGCGATATGAGTATTATCGGGCCCAGACCTTTGCTGGTATCATATCTACCGTATTACACAGAGGAAGAAAAACTGCGTCACAGCGTAAGACCGGGACTTACAGGACTTGCACAGGTTAACGGACGTAATTTTATTGATTGGGATAAAAGACTTCAAAAAGATGTGGAATACGTAAAAGGACTATCTTTTTTAATGGATATGTCTATTATCTGGAAGACAGTAAAGGTTGTCTTTGTGAAAGAAAATGTTGCACAGGATACTAATGCGGTAGAAGGCAATTTGGCTAAGATAAGACAGCAGCGTATGGATGAAAATAAGAAGGAATCATAGGCAGAAGGAGTATTTGCAAATGAATATTTTGATACTCAGTGCAGGAACCAGAGATAAAGTTGTACAATATGTAAAAAATGAACTAGGAAAAGCCGGAAGAGTGATTGCCACTGACAGTAGTAATTTAGCACCGGCTGCATATGAAGCAGATAAATTTTATCTGGTACCAAGAATTACTCACGAAGGATACTTAGAGCAGATTTTAGATATTTGTAAAAAAGAAAAAATTGATGGAGTATTTTCCCTGATTGATCCGGAACTTTCGCTTCTTGCAAAAAACAGAGAACTTTTTTTACAAATTGGAACGACACCTATCGTATCCGATTATGACATAGTGGAAACCTGTTTTGACAAATTTAAAATGTATCAGCTTTTACAAAAGATGAATATTAAAACAGCAAAATGTTATATGAAGACGGAAGATTTTTATGAGGCTAAATCCAAAGGAGAAATAGATTATCCGGTTTTTGTAAAGCCGGTTACGGGCAGTGCCAGTATCAATATCAATAAAGTTGTATGTGATGAAGAACTTGAAGTACTGTTTAAACTATATGACGGTCTGATGATTCAGGAGTATATGGATGGCACGGAATATGGTGCAGATGTATATATTGATATGATTTCGGGAAAAGTAACCTCGATTTTCACAAAAGAAAAAATCAAAATGCGGGCAGGCGAGACAGATAAATCAGTATCAGTCAAAGACGAAAAGCTATTTGAACTTATTGTTCAATTTGTGGAAGGTGCAAAAGGTTTTCGCGGAATGATTGACATTGATATCTTTAAGATAAATAATGAGTATTATATTTCGGAGGTTAATCCGAGATTTGGCGGTGGATACCCACATGCATACGAGTGTGGTGTTAATATGCCGGGAGAATTCATGCGTAATCTTGCAGGAATGGAAAATACAGTTACAATTGGACAGTATGAGACAGGTATCTGTATGATGAAATACAACGAGATAATGATTAGGGATATGAAAAAGGAAGTATTGGTACCGTAAGATGAAAAAAGTATTAATTTTGGCTAATTCCTCCGGAGGATTATATGATTTTCGCAATGAACTTGTGTTGGAACTTTTACAACAATATGAGGTCATTATTAGTGTGCCGGATGAGAGCAAAACAAAAGAACTGGAAGAAGAGGGATGCCAGATTATTCAGACGCCGATTAACCGTAGAGGTATGAATCCGGCTGAGGATTATAAACTGCTGAAAAACTATTATAGTATGATGCAGACACTTAAGCCTGATATGGTTCTTACTTATACGATTAAGCCAAATATATATGGCGGTTTGGCAGCTAAAAAGCGTCATATTCCATATATTACGAATATAACCGGACTTGGAACGACCTTTGAAAAAAAAGGTATGGTCAAAAAACTTGTAGTTTTTCTATATAGAAAAGCATTGTCCAAATCCAGATGTATTTTTTTCCAGAATCAAAAAAATCAGGATGTTTTTTCGGGGCATAGAATACATGGCAAAAAGTTTAGATTAATTCCGGGTTCGGGAGTTAATCTTGATAAATATAATTTGGAACCGTATCCTGAAAATGCACTTCCTCGATTCCTGTTTGTGGGAAGACTTATGAAGGAAAAGGGAATTGAAGAATTCCTCCAATGTGCAAAACAGTATGCAAACAGGGCAGAATTTGATATAATAGGGTATTGTGAAGAAGATTACGAGGAGACAATAAAGCAGATGTCTACAGATGGTCTTATTCACTTTTTGGGATTCCAAAAGGAAGTGAAAGATTTTTATAAAAACACTTCAGCGGTTATAGTTCCTTCCTATCATGAAGGTATGTCCAATGTCATATTAGAAGCTTCTGCAACAGGGCGACCTGTTCTTGCAACGAGAATATCCGGCTGCAAGGAGGCAATAGAAGATGGTATAACCGGCATTTTATTCCAGGAGAAAAATGTGCAGTCGTTATCTCTTGCGATTAGTAAATTCATTAAAATGGATTTAAAAAAGCAACAGGAAATGGGATTAAAAGCCAGAAAAAAGATGGAACAGGAATTTGACCGTCAAAAAGTAATATCAGTTTATTTACAGGAAATACAAAATAATATATAAATCGGCCGCATGTGGCAGATGGAGGAATAACAATGAGTTTATATGAGAAATTAGTTAACGGAGAAGAGAAGTTATCACTAGTAGGACTTGGTTATGTTGGTATGCCGATTGCAGTTGCATTTGCCAAAAAAATAAAAGTAGTCGGATTTGATTTAAATACAGAAAAAATCAAGTTATATCAATCCGGTATTGATCCAACAAGAGAAGTTGGTAATGAAGTAATTAAAAATACTGCTGTTGATTTTACGGCAGATGAGACAAAGCTTCGTGAAGCTAAGTTCCATATTGTAGCAGTTCCTACACCTGTTAATGATGACCATACACCGGATTTATCCCCTGTGGAAGGTGCCAGCACAATCCTTGGAAGAAATCTTACAAAGGGTTCTATTGTAGTATTTGAGTCTACTGTTTATCCGGGAGTTACAGAAGATATCTGTATTCCGATTCTTGAAAAAGAATCCGGTTTAAAATGTGGAGTTGATTTTAAAATCGGTTATTCACCGGAACGTATTAATCCCGGCGATAAAGTACATCGCTTAGAGACTATTACTAAAATCGTATCCGGTATGGATGATGAGACATTAGAAGAGATAGCCAACGTATATCAGCTTGTCGTAGAAGCAGGTGTACACAGAGCAGAATCGATTAAAGTA
>CAZAQH010000009.1:0-27102 GCA_964487395.1 uncultured Lachnospiraceae bacterium | reverse complement strand
ATAATTAAAATTGTATCGGGAATGGATGAGGAAACACTTGATACTGTTGCAAATGTGTATTCTTTGGTTGCTAAGGCCGGCGTTCACAGGGCTGAAAGTATAAAAGTAGCAGAAGCAGCAAAAGTAATTGAAAACAGTCAGCGTGATATTAATATCGCTTTTATGAATGAATTATCTATTATCTTTAATAAAATGGGCATTGATACACAGTCCGTTTTAAAAGCAGCCGGAACCAAGTGGAATTTTTTGAACTTTGCACCGGGTCTTGTTGGTGGACATTGTATTGGTGTAGATCCTTACTATCTGACATATAAGGCAGAACAGCTTGGATATCATTCTCAGATTATTCTTTCGGGACGTAGAATTAATGATGATATGGGCAAATACGTTGCTGAAAGCACAGTCAAGAACCTGATTAAGGCAGACTTACCGGTACGTAATGCGAAAGTTGCTATTTTAGGTTTTACCTTTAAAGAAAACTGCCCAGATACCCGTAATACCAAGATTATTGATATTTATAATGAACTTGGCGAGTACGGAATTACACCGGTTGTTGTAGATTCAACTGCAGATGCAGCAGAAGCAAAGAGACTTTATGGTATAACCTTTGGCACAATGGATGATATTAAAAATATGGATGCTGTCATTGTGGCAGTTGCACATAAAGATTATGTCAACCTTACCAATAAAGATATCAGTGATATGTTTGCTTCTAAAAACAACAAGAAAGTATTGATTGATATCAAAGGAATTTTAGATCGTAAGGAATATACAACAGAAGATTACTTATACTGGAGATTATAAAAGAGAGGAACCTCATGACGGAAAACAAAAAGAAATTTATTATTCTCTTTTGTGTATCGGTTGTCTTTTACTTTGGTTTGTTTTTGTGGACAGGCGTTGGAATATATAACGATTCCCATCAGTATATTGCCATGCATATTCACAGAGAACCTTTATATCCATTTTTTCTGTGGGTATTAAGGACGATGTGTGGAGAAGGAAGTTACCTTATGGTAGCCGCCGTTTTACAAAATATATTAGTGTCTTTTGTAACAGCATATTTTGTGTCTTATTTTACAACGGTTTTTTCTTTAAAAGGAATTTCTGCTGTTGTTTTGTTGGGATTGACATTTGCACCACACATTCTCACACCACTTTGTTCGGCAGAACGCGTGGTATTATCAAGTGGTATTATGAGTGAAGCATTCTGCGTTCCACTTTTTCTGCTTTTTATGATGGAATGTTATAAAGCATTGATCCTACAGAGCAAAAAGGCAATCATTACCAGTCTTATAGTGGCTGTTTTATTGTCACTTACCCGTGCACAATTGATGTCAACAATTCTTGTGTGGCTTGTGATATTAGTAATAAAGGTTTTAAGTAGAAAAGAATATAAAAAAATAGCAGTGCTTATTCTTTTGACAGCACTTGCGTTTATCCTTCGAGGGACACTTGTAAAGACTTATAATTATGTTTTTAATGATCATTTCATTAATAATACGTATGGTGGAGTAAATACACTGACAAATATTTTGTATTCATCTAATAGAGAAGATGGAGAACACATTAAAGATTCTCAGGCACGTGATGTTTTTTATCTAATGTATGATGATATGGATGAAAAACAGTACAATTACAAATATGCTGCCGGATCAATTGCAGATAAAGCCAGACATTTAGAACAGACACATGATGATTTGAAATTTGAAGTTTTAGAATATAATTATTTGTATTATACGGACAGTTTGGGAATTAAAGCATACATCGAACAGAATTTGGAAGCGGACAGGATATCAGTATTAATTATGAAAGATATATTACCGTCTTGCTTTTTTAGATGGTTTGGCAATTACCTGCTGCTTAGTATGAATGGATTGATTCGAAGTATTGGAATTGTCAATCCGGTTATTAATTTTTTTGTTTTCATACTGTATGTAATTTCCCTTGTGGGAATAGTGTATTATTTTAGGACAGAAGGAAGAGAAAGCAAGGCATCCTGGCTTATGCTGTTATCCTTGTTATCCATAGCGGCTCTTTCATTTTCCACATCACTTACGATTATGTGCTTATCACGTTATATGATATATAATTTCACCGTATTTTACACGGCATTATATATTTTGCTGATACAGTTTTTAAGAAAAAAAGGAGTAATAAAAAATGGGATATAAAGATTTGAAGTTTCCGAAAGACAGTTTATTCTTAGTTACAGGAGGAGCAGGATTTATAGGTTCTAACATCTGTGAAGCATTGGTTGATATGGGATATCAGGTAAGATGTCTTGATAATCTTTCCACCGGTAAATTTGAGAATATTGAACCACTTACTAAAAAAGATAATTTCACATTTATCAAAGGTGATATCAGAGAACTTGATACCTGTATGAATGCATGTGAAGGTGTTGATTATGTAATGAATCAGGCAGCCTGGGGCAGCGTTCCAAGAAGTATTGAGATGCCTTTGCTCTATGAAGAGATTAATATCCGTGGAACACTTAATATGATGGAAGCAGCAAGACAGCAGGGAGTAAAGAGATTTGTATACGCATCCAGTTCTTCTGTTTATGGAGATCATCCACAGCTTCCTAAAAAAGAAGGTGTAGAAGGTGAGGTATTATCACCATATGCACTTACTAAAAGAGTTGATGAGGAATACGGAAAATTATATAAAAAATTATATGGTCTTAATACTTATGGTCTGCGTTATTTCAATGTATTTGGACGTCGCCAGAACCCAGAGGGAATGTATGCAGCAGTTATTCCTAAATTTTTAAAACAACTTTTGGCTGGAGAGACTCCAACCATTAATGGAGATGGAAGACAGTCCAGAGACTTTACTTACATTGATAATGTAATCGAAGCAAATATGAGAGCATGCCTTGCAAGTGAAGAAGCAGGAGGCAATGCATTTAATATTGGATATGGTGGAAGAGAATTCTTGATTGATATTTATTACGATTTATGCAAAGCACTTGGTAAAAATGTTGAGCCTAATTTTGGACCGGCACGTTTAGGAGATGTCAGAGATTCAAATGCAGATATTTCCAAAGCAAGAACATTACTTGGATATGATCCGGAATACGATTTTGAAAAAGGAATTGCACTTGCAATCGACTGGTACAAAGAAAACCTGTAAAGAGATTATAGGGGTGTGAACATGCATTATAAAGTTGTAGTGTTTGGAGTCAAGGATACTTCAGAAAATATCATACGTTTTATTCATAGCACCATCTGCCCGGTAGACCTTGTAGTGACAATCAGCAGAGAGGTTCTTATGAAAAATAAGGTTGCCGGATTTAAGGGACTTACTGTTTTACAAGATGAACTGGGCATTCCGGTGCATGAGATATCTTCTTATGGCATGAAAGATGATGAGACCTTAGCATTTTTTAAGGAAAATGAGTTTGATATTGGTATATCCATGGGATGGCAGAGGTTAATTCCAGGGGAAGTACTTGGATGCTTTAAGTATGGAGTGTTTGGTTTTCATGGAAGCTGTGGCTATCTTCCTTATGGCAGAGGCCGCTCACCACTTAATTGGTCTGTAATTTTAGGCGATACGAGATTTAACCTCAATTTATTCCGATATGATGAGAAAGCGGACAGCCCGAATGTATTTGACAAGGAAATGTTTGAAATCAATCCCCATGACACGATTCGAACATTGCAGTACAAAAATATGATATGTTCCAAAAGACTGATTCAAAAACTGCTTGTGGCATATCAAAGTGGAAGTGTATCGGTTAATACCGTATCCAAAGATTATGACAGCTGGTATGAAAAACGTACATCTGAAGACGGAAAAATTGATTTTCATCAAAAAACACGTGATATATATAACCTGATTCGTGGTGTAGCAGCCCCATTTCCCGGGGCAAGTGCCATATGTGACGATAAAAAAGTGACAATCTGGGATGCTGTTCCATTTGATGAAATGCTTGATTTTTCATCATATGCACCGGGTGAGATAATTGATATATTTGATGGGCAATTGATAGTCCGCACAATAGATGGTTCGCTCTTAATTCGTAAATATGAAAGCGAAGCAGTACTTCAAATAGGTAGTTTGTTACAATAAGTACAGATGGGAGTTCATATGAAAATAGCAATTCGAATGGACGATATTACACCTGATATGGATTGGAAAAAGTTCCTTGCGTTTAAGGAACTTTTAGATCTGTATCAGGTGAAACCACTTTTAGGGGTAGTTCCTGCTAATAAAGATACTAATTTACAAAAGGAAGAACCAAAAAAAGATTTCTGGCAGTATATAAAAAAATTGCAGCAGGAAGGCTATTCCATTGCATTACATGGCTACACTCACGTATACGAGACAGAAGAAGGCGGAATATTTCCACTGAATGATTTTTCGGAATATGCAGGAGTACCTTACGAAATTCAGGAACGTAGAATCTGGGGAGGAAAAGAAATCTTCGCCCAGCATAATATTAAAACAGATATTTTTATGGCGCCGGGGCATTCATACGATAAGAATACGCTTGAGATTCTGCAAAAATATGGATTTACCAAAATGACAGATGGATTTGGGGACAGGCCATATCGCTACCTTGGAATGAAATTTTACCCTATTTCTTTTAAATTATCACAAAGTTTGAAAAAAAAGGAAGGCTATACCACTATGGTAGTCCATACCAATACCATAGAAAATATGGACTTCTATAAAAATATATTTGAAGAACATAAGAAGGATTTGATTAATTATTCCGAATATTTGGAACAACCCGTGCAGGAACGCAGCAAAAAAGAAGCCGTTTACGAATACACTCTGGCGAAAATAAAATTCTTCCTTGTACGTTTAAAAAGCAGATAAAGAGGTATTAGTATGAAACCAATTCGAGTTTTGCATGTTCTTGGAGGTCTGGGGCTTGGCGGAGCAGAAAGCCGTATTATGGATTTGTACCGTAACATTGACAGGAACAGAGTACAGTTTGATTTTCTGATTCATACTCAGAATCATGATTTCTATTATGATGAAGTAATATCACTTGGCGGCAGAGTATATACCCTGCCTAAATTTCGTGGTTATAATAAATACACATATATAAATGCTGTGAATGATTTTTTCTCAAATCATCATGAATTCAAAGCCGTACAGGGACATATGACCAGTACGGCATCTATTTATCTTCCCATTGCAAAAAAAAATAACATTCCAATTACAATTGCTCATGCCAGAAGTGCAGGAGTAGACCGTGGGATAAAAGGAATCTATACAAAATGGATGCGAAAGAATCTGTATAAAAAAACAGACTATTGTTTTGCCTGTTCAAAATTGGCAGGGGCAGCGGTTTTTGGCTCAAAAAGAATGACACAGGAAAAAGTCACCATTATTCCGAATGCAATAGATGCAGGGAAATTCATTTATAATCCTGAAAAAAGAGAAGAAATGAGACGAAGTCTGAATCTTTCTGATAAATTTGTTATTGGACATGTGGGTCGTTTTAATCATATGAAAAATCACACATTTTTAGTTGATATTTTTGCAGAACTTGTAAAACTTCAAGATAATGCAATCCTGGTTTTACTGGGTGAGGGCGGACAAATGCAGATGATAAAGGATAAGACAACCGCACTTGGAATACAGGATAAAGTCCTTTTCCTTGGAAATCAGGGGAATCCGCAGGATTATTATCAGGCGTTTGACTATTTTGTTTTCCCATCTATTTTTGAGGGACTTCCAGGAACTGTTGTAGAAGCGCAGGCAGCAGGCCTTAAATGCCTGATTTCGGATGCTATTACACCAGAGGTAAATATAACAACGCTGGTAAAAAATATGTCTCTTAAACAATCACCACAGGAATGGGCATCCTGTATTTTGAAAAATAAGTGCTATAAACGTCAGAATATGCTTGATGAAATAAGAAATGCCGGATTTGATGCAGCAGGTCAGGCAGAAAACATGATGAATTTTTATGAAACAGGCAGCTTTTAACAAAATGGAGAGAAAAGCTTATGGATACTAAGAAAAAAATGTTATTGATTGTTCCGATGCTTCATCAGGGCGGCTTCGAAAGGGTATGTGTATTAACGGCAAGACTGCTACAGCCCTACTTTGATATCACGATAATTGTGTTTGATTTAAAAGACCTTGCATATGACATAGAGGGCCTTAATGTTATCAATATTGACATGGGTGTCAGAAATGGGGAAATTGCCAAAATATTAAATATATTCAAACGAAGCATGGCGGTAAAGAAAATAAAGAGAGAATTACAGGCGGACATAGCTTATAGTTTTGGACCGACAGCAAATCTTGTCAATGTTTTCTCGGGTAAACAGGCAAAAGTCTGGTGCGGAATTCGTAGCGCCATGGATTTGGATAATCCTAAGATGCTTCGATTATTTTCCAAACGTTCAGACCTTGTAATATGTTGTTCAAAAATAATCGAACAACATATGAAAGAACACTTTAACTGTAAAGCAGTTGTAACGCTATATAATCCATACGATATAGAGACAATTCAATCATCCGCTAAAGAACAGGTCAGTGATATGCCATGGGATGATACAGATAATCTTATTATATCAATGGGACGAGAGGATGATGTGAAAGGTTTTTGGCATCTAATCAAAAGCTTTTCAATTGTTCAGAGAGAAATACCCAATGCCAAACTAATGATTATTGGGGAAGGCGAGTTTACAGAGTATCGCAAACTCTGTCAGGAACTTAATATAGAACAGCAGGTATTTTTTACCGGAGTGAAGATGAATCCTTTTTCCTATCTGGTAAAAGGCAGCCTTTATGTACTCACATCCTTGCAGGAAGGCTTTCCAAATGCACTTGTAGAAGCCATGGTACTTGGAGTACCCGTTATTGCAACTAACTGTATATCCGGTCCGGCAGAGATTCTGCTTGATGATTTTACGACATCAAATTCAAAAGAGATTATGAATACAGAATATGGAATTCTGATTCCTGTTTTATCATCTGACAAAAACTTAGATGCAACAGATATTTCTAAGGAAGAACAACAATTGGCATCACAGATTATAGATTTACTTTCAGATAATGAACGAATGCAGCAACTGGAGCAAGCCGGCTTTAGACGCAGTCAAATTTTCTCTAAGGAATCTTATATTGAGCAATTCAGACAACTTTCTTTTTATGTATAAATGTGATAAAATCAAATGATTGTAAAATAATTTACAGTGAGGAAATCACATGAAAAAAATTGCATTCCATCTCAACTGTCTCGAACAGGGTGGTGCTGAGAGGGTTGTGACCAATCTGGCACATCAGTTTGCAAAAGAAGGTTATGAAGTTCTGATTGCAACGGAATGGATTGGTGAAAATGAATTCCAAATAGATAAGATAATAAAGAGAGTACATGTGGGATTGCGAGAGGGCGATGATAAAAAAAGCCGTGTAACGCAATTCCTTCTTAGGGTGCGCTATTTGCGCGAATTTATAAAAAAAGAAAAGCCGGATATTGTTATTGCTTTTGCACAGCGAGCTAATTATCGGGCGCTTATGGCTTCCTATGGGACAAAATGCCCTGTTTTAATATCCATCCGTACAGATCCGGTTGGACATTATGATGCGTTATCGGATAAGATTCAGATTGCACTGCTTTTTGGAAGAGTAGCAGGATGTGTATTCCAGACAAAAGGACAACAGGAATTCTTTAAAAAAAGCCTGCAGAAAAAATCGCGAATTATATTGAATCCCATTAATGATAAATATATGAACAATGAACTGCCACAGATCAGAATCAAGACGGTTATGCATTCAGGGCGATTGGTAGATTTTAAGAATCAGCCAATGTTAATTAGGTCTTTTATAAAGGTTCATGAAAAGCATCCGGATTATGATTTGAAGATATACGGACCAGACTCCTTCGATGGCACCAGAGCAATATTGGAAAAAATTATTGCAGACAATCATGCGCAGGCTTATATTCATATAATGGGTGCAAGCGACACACTTGAAAAAGACATGATAAACGGAGCATTATTTGCATTTTCGTCTGATTGGGAGGGCCTTCCCAATGCTTTAATGGAGGCAATGGCGCTAGGGCTTCCTGTAGTTGCTACCGATTGTCCTTGTGGTGGTCCGGCTACTATCATTCAGAACGAGCAGAATGCATTACTCATTCCGATTAAAGATGAACAGGCATTAACAGATGGTATGAACAGATTAATTGAAAATCCGGATTTTGCAGAACAATTAGGATATAATGCAGCAAAAATTGCTGAAATAGCTAATGGGCATGCAATTTTTGAACAATGGAAATCTTATATAGATGAATTGACAGATTAAATCATAAAGATAGAGTCGGAGGAACAACATGTTTTCATATGATGAATACAAAGAAATAATTAGATTAATTAAAGAAAGCGGAAGAGGGGCCAATTTCTATCAGGCAGCTAAGAAAGAAGAATTTATCATTATGCGTCATGATGTTGAGTTCTCTGTAGACAGAGCATATGCACTTTCCAAATTGGAACTCAGTATGGATTTCACCTCAACCTATTTCTTTCAGTGGACTAACAATTCCTATAACATCCTTTCCAAGAAAAATCAGGATATGATTAGAGATATGCATGAGAGAGGACAGAAAATAGGTCTTCATTTTGCATTAAACGGATTAACCGATATGGAAGAGATACGTAAGAAAATTGCACAGGAGGTTCGTGTATTAAGTGAAATGCTGGGATTTGAGATTAAACAATTTTCTTTTCATAGACCATCCTCAGATGTACTGAGAGAAAATATAAAGCTTCCTGGAATTATTAATGCTTATGCAGATGAATTTTTTACCTTCGCAGAAGAGGTGACAGATGATACTCCTGTAAAAGTAAAATATATTTCAGATGCCAAACACAGATGGAATTATGGTATCCCGGATGCACAGACTTTGGCAAAATACGATAAAGTACAGATTCTGACACATCCATATTCATGGACACCAAAGGGATACGATAATCTTAATAATTTTAAGACCTTATTAGACGAACGCAATAAAGAACTAATAGATACGATTGACCACGAATGTAGACATTTTGCAACTATAAAAGACAAGCTGTAGGCAGGAGGATTTCCTATGTGCGGTATCTGCGGTTTTATTACCCGTAATACAATAACAACAGAACAACTAAAGACAATGAACGATACCATGTACCATAGAGGACCGGATGACAGTGGAGAAGAAATTTTTTCCTTGCCGGATGGAAGAGAACTTGGACTTGCACAGAGAAGACTGTCCATTCTTGATCTTTCAGCATTAGGTCACCAGCCTATGCATTCAAAAAATGATGATATCGTAGTTATTTTTAATGGTGAAATTTATAATTTTCTGGAATTGAAAGAAGAAATGTCAGATTATACATTTCAGTCTAATTGTGACACGGAAGTCATTATTGCCGCATATCAGAAATGGGGCATCCAATTTGTTGATCATATACAGGGAATGTTTGCAATTGCTCTTTTTGACAGAAAAAAAGAACAATTATTTTTAATACGCGACCGTATTGGGAAAAAGCCATTATATTATTGGCTTGAAGGAGAAAATATTGTATTTGCTTCCGAATTAAAATCAATTATGGAATGTCCGGGTTTTAAAGGAAAGATTCGTACAGAAATCATCCCAAGATACCTCTATCAGCAATATATCAATGCACCGGACACAATCTATAGTGATGTATACAAACTCGAACCGGGTGCAGTATTACAATACGAAAATGGAGCAATAAAGACTTGGAAATATTGGGACATCAAAGATGTATATCAAAAAATGTCTAAAAATCCGGTTACAGATTATGAACAGGCAAAACAGGAATTAAAAGATATTTTGCGTACAGCCGTAAAACAGAGAATGATAGCAGATGTTCCACTTGGGGCTTTTTTGAGTGGTGGTTATGATTCCTCTCTTGTAACAGCTATTGCACAGGAGTGTTCCGATACACCGGTAAAGACTTTTTCTATTGGTTTTAATGAAGAACGGTTTAATGAAGCCAAATATGCAAAAGCGGTTGCAGACTATCTGGGAACCCATCATACCGAGACATATATTTCGGAAAAAGAAATGTTTGAACTAGTTGAAAGCATACCTAAATATTACGATGAACCATTTGCTGACAGTTCACAGATTCCAAGTATGTTAGTGTCAGCACTGGCAAGAAAAGATGTTATAGTTGCCCTGTCAGGTGATGGTGGGGATGAGTTTTTCTGTGGTTATAATATCTATGAAAATGTTGCTCAGGCGCAGATGCTTGACATTGCTGGTGGAATGGTAAACGGAGTCCTTTCTGTACCCGGAATTCACAACCTGTATAACAGATTACCTTTCCGCGTAAAAGTAGTGGCTGAAAATCGCGGTAAAGAGACAAAAACTCAGTTCTGCTCTGGAAGTTACCTTACAACAGCTTACAGTATGGTACTGGGAGAACACATAGACTGTCGTTATCCGATAGAAAGTAAATATGGCGAAAAAGACTGGCAGATTCGTAGAATGCTGCTTGATATGGACACATATCTTCCGGGAGATATTCTATGTAAAATGGACAGAGCTTCCATGAAGTATTCGTTGGAAAACAGATGCCCTATTTTAGATACCAACGTAATGGAATATTCTTATCGTCTGCCACACTCCTTTAAATATAACAAAGGTGTAAAAAAGAGAATATTAAAAGATATCGCATACGACTATATTCCCAAAGAACTTTTGGAAAGACCAAAGGTAGGATTTGGAGTACCACTTGATAAATGGTTAAGAGGTCCATTAAAAGAACAGCTTTTAGACTATAGTGATCGTGACTTTTTAAAGAAACAACAGATATTTGATGCGGACTATGTATCGAATCTTATTCGTAATTATATTAAAACAGGTGATGGAGGTCCGGCAACGGGCGCTAATTATTCAAAAGTAGCTTGGTCCTTCTTTGCTTTTGAACAATGGTATTGTTATTACCACAAATAGGAGAATGAGACAGTGGCAAAACATATTGCACTTTTCATCAGTTCCCTGCAAAAAGGGGGCTCAGAACGGGTTATGGTAAATTTGGCAGAGTATCTGAATGCAGAAGGCTTTCAGGTGACTTTAGTGACCCAATATCGTGGAAATGATGAATATTCTCTGATACCTGCTGTCAAACGTTTTTTTTCAGAGATTGATGACAGTAAAGGTGGCAGAATAATCAATTTCATAAGACGTTTTTTAAAACTACGTGCCATATGGAAACAGGAAAAACCGGATTTAATATTATCCTTCATTGGCAAGAACAATATTATGGCAGTTGTGACCTCGCGCTTTTTAGGTATTCCGGTGGTGGTATCTGTTCGAGGAGAACCAATTGAGGAATACTATACAGATAATATGAGACATCAGGCAAAAAAGACATTTCGCCATGCAGCTGGAATTATTATGCAGACAAAAGAAAGCATGAATTTCTTTCCAGAGAATATGCAAAAAAAAATCACACTCTTACCAAATCCGCTTAATCCTTCTTTTACAAGACCTTTATTTGAAGGACAGCGCGAAAAAAGAATTGTCACAGTTGGCAGGATGGATGAAAATAAAAATCATAAAATGCTTATTAATGCATTTGCTAAGATACATGAAGAATTTTTTGATTTTACGCTTCAGATATATGGTAATGGAGAATGCAAAAATGCGTTGCAGCAACAGATTGATATGCTAAATTTACAAGACGTAGCGACACTTCCAGGGACAGTAGGAAATGTGGCAGATGCAATACAAAATGCTTCCCTTTTTATATTGACTTCCTATTCAGAAGGAATGCCCAACACGATTATGGAAGCTATGGCACTTGGAATTCCCTGCATTTCGACAGACTGTGTAAATGGAGGACCGCGTGCATTGATTACAGATGGAGTCAACGGATTATTGATTCCGGTAGGAGATGAAGAAGCACTGGTAAGAGCAATGACAGATTTACTGAGCCATCCGGATATACTTCAAAATATGAGTAACAAAGCCTTTGAACTACAGGACAGATACCATCCGGATAAAGTAAACAGACAGTGGAAAGAGTATTTAGAAGGTGTTATGAATACATGAAAAAGAGAGAATTGATACAAGGTATCCTGTTTATCATTATTTTCTTTATGATTTTAATACCGTTGACATACATTATTCGTACAAACGGTGATGTGAAGGATAGGTTTACAGGGTTTTATGCAGAAAAAAAGAATACGATTGATACCGTAATTATCGGTTCCAGCCCAGTATATCCATATTACTGTGCCCCCAAACTATATGGAGAAAGTGGTATTACCATGTATCCGATATCAACCAATCTCCAAAGACCAAAGGCGGCAATTCCGTTAATTGAGGAAGTGAAAAAGACGCAGACGCCACAACTATACATCTTTGAATTGAGAATGTATACGGCGGCGGATGAGGACTTGGTTAATAATATGGCATATACAAGAGGTGTCACGGATAATTTAAAATATTCAATTAATCGAATTAAAACCATTAATCGCCTAGTCGATGATAAAAAAGAACGTTATACGTATTATTTTGATATTTTCAAATATCATTCTAACTGGAAAACATTATTTCTTCCTAGTCAATTAAGAACTTTATTTTACGAATATCCGGATGATTTAAAGGGTTTTGTTATGAATGATAAATTAGGTCCAAGTGAGATGGCAGACTATTCTGATGTTACATCTGTAAAAGCAATACCGGCTGATGCAGAAGACACATTAAAAGAATTACTGAATTATTTACAAAAAAATGGAGATGAGGCTCTTTTTGTAGTTTCACCGTATACCATGACTGAAGAAAAACAGCAGATGTATAATTATATGGATCAAATCATTGCATCATACGGATATTCAGTTTTAAATTTGAATGATCATTATGAGGACATGCAATTAGATTTTCAAACAGATTTTTATGACTATGGTGGACATGTAAATGCACTAGGTGCGGAAAAATGCACTGATTTTTTGGAAGATTATTTGTCAGAGAATTATACGTGGACAGATAAAAGGGAAATGAAAGGATATGAGAGCTGGGATGATGCTTATACCCTTTGGCAAGAAGAACAGACAAAAGCAAAAGAGACGATTCAGAAGCGAATTGAAGAAAAAGACTACGCAGAGATAGAGGAAGAATAGTATGTGTGGAATAGTTGGTTTTTGTAACAGACAAAAGAATTGGAAATCAGACATACAAAAAATGAATGAACGCATGGTTCATAGAGGACCGGATGCAGATGGTATATGGTACAATCATGACAAAAGTGTCATATTTGGACATAAACGTCTGTCTATTATTGATTTGTCTGACACGGGTGCACAGCCAATGACCTCCCGCAGTGGCAGAATGACTATAATTTTTAACGGAGAGATTTATAATTATAAAAAAATAAAGGATAGACTAATAACAGAGGGAATCATAAAAGAATTCAGAGGAACCTCTGATACGGAAGTTCTTTTAGAAGCAATGGAAGCATACGGAGTAAAAGAAGCCATTACCATGTGTAAAGGTATGTTTGCTGTAGCGGTATATGATAACAAAACTGGTGAAATCAGTTTATTACGTGATAGAGTGGGAGAAAAACCACTCTATTATGGTTTTGTAAATGGAAGTTTTGTGTTTGCATCAGAACTTGGTTCCATTACTGTTTTAGATGGCTTTCATAATGACATTTTTACAGATGTATTGGACATTTATTTCACACATGGATATATTCCGGCACCTTATTCCATCTACCAGGATATTTATAAACTTGAGCCGGGTACGATACTAACTATTAAATCACCTTATCAGAAGAAAGATATTGATATTCAAACATTCTGGTCTATGAAGGAAATAGCAAGAAAAGGGCAGAACAATCTGTTCACAGGGACAAAAGAAGAAGCAGCAGATGAATTGGAACGATTATTGAAAGCATCTATTAGTGAACAAATGGTAGCGGATGTACCGGTTGGAGCTTTTTTGTCAGCAGGCATTGACAGCAGTACGATTGTATCCCTGATGCAGTCATTAAATTCAAGAAAAGTCCGTACCTTTACAATTGGTATGGGAGAACAAAAGTATAATGAAGCAGTATATGCAAAAGAAATTGCCGAACATTTAGGAACCGATCACACAGAATTATATATAACGGAAAAAGATGCAACAGATGTGATACCAAAACTTGCGCATATGTTTAGCGAGCCTTTTGCAGATTCTTCACAGATACCCACATATCTTGTTAGCAAGATGACAAGAGAACATGTGACAGTGTCCCTAAGCGGAGACGGCGGAGATGAATTATTCTGCGGTTACACATCATATGCCTCTGTCAGTCGTATATGGAATAAGATGAAAAATATTCCTTATGGATTTCGTAAACCTTGCAGTGAGATTGTATTGCATAGTCCATTTGTAAAAAAAGATATGTTTCGAATTAAGGGCAGATTGTTAGGTGCAAAAGGTCCCAGCGAACTGTATGAGGTGTCTTATGAGACAGATCCGCTTACCAGACAGATATCAGCAACACATAACAAATGTCCATATAAATATAGTGAGTATGAACCGGGATATTTAAAAGAAGTGAATCACAATGTAATGTTAATGGATATGAATATGTATCATCCGGATGATATTTTGGTAAAGGTTGATAGAGCAGGAATGGCAGTTTCTTTGGAAAGCAGGATTCCCATGCTTGATAAAGATGTAGTCGAATTTGCATGGACACTTCCGATTGATTATAAAAGAAATGAAACTACCGGGAAACTTGTACTTCGCGATGTCCTTTATCGTTACGTTCCAAAAGAAATGATGGAACGACCTAAAAAAGGATTCAGCATCCCGATTGACCAATGGCTTAAAAAACCGGAACTGCGTGAGTGGGCAGAGAGCTTGATTAACCGAGAACTTTTAAATAAACAAGGAATTTTAAGTACAGAAATAGTATTAAAAATTTGGGATGATTACATTAATCATGGAATCTGGCGTATCCAAATTTGGTTTATTTTAATGTTTCAGCAATGGATGGTCAGCGAAGCAATTTTATAAAAAGAAATGGAGGAAACACCTTGAGTACAATATCTGTAGTTGTAGCTGTGTATAATGTAGAAGAATATATTAAGCGATGTGTTTCCTCTATTCAGAATCAGACATATAAAAAATTGGAGATTATCCTTGTGGATGATGGCTCGACAGACAACTGCCCTGATATTTTAGATGAAATGCAGCGAAACGATGACAGGATTAAAGTTATTCATAAAATAAACGGTGGATTATCAGATGCAAGAAATGCAGGAACAGGCATTGCCACAGGTGATTATATTGCCTATGTGGATGGAGACGACTGGATTGACCCACAAATGTATGAAGTGATGCTTTCCCAGATAGAACAGTATCAGGCAGACTGCGTGGTATGTGGCTATAAACAGATTTATAAGGACCACACAATATGTGTTCAGGATGATATGGTGAAGGTATTTGAAAAAGGAGAAGCATTAAAGGCATTTATTGAAGAAGATGAACATTATCAGATTCAGAATGCGGCATGGAATAAGCTCTACAAAAGAAATATTACACAGAAACTTCGTTTTCCAAAAGGGAGATGGTACGAAGATATCGTGTATACAACCAAGTTATTTGCTATGGTGAATCGCTGTGTGTATATTAATAAAGCCTTTTATAATTATGTGATAAACAGAGAAGGCAGTATTATGAACGTTGGCTTAAATGACAGAATTTTTTCGGACCAGATTCCGGCATATCAGGAAAAAAGAGATTTTTTAATAAGTATTGGACGAATGGATTTGGCTTTTATCCATGACTACTTTTTTAATAAACGATTGTTACAATACGATAATAGCATTGCTTTTAGCCAAACAACACAAAATAAAAAATACAAAAAGAAAATCAGAGAACTGATTCTTAGTTCCAGAGATAATATAGAAGCAATATATGACAACAGTATTGCCAGTTCCAATGATAAAATGAAAATACGGCTCTACATTAAAACGCCTGTTTTATATCGAATTTTAATGTATGTAAATAATAAACTTATTATTCCATACAAACAAAAAAGAAATAGAAAAAAAGGGGGAAAACAATGATTATCATTCAATTGTCCGGAGGACTTGGTAACCAAATGTTTCAGTATGCCCTTTATCAGCAGCTTAAAAAGAATGGCAGACAGGTCAAAATAGATACAGTAACAGAATATCAGGGAGAAAATTGCAGAAATATCCAATTACCATTTTTTAATACAGAATATGAAATTGCGACAAAAAAAGAAATTAATACAATGACAGATTCCTTTTTGTCTCCTATTCACCGAATCAGACGTAAATTGTTTGGAAGAAAACGAAATGCTTATCATGAAGAAGGTCATTTACTAAATAAAGAGATTTTCCATTTTGACACAATGTATTTGGAAGGATGCTGGCAGAGTGAGAAATACTTTACCGGTGTTAAGGATACATTGATTTCCACATTAACATTAAAAGAGGAATATCGCACAGAGTCAGAAAAATCATATTTAGAACGTATTACCCAAACAGAATCTGTGAGTATTCATATCAGACGTGGAGATTATCTGAATAAAGAAGTAAAAGATTTGTATGGAAATATTTGTACGGAAGACTACTATAGACAAGCAGTTAATCTTATCAAAGAAAAAAGACCGCAGGCTGAGTTTTTTGTTTTTACCAATGATGTTGACTGGGCAAAAGAGTATTTTAAAGATAAGAACATGACAGTGGTAGATTGCAGCAGAGAAGAAAACGGATATTTGGATATGGATTTGATGAGTCAATGCAAACACAACATTATTGCAAACAGCAGTTTTTCGTGGTGGGCATCTTACTTAAACACCAATTCTGATAAAATAGTAATTGCACCGAAAATATGGCTGAATGGCAGAGATTGCAAGGATATATACAGGGATGATATGCTTGTAATTTAAGGTAGCATTTAGTAGAATGAACAGAAGGAGCAATAAAAAACATGATTAAAAAATTGAATTATATTTTAGATAAAAAACAAAAGATGGGATTGCTGTTGGTAGGAATAGTGATTTTCATCAGCGGATTACTTGAGACATTAGGGGTATCTGCTATTTTCCCTGTTGTGACTGCAATTATCGATCCAGAGAATTTATTGAAACATGAATTTGTACGTGTAGCAATGGCTACTTTTGGCATTGCAAATTCTACACAGCTGATTATTGTTTTATTGATTAGTTTGATTATCATTTATATATTTAAAAATGTGTTTATTTTATTTTCCGTTAAACAACAGACTAAATATATTGCCAATAATCGTAATCGTATGATTAGTCGTGTTTTAAGAGAATTTTTAAACAGACCGTATGAATTTTATCTTGATGCGGATATTCCAACGGTATTTCGTATAACGGATAGTGATATTCCGACCGTATTTCAGTTATTAATGGTTCTGATTCAGTTTGTATCAGAATTAGTGGTAGCTATTTTATTGTGTATCGTACTTTTAATGACAGAGTGGAAAATGACGGTCTCCATGATTGTTATCTTTGGATTCGTAACAATCTTTGTAAGCAAAATATTAAAACCAAAGTTAAATAAGTTGGGAAGAAACAATCAGGATATTCAATCTAGAATAGCAAAATGGCGTATTCAGGCTATTTATGGAATTAAAGATGTTAAAGTACTTCATCGCGAAGAGTTTTTTGCATCCAATTATGAGAACACTGGAAAGACAGGCGCAAAATTATCACAGAAATATTCTGTATTAAATAATGTGCCAAGACTTTTAATTGAAACCGTATTTATGACTTTTTTATTAGGATATATTCTTCTATATATTCTAAGTGGAAACGCAACGACTCAATTGATTTCGCAACTTTCAGTATTTGGAGTGGCTGCTATTAGATTATTGCCATGTGCCAATCGTATTAATACGTATATTGCTGAAATCGCATACGCAGAACCTTGCTTGAATTATCTGTATGAAAATCTTCATATTAATGTGGAAATGATGAAAGAAAATCCCATAACTTTGAATCAGGAGGATACAGATAAACTTTCTTTAAAAGATAAAATTGAGTTGAAACATATTACGTATGCATATCCGAATACAGAAAAAAATATTTTTGAGGATGCTGAAATGGTAATACCATATTCTAAATCCGTAGGCATTATGGGAAGTTCGGGTGCAGGAAAATCCACAATCGTTGATATTTTGTTAGGCTTATTAACTATTCGTCATGGGTCAATTACCTGTGATGGGGTTAATATTTTTGAGCATTATGCATCGTGGCTTGCACAGATTGGATATATACCACAGTCAATATATTTGATTGATGAATCGATTAGACAAAATATTGCATTTGGTATAGCAGAAGACAAAATAGATGATAAAAGAATATGGGAAGTCCTTGAAGAGGCTCAGTTAAAGGAATATGTAGAATCTTTACCAGAAGGACTTGATACGACGATAGGGGATCGAGGAGTTCGAATATCAGGAGGACAGAGACAGCGAATAGGAATTGCAAGAGCACTGTATCATAATCCGGAGATTCTTGTATTTGATGAAGCGACGTCAGCATTGGACAATGAGACAGAAAAGGCAGTCATGGAAGCCATTAATAATTTCCATGGACGAAAGACGATGGTCATTATTGCACACCGTCTTAACACAATTGCTAATTGTGATTATATATATAAGGTAATCGACCAAAAGATTATTCCTACAACATTGAAATAAAGATGAATTTTGGGGTAAAACATGGAAAAGACAAATAATTTTTTTGTGATTCACAATTTCAATACGGTTCCAGAATATTTGTTGGAATATTGTAATGATTATATAATCTTTGATGCTTCAACAGATAATAAAGTAACGGAAGAATTACAGAATAAAGGATTGAAATATCAACATATCCAAAATACAGGACACAATATAACGACGTATTTTCAGTATTTTATTGATAATTTTGATAATCTTCCGGAGGTGATTTGCCTGTGTAAAGGGAATATGATAGATAGACACTGCTCAAAAGAATTTTTTGATAGAGTGTATCAAAACACATATTTCACATTCCTTTTTGAGGAAAAACATAATAGAAAAAAAGGCAATTTACTTTCTGAGAACCAATTTATTGAGAAAAACAGCGACTGGTATGTGGAATCGGAAAGTCATCCCCATAAATATTTTGATAGCTATAATGATTTATTACAGTTTATATATCAAAATCCGGTACTTCCACAATACAATGTATTTTCACCTGGAGCATGTTTTATTGTAAGAAAAGAACAAGTGTTAAAAAACAGTTCGCAGTTTTATGCTAATTTAATTAAGATAATGAATTATGATTTAAAGCCTAATTTCCCATCGGAAGCACATCAAATAGAAAGAATGCTTCCCTTGATATTCCAAACTAATTACAAAGTTAATCCGTGGATGGATGATGAGAAGGAATTTGATCAAAAACTTTTAAAACAGATTAGAATTGTAGAACAGAATGATGCAATGCGCGGGAAAAGATTCAAGTCGGTACGAAAAGGTGCTTTGAAATTACTCGGTAAACGATAGAGAGGTCAATGTATGCTGGGAACAGAACTTTTAAAAGGACAGGGGCTGGGCAATCAACTTTTCTGTTATGTTACGACAAGATGTATTGCCCTGAAAAATGGATATGATTTCAGTATATTAGCAGAAGAAGCTTTCAAGAATGATCCTGATAATGTATATAGTCTTTATTTTATGAATCTTGATATGGGAATGCCATCAAAAACAGAAGATTATGCATCACATTATTGGGAAAAAGAAGATAGGTTATTTATAGGTAATTCCAGACATGATATGGAACGTGGAGCATATCTTAGCGGGGTAGATGAGAAACTGCTGAATATACCGGATAATACCTTGATTTACGGCAATATGCAGGCAGAACAATATTTTGTATCTTTTATTCCCGAAATAAAAAAATGGCTGAAGGTAAAAGAGGAATATGATTCTTTGCAATTTAGTCGTGACAATCTTTGCATTTTAAATATGCGTGGCGGTGAATATACAGGAAGTCCGGAATTGTATCTCAAACGAAAATATTGGACGGATGCAATGAAAAACATGCAGAAAATCAAGTCCAATATGGAATTTATGATTGTTACAGAGGATGTACAAGCCGCTAACAAAATATTACCAGAGATTAAAGCTTATCATTTTGAACTTGCTAAGGATTATGTCACAATTAAAAATGCGAAATATCTGATTGCATCTAATTCATCATTTGCTTGTTTCCCAATATTTACAAGCGACACTTTGCGGTGTGTTATTGCTCCAAAATATTGGGCAAGACATAATGTTTCAAACGGTTACTGGGCATCAGAACAGAATATATACGAAGGATTCACCTATCAGGACAAAAAAGGAAGATTATTTACTGCAGCTCAGTGTAGAGAAGAACTGGAGAAGTACAAGCACTCTTCTGGAACATATAAAAAACTAAACAAAAAGCCGGGCAGACTGATTCAGTATTTCCAAAAAGTAAGATATCACATGATTATTAATATTGATTTATGCAGGAGAATTCCTTCGGCAATTAAACGTAGACTGAAAGGATGATAATATGGAAATGAAAAACGGCAGATTGCAACTTCCAAATGTAACCTTATGTGCTATGACAAGTGTCTTAGTGCCTGAGACAATAAAAGCAATGGAATACAGCATGCGTGGCATTGATTTTGGCGCTGCAGTCATTATTACACATAAAAAACCCAGACATCTTCCAAAGGGAATAACCTATAAATATATAGATGAGTTGACAGATATTGATTGTTTTAATTACAGCACGGTCTATGAAATGGGAGATTATATTGATACTGAGTTTGCGCTACTGGTGCATTATGATGGATTTGTAGTAAATCCGGATATGTGGCGGGATGAATTCTTAGATTACGATTATATCGGTTCCCCATGGCCATTGCCCAAAGAAGGCGATACTACGACATACCGTGATATTCGTGGAAATCTGTGCCGTGTGGGTAACAGCATATCTATTCGTAGCAAAAGACTCATGGATTTCCCGAGAGAAGCAGATATTCCGTGGACACCTGAAAAAGGTTGGTTTAATGAAGATGGATTTATTTGTTGTCGAAACAGACATCTTTTTGAAGAAGCAGGCATGAAATTTGCTCCGCTTGAACTTGCTATTTATTTTGGACACGAAAATATGATTGAGGAAATCAAAGATAAAAATATCATACCTTTTGTATTTCATAAATGGGCCGGAACAAATGTACAGTATCCGGATTATAGAAAAAAGAAGATTGTTCGTCCTCTCTTATCGAAGATAAAGCATAAAATGGTTAAATAGCGAAAAAGAAACGGGGAATTAAAATGGTTTATGACTGTTTTCAATTTTTTAACGAATTAGATATTTTAAAGTTACGTCTTCATATTATGGATTCATTTGTTGATAAGTTTGTTATCAGTGAAGCTACTGAGACCTTTTCAGGCTTAAAAAAGCCATTATACTATGAAGAAAATAAAGAAATGTTCAAGGAATTTGAACATAAAATCATTCATGTAGTAGTAGATGATACACCTAAGGGAGGTACTCATGAACGAGATACCTTTCAAAAATGTGCAGTAGGAAGAGGATTAAAAAACTGCAAGGAAAATGATGTCATTATTTACAGCGACTTAGATGAAATACCAAATCCTGTAAAATTGCTGGAAATCCTGCAGAATTTTGACGAGACAAAGATATATCATTTTGCGCAGAGGCTCTTTTATTGTTACCTCAATATGGAGGAAACCTCTGGTAAACTATTATCCTATGCGGGTGAATTTGACGGAGTGGAGCATAAAAGATGGATAGGCTCAAAAGCTTGTACGTATGGACTTTTACAGAGAGAAAATCTTCAGCTTGGCGAACTTCGATTCCCAGAGAGAAAAGAGATAGGTATCCGTGTAGAAGATGGTGGCTGGCATTTTGGATACATGGGTGGAGAAGGCGAAAAAGATCCACGTAAGCGTGTAGCACAGAAGGTTGCATCAGCAGCCCATCAGGAATACAACAGTAAAGAGATTTTATCGGATGTATACGATAAAATAAGAGATGGAAAAGATTTATTTGGAAGAGATGCACACATGGAAATGGTATCTATTGATCAGACATTTCCGGAATACCTTCGCACTCATCAAAAAGAATATGCACATCTTATATTGCAACCGGAATCGACAATTCACAGAGCCGTAAGACATGGAAAACGATTAATTAGAAAATGTATAGAAAAAGGGATGCGCGGAATCAAACGTATCTTTAAATAATATCGGAGGAAGCAAATGCCAAAAGTATCTATTTGTGTTCCAACTTATAACAATTTAACCTGCGTAGAATATCTTTGTGCATCAATAGCGCAACAGACCTTTGAAGATTATGAGGTAATTATTACTGATGATTCTACAAATATGGAAATAGAAAATTTTATTTTAAAGGATTGTATTATTCCCAAAGATAAAATTCATTATTATCATAATGAAAAACCACTTGGGCATATTTTTAACTGGAATTGTGCATTGGAAAAAGCAACTGGTGAATATGTGAAAATCATGTTTAGTGATGACTGGTTTACCTTTCCAGACAGCCTAAAAAAAATGGTAGATATGTTAGAACAGAACTCGAACGTATTACTTGCATTTAGTGGTAGCAGGCAGGTAAAAGAAAGTGCAGCTGCAAGAGATCGATATGCATCAGAGAAATATATTGAAAATATTACCAGAGACTATCGTTATTTATTCCTTGGCAATGAAATAGGTGCACCCAGTGCAGTAATTTTTCGTAATGGAAATTACCGGTTTGTAGAAGAAAGTAATTGGGCTTCTGACATGTTCTTGTATTTTAATATTTTACAGAACAATCCACGATTTACATATACAAAAGAGCCTTTGATTTCTATTATGGAGCATGAAGAACAGTATACCAATCTTTTTACTGAGTATGATGACAGAAAAATTAATGATTATATGTTAATGTATGAGAAGTATAAGTTACAGGATTTTATTCCTGCCAGGGATTATTTCTTATGTATGATCCTGCGGTATAAAAAGCCGTTTTCTTATGCAGAATGCTGTGGATATAAGAAAAAAGAATATCGGATAAAAAGAAAGCACTACATCAAAGAATATGTCATTTACAATTATTTACATGTTATACAAGATAAAATCACAAAACCATTTAAAAAAGATAAATTCTAAGGAGCATACATGAATCAGAAAAGAAATGCCGTAGAAATCTACAGTTTACTTTTTGTGGATTTGACTGCAATAGTAATTTCATATGTGATTGCAATTCTTTTGCGATATCAGAAATTTAACTGGGTTTCCGAACCGGAGATTCATTTGATGGTGTGTATTTTGATTCTGCTGATGGGAACCATATTTGAATTTATGTTAACTTGGAACCATCATTTGATTATAAGAGGTTATTTGGTAGAATTATCAAATGTAATTCGATTTAATGTTCTGATTGCATTGTCAGTTACCTTTATTCTTTTTGTTTTTCAGGTATCGGAGGCTTTTTCACGACTAGTTTTGGGATATTTTGGAGTGGTGAATATTCTTGTACAGATAGTACTTCATCTTCTGCTCAAAAAATTCCTTAAAAAATATTATACCTCTGACCAGAATACAATCAAGATTTTGATTCTTACAAAGGCAGAGGCATTGAATGAAACTATAAAACAGATTTCAGGCAATTTGGAGATTGGTTACGATGTGGTGGGGGTTGCCAGTACCAATAAAGCAGATTTTATAGATACTGATAAATGTATGCTTGTTGCAAATGGAGACAAAGTATTAGATACCATCCGTCAGATGGCGGTTGATGAAGTGTTTATTAATCTTCCGGGAGAAGATAAGACTACAGTAAATACGTATATTCAGGAATTGGAATCTATGGGAATCATTTGTCATTATAATTTGGAACTGATTAGTCAGAATATCAGAGAAGCAAGAGTAAATACTTTTTGCAATTATTCGGTGCTTACTTATTCAGTTAATAATATTGATTACCGTAGACGTTTGATAAAAAGAGTGATTGATATTTTAGGTGGTATTATTGGTCTTTTAATTACTGCGGTTGTTTTCCCGTTTGTGGCACTTGCGATTAAGCTGGATTCAAAAGGTCCTATTATATTTTCTCAGGTTCGAATCGGAAAAAATGGACGAAGATTCAAAATATACAAATTTCGTTCTATGTATATAGATGCAGAACAACGTAAAAAAGAACTGCAAGAAAAAAATGAAATGCAGGGTCTGATGTTCAAAATGGAAAATGATCCCCGTATTACCAAAGTTGGACGATTCTTACGTAAGACAAGTATTGATGAGCTGCCACAGTTCTATAATATTTTACGTGGGGAGATGAGTCTAGTAGGGACAAGACCCCCAACAGAGGATGAGTTTGAAAAGTATAGTAATTATTACCGCCGCCGTCTTAGCATGACCCCCGGACTTACCGGTTTATGGCAGATTAACGGTAGAAGTGCTATTGTGGATTTTGATGAAGTAGTAAAATATGATTTGGAATATATAGACCAGTGGTCACTTGGACTTGATATTAAGATATTGATAAAAACAGTTTCTGTTGTTATTTTTAGAAAAGGATCCAAATAAATGAAAAAGCGTATTCTGATGGTTGGACCTGCCAGAAGCGTTCATGGCGGGGTATCAGCAGTTGTGAACAATTATTATAAAGCAGATCTTGAACAAAAGGTTCATTTAACATATGTTGCAACTATGGTAGATGGTTCAAAACTAAGAAAATTAGCTCAGGCGCTTCTTTCTTATATTCGGGTTCTTTTTCTGTTACCCGGAAGCAATATTGTACATGTGCATATGGCATCAGATTCAAGCATTTACCGTAAATCAATTATTATAAAGATGTCGTCTTTTTTCCGCAAACCGATTGTATTACATCAGCATGGCGGTAATTTTGTTAAGTACTATGAAGAATGCTCGACAAAGAAGAAAAAATTTATCTGCAATATATTAAATAGAGCAACTGTTTTGATAGTATTGTCAGAAGAGTGGAAAAACTATTTTAAAGAACTCTTTCCAGAGGAGCGAATTCGAGTATTAGAAAACAGTATTGTAATTCCTGAAATTACAGGAAAAACATATGAAGATAATAATATTTTGTTTCTTGGAAGAATTTCTAATGACAAAGGTATAAGAGAATTATTTGTTGCTGTTAGAGAACTTTCCAATATAAATTCTGATTTTTGTCTGTATCTCGGAGGATTATGGGAAGATAGAGAATTACGTCTTCTTGCAGAAAATGACAAAGAACATATTCATTTTCTTGGCTGGATAGGAGAAGAAGAAAAAAGAAAGTACTTGAAAAAATGTAGTATCTTTGTATTGCCATCTTATTTCGAGGGACAACCGGTTTCATTACTTGAAGCAATGGGAGCAGGATGTGTATCTGTAGCAAGCAGGGTGGGTGGAATACCACAGATTTTAGGAGAAGAGGAAGGAATTTTAATTCCGCCCAAAGATGCAAATGCACTTCAGAGTGCTTTGGTACAATTACTCAACAACACTCAAAAAAAAGAAAAAATGGGTATGAAAGCATCTGAAAAAATCAAGAAACAATATGATATTAAGACAAATATTCAACAATTATTGCAGATATATGATACAGTAATTAGAAGGGTGGATGAATGAAAATAGCAGGAATTGTTCCGGTTTATAATATGGAGAAAATGATGTCAAAATGCGTTGATAGCATATTGGCACAGACATATCACGAATTTGAACTGATTCTTGTAGATGATGGCTCTAAGGACAGTAGTCCATATATTTGTGATGAATATGCAAAAAAAGATGAGAGAGTCCAAGTACTACATAAAGAAAATGGAGGACTAATGTCGGCATGGATGGCAGGTGTAGAAGGAACGAATGCAGACTTCTGCTTCTTTGTGGACAGTGATGACTGGATTGAACCGGATATGCTTGAAAAATTTGTGAATGCATTGTCGGGAGAAAAAAAAGAAGTTATTTGTGGCAACTGTATAATTGAAAAAAAAAATAAAAGCATTCCACAGATACAGCCATGTTTACCAGGGAAATACAATAGATATCTTATAGAACAAAAAATTATTCCTCAGATTTTGGGGAATGAAAACAGAATGCTAAATTTCTCCAGATGTACAAAACTGATATCCAGACAATTGATTCTCGACAATCTTCATTATTGTAATACCGCGGTTAGGATGGCTGAAGATGTAAATATTATGTTGCCGGTTTTGTTGGATGCAGAAAGTATTGTAGTGCTTGACCGAGGATTATTTTATCATTATGTATATGTGAATACATCTATTGTACATAAATACGATTCGGGAATGTATAAAAACATACTATTGTTATACGATATACTGCAACAAATAGTGAATGAGAAAAATATACCAAATGGAAATGAAATGGTAAATAGAGAATATCTTTTTTTGTTATTCTATGTAATAAAGAATGAATTACGTAATCCAGACAATGAATATAAAAAAAGATTGCAGGATATATTGTGTACAAAAGATTTGAAGACGTTAGTATCTTCTGAGGTATTAGAGGTAAATGGTCACTCAAATAAAATTATATATAAAATAATGAAAAACCCAAGTAAATATATTATTATAATCGGAAGGTTACTGATATCTATTTTTGACAAATTGACCGCATAAAACAGGGGAGAGCATGATGGATGATAAAAAACCATTAGTGTCGGTCATTGTACCGGTATATAATGCAGAGGCCTATATTGAAAGATGCGTTTACAGTATTTTAAATCAAACCTATGATAATCTGGAAGTGCTTCTTGTAGATGATGGTTCCGTGGATCAGAGTTTGCAAAAAATTAAATTTATATCAGAAAAGGATGACAGAATAAAAGTATTTCATCAGGAAAATGCAGGAGTATCAACAGCCAGAAATAAAGGAATAGATATGGCAGCAGGACGGTATCTTGCATTTGTTGATGCCGATGACTGGCTTAGACCAGGTATGATAGAGTTATTACTTAATCCAATTTTGATAGGTGGTTATGATATGGCACTATGCAATTACGCGTTATGTAAACAAGCGATAACCGAAGAATTTGAAAAAAAGGATACAGCATT
>CAZAQH010000008.1:0-38442 GCA_964487395.1 uncultured Lachnospiraceae bacterium | reverse complement strand
GAAAATGATTTAAATGAAACAGGAGATGAAGTAAGAATAAATAAAGACGAAAGTAATATTGTCGCCATGGAAGATGGTACGATTGTAAGCATAATCACGCGAAAAGGTATACCTAAGGTAAAAAAGAACGATATTGTAAAAAAAGGAGATGTTCTTATCGAAGGGCAAATCCCTATTTATGATAACGATAATAATATCATTGCATATGAATATTGTGATTCGGATGCAGACATTTATCTAAAATATAACTATCCGATACGAAAAGTTATAAGCAGGTATTATCAATATAAGAATTATACCGGAAGAAAAAAAGAAAAACGTTATTTGAAAATAGGTTCTCGTTATTTTACATTTAATTTTCACTCGATTAATTACCCCAAATATGATGTTATTCAAGAAGAAAAACAATTAGCACTTCTTAGAGATATTTATCTTCCTGTTTATACAGGCAAAAGAGTTTATAACGAATACATATTAATTGATGCGTTATACTCTGAAGAAAAAGCTGAAAATTGTTGGAAAACTCATTAAAAACAGAGATAAAAGAATTAAATGAAAAAGGGGTACAAATTATAGAAAATAATGTTAAAATAGATAGGAATGGTGATTCACTTAAAATGATTGGAAATTTAGTTGTGATTGAACTAAATAACAAAAAAGCTGATGTAGAGAAAATCAAGATAGAAAATACGGAGACAATATTACAGAATGAGTGATGACATTATAGAATTAAAAATGGAAATCCCAATAGAGCATTGTTTGAATATTTTTGGTCAATTTGATATTTATATGAAGAAAATAGAAAAGACGTTTCATGTAGATATTATTAATCGTGAAAATAACATTATTATTAAAGGTCAGAAAAATAGTGTAAAACGTGCAGGCGCCATTATTGAAACACTTAAAGAACTTTCGCAGAGAGGAAATACAATTGTGGAACAGAATGTAGATTATGCAATTGCAATGGGAATAGAAGAAAATGAAAGCGAACTGTTATCAATAGACAAAGAATTAATATGTCATACAATATCAGGTAAGCCGGTCAAACCAAAGACCATGGGACAGAAGCAGTATGTAGATGCCATTAAGGATAAAATGATTGTATTTGGCATGGGACCGGCTGGCACCGGTAAAACATTTCTTGCAATGGCAATGGCAATTACGGCTTTTAAAAATAATGAGGTAGAACGAATTATTTTAACAAGACCGGCTATAGAAGCAGGTGAAAAGTTAGGATTCCTGCCAGGAGACTTACAAAGTAAGATTGACCCATATTTGCGTCCGTTATACGATGCATTATATCAGATTATGGGTGCAGAGAGCTTTCAAAAAAATATGGAAAAAGGTCTGATTGAAGTAGCACCGCTTGCTTATATGAGAGGTCGTACATTAGATAATGCGTTTATTATACTTGATGAGGCGCAAAACACTACACCGGCACAGATGAAAATGTTCCTGACAAGAATTGGTTTTGGCTCAAAGGTTATTGTAACAGGAGATGCATCACAAAAGGATCTTCCGATGGGAACGAAATCGGGACTTGATATTGCGGTTTCCGTACTTCGAAAAATAGACGATATTGCTTTTTGCAATTTAACAAGTAAAGATGTTGTCAGACATCCGCTGGTTCAGAAAATCGTAAAAGCATATGAAGCATATGAAGAAAAAGAAAGTGCACGATACAATAATCGTCCAAACAACAAGAAAAAGCCTTATCGAAAGGAAGAAAAGTGAAATTATTTTTAGAAAACGAAACTGAAAAAGTATATGACTTTGATGCAGAAGAAATTGCAGTAAAGGTAATAGAAAAAACTTTAGAATTAGAAAAATGTCCGTATGAGACTGAAATAAATCTCTTATTAACATATAATAAAGAAATACAGGAATATAACAAAGCTAACAGAGGAATTGATAAAGCAACAGATGTTCTGTCTTTTCCCAATCTATTTTTTGAAAAAGAATCTGAATTTCAAATTCCACAGGGACTGGAAGCTGATTATATTAATCCGGAGTCGGGTAATGTGATTCTTGGTGACATTATTATTTCTACGGATAAGGTGTCGGAACAGTCAAGGTTATACGGTCATAGTGAAAAAAGAGAGTTTGCTTTTTTAATTGCTCACAGTACACTGCATTTATGCGGTTATGACCATATGACAGCAGATGAAGCCAAACGAATGGAAGAAAAGCAGGAAAATATTTTACGGGAACTTGGCATAACAAGAGAAGGGGATTAAAGAAAGGGAATTTATACGTATGAAAACCAGATTTTCAATGAACGGATTTAATATGATTATTACTATTATTTTCTGGATGATTATAGGATACTTTGCTGGGGATTGTGGCATGGGTATTTATATTACGGCTTATATTATATATGGTTTTTTATATATGATTTTAATGGGAAGTGTCATGAATACCATTTCCAAAATGGTATCGGTAAGATGTTACCGTGGATTGCATGAAAATGCAAAAAAAGTATTTAATTATGGTATGTTATATTCCTTTTTGACAGGATTGTTTATATGCATACTTTTATTATCATGTGGTAATTTCCTAATCAATGCTCTATGTGGAACAACATTACCGGCAAGTGTTGTTAAAGTGTTCGGAGTTTATTTCTTTGTTAGAGCGTTAAATAATTGCCTGACAGGATATTATCAGGGACTTGGAAATGTCTTTACATATAATATGTCTGTTTTTATTAAAGATATTTTGCTCATTATCTCGGCCCCATTTATTGTTAATATTTTTTATTCTTATGGTGAAAAAGTAGGGAAGCTGGTAAATAATCCATTGTATGCACATGTTTATGGCGCCATGGGAGCAGGGATACTTTTATGCCTGACTTCGATTGTTACGTTTTTAATTTTGATTCTTTTCTTTCGAAGAACAATTCGTAATCAAAATATGGAAGTCAATAAAAGTGCAGTACGTGGAGTTGATACTTCAAAAAGTTTTTTAAATAATTTTCTCGTGTTATCGTTTCGAATTTTAAGAAGTAATTTATTTCCCCTTACAGCCGTTTTTGCGTTAGTAATACTTTATATTAATACTTCCATTAAAAATGGTTTGGCCATTGAAAGTGTATTTACAAATGTAGGTGTTATTTTTGGAAAACTGATTGTAATATGTCTTTTTCCACTATGCATTTTTAAAGAGTATGTTACAAAAGAAAAGATGAAAATTCATAACGATTTCATTCGTGAAGAATCAAAGAACATGAGAATCCGTTCGGGTTATTTTATCAAAAACAGTTTGTTTATTTTATTACCGATTACTATTATGGCAATAACGCTTGCACAGCCTATTGTTATGATTTTCTTTGATGGACGAATGAAATTAGGCGTCAATATGTTACGAATTGGGGGAGTATTAATATTGCTTGGGGGAATGACAATGGTTTTAAAATCCATTCTTACAGCTATTCAGAAAGAAACAGATGTACTTTTGTATTCCCTTGTTTCACTTGTAGCGGCGATTGTTTTTGCCATTGTGATGTTTAAAAAAGATACAAGTATTTCAATGTTAGTATATTGCTTTGTACTTTATTATACCATTCAGGTATTGTTGATGTCGTTTGCTGTTTATAAGCAGCCACGTGTTATTTTATATGAATTTAAATACCGATTTATTGTAATGGGTATTGCTGGAGCGATTGTGGCAGTGGCGGAATTAATACTTGACTATTTCCTTGTGATGAATATATTTTTACTTATTCTTTGTGTTGTCATAGGATATGTGTTGTATCTGACCACTATATTTGTTTTAAAAGGAATCACTAAAAAAGATGAACAGGCACTGCGGGATTCGTTTATTTATCTGCCAATTCATTTTATAACTCAAAAACTTCATTTATGGAATTAGAAAAGTATTTTAGCTCTTACTAGAATATTTTTCGTATATATGCTGATACTATTCAAAAAAGGAGTCATTATGAGATTTTTGAAATGTATCAGTTTGTTTTGCATTTTACCGCTTTTATGTTTTTTTCTCGGAATGATGGTATATCATGGACTTGAGACATATTTTTATCCGGACAAAGAAGAAAAAATGCGGATAACAAAAATAGATGAGTCTACTTCAGGCAAAGAAGCCGTTTTAACTGATTCAAACCAGGGGGAAACGACCTGCGATACGCGTTATATTGTTTTAGAATATGATGAAATATTAAAAGAAGAAACAGAAATAGAAGAAGAGATTCCTTTTTACTTTATGGGACTATCGAGAAGTGAGCTAGAAAATGCAGTTGATGAATATGAAATGAGCCCTTCTTTTCATGATTTGGAAAAAGGATTTCAGACAATAGATTTACAGTCATTTAGCAGTCAGGAAATTACTGTTAGAAAAACATATAAAAAAGAAGAAAAAGAAGCAGTTTATTATTTAAAAGTGGAAGATAATAAGATTGTTGTTTATTTATCAGATATGGAAACCGTATTTCTTTACACAGATATTTTGCTGGAAGATATGCCTGATGAATTACAACAGGAAATTATTCATGTAAAATGTATCAATGATTTAGAATCCTTATATGATTTTTTAGAGTCTTATTCCAGTTAACCCTAAGAAAGGTATGACATGAAAAAGAAAATATTAATTATTGGTGGCGGTGCTTCCGGTATGATGGCGGCGATTATTGCAGCAGAAAAGGGCTGTGATGTAATGATTTATGAAAAAAGTGACAGAATCGGAAAAAAAATACTCGTTACAGGCAATGGAAAATGTAATCTGTCTAATCGTAATCTTACTATGGAGAATTATTATTCTTCTAATAAAGAGCAGATGAAACAATACTTTAGTGAATTTGATTCAGAGGATACAATATTATTTTTTAAGGAATGCGGTTTGCTCTTAAAAGATAAAAACAATTATTTGTATCCTGCTTGCGAACAGGCATCAATGGTTTTGGATGTGTTGCGTATTCGGTTAAAGCAGCAACACGTTCAAATCAAAACACAGGTTGAAGTACAAAGCATCAAGGCAGCTAAAGATAATATTATATGTGTTACAGCGGATGGAAAAGAAGAGTTCAATTCAGTGATTTTGGCATGTGGAAGTTATGCAGGGGTTAAAAACATTAAGAATGCAGCCGGATATGAACTGGCTAAAAGCCTTGGACATCATATTTTACCGCTTTATCCGGCATTGGTTCAGGTTATATGCAAGGAACCTTTTTTTAAGTCAATTTCGGGCATCAGAGCAGATGCTGAACTTACTTTATTTAAGGATGACAATAAACTTGCCGTGGAGCGAGGAGAACTGCAGATTACGGATTATGGAATTTCCGGTATTCCGGTATTTCAATTCAGTCGTATAATAGCAGAAAGAACAAGTAAACAAGGGTCATTACAGGTAATAATTGATTTTCTGCCGGATTATGGAATGGATGAATGGCAGTTGTTTATTAAAAACAGATTGTTCTCTTATCAGGGAGAGGAAATAGAATCATTTTTTACCGGCTTATTACATAAGAAATTAAATGCTCTGGTTATGAAAATGTTTGGTTTAAAGCCACAGGATATTATTTCAGAAGAAAATAATGAAATGATTGAAAAGGCATGCAAATATTTAAAGGAATTTATTGTTACACCAATTTCCACGAAGTCTTTTGAAAATGCACAGACATGTGCAGGCGGAATTGATTTAAAAGAACTGGATGCAACATTACAGTCAAAATTATGTAAAAATATCTATTTCTGCGGTGAAATGGTCGATGTAGATGGCAAATGTGGTGGATACAATTTACAATGGGCATGGACATCGGGGTATATAGCAGGAAAAAATGCAGCTAAATAGAAAGAAAGTTACGGGTTTAGAATGATTAGAATTCAACAGATACGACTTAACGTTACAGAGGACGAGAAATCTATACGAAACAAAGCAGCCAAAAAACTTCATATACTTCCGGATGACATAGAGAAACTTTCAATTGTTAAAAAATCGATTGATGCAAGAAAAAAACCGGAACTTTTCTTTAGTTATGTTGTGGATATAACATGTAAAAATGAAGATAAAATCATGAAGAGAAATCATGATGCCAACATTATTTTGACAGAAGATAAAAAATATCAGTTTGTAAAAATGGGTAAAAACATAATGCGGGAACGCCCTGCAATAATTGGACTGGGTCCGGCAGGACTTTTCTGCGGATATATGCTTGCAAAGCATGGGTATGCACCTGTTATATTTGAACGCGGTAAAACGGTTGAAGAAAGAACAAAGGATGTAACAGAATTTTGGGATAATGGACGTCTGCTATTACACTCCAATGTACAATTTGGTGAAGGTGGAGCAGGGACATTTTCGGATGGCAAATTAAATACACTTGTCAAAGATAAATATGGCAGAAATAAAGAAGTCTTGCGTATATTTGTTGAAAATGGTGCACCGGAAGAAATCCTATATGAGAATAAACCACATATAGGAACAGATATTTTATTAAATGTCATTAAAAACATGAGAAATAAGATGTTATCCTGGGGAGCAGAAATTCATTATGAAATCCAGGTAACAGATTTTATTATAGAAAATCAGACTTTGATGGCAATTCAAATTAATAATAAAGGCATTATACCGACAGAAAATGTTATACTTGCAATTGGGCATAGTGCAAGAGATACCTTTGAAACACTATATCAAAAATCAGTGCCAATGGAAGCTAAATCATTTGCAGTTGGTTTTCGTGTTTTACATCCACAGAGCATGATAGATGAAAATCAATATGGAGCAGGGTATGAGAAGTATCATCTGCCTCCGGCTTCCTATAAGCTTACGGCAAAGACGAAAAGTGGACGAGGCGTATATTCATTTTGTATGTGTCCAGGGGGATTTGTTGTAAATGCCAGCAGCGAAGAAAACAGACTTGCCTTAAATGGAATGAGCTATCATAAAAGGGATAGTGGAGTGGCAAACAGTGCAATTATTGTTTCAGTCACGCCTGAGGATTATCCTGCCAATCATCCGCTTGGAGGGATGCTGTTTCAACGGAAGTTAGAAGAGAAGGCATATGAACTTGGAAAGGGATGTATGCCGATTCAATACTATAAAGATTTTAAAGATAAAGAAGAACATTCTGTTAAAATAAAGAATGCATTTGAGCCTTGCATAAAAGGTAAATATATCTTTAGTAATTTACGTGATATTATGACGGATGAAATGAATGAAGCATTCAAAGAAGGAATGGAACAATTTGGAAGAGTAATTCCGGGATTTGCAGATGATTTTGTGGTTTTAGCGGGTGTTGAAAGCAGAACATCTTCGCCAATCCGGATTATGCGTGATACATCATTTCAGTCACAGATTAAAGGATTATATCCCTGCGGAGAAGGAGCTGGGTATGCCGGTGGAATTACATCCGCAGCAATGGATGGCATTTGTATTGCAGAGGCTATTGCAAGTAATTATAAAATAAGATAGAATAAACGAAATTTAGCAATGGAGGCTATGAAATGGAGTCCTTAAGAGAACACATAAAAGATAAAAAAAGAATCGTAATTAAAATCGGTTCTTCTTCGTTACAGCATAAGGAAACAGGGGATCTTGATTATACAAAATTAGATGTTCTTGTTAGAGAATTATGTAATTTACGCAATCAGGGAAAAGATGTAATTTTAGTAAGCAGTGGTGCCATTGCAGTAGGGAAAAAAGCCATAGGTTCGAGTGCTGTAAAGCAGGATGGCAAACATATGGGCTTTAAACAGGCATGCGCAGCAATCGGACAGGCAAGACTTATGATGACCTATCAGAAAATTTTTGCTGAATATAATCAGATTGCAGCACAGATACTAATGACTAAAAACACTATAACGGATGATATAAACAGGACAAATGCATACAATACATTCAGTGAATTGCTTAATCTTGGCGTAATCCCCATTGTGAATGAAAATGATACCGTTTCTACATATGAAATTGTTGTCGGCGAAGATGATGTACTTATTGGTGATAATGATACGCTTTCTGCAATTGTGGCTTCACTTGTAAATGCAGACTTATTAATCTTATTATCAGATATTGATGGATTATATACGGATGACCCGAGGAAAAATCCAAACGCTGAATTTGTAGAACAGGTAGATTGTTTAACTGAAGAATATATTAATATGGGAAAAGCAAGTACGGGCAGTAATGTCGGTACCGGTGGTATGAACACAAAAATCAATGCCGCACAGATTGCGACTAATTGCGGCGCAGATATGATTATTGCCAACAGTAAAGACATTCGTATTATTCATCGTCTTATGGACGGCAGAAAATATGGAACATTGTTTAAAGCAAATAAAAATGATTCATTTGATGTAATAGCCTTTATTCAAAATATGCGTTCCTAATAAAGAGGTGTCAGGATGAGTGAAATAGAAAACAAAATACAACGAATTAATGAGTTATATCATAAATCGCAGAAGGAAGGACTATCTGCGGAAGAAAAAGAGGAGCAAACGCGACTTCGTAAGGAATATATTGATTCTGTTAAAAAGAATTTAAGAGGACAGCTTAATAATATTAATATTCAGAACGAAGATGGCAGTGTGGAAAATCTTGGAGAAAAAGTGAATAATAAATATGGAAACAAAGGAACACATTAGAAAAATTACCATTCAAAAAAGAAAAGAGTTAAGTATAGAAGAACGTTTTGAAAAAAGTGATAGCATTGCAGAACGTTTATTTAACACTGCGCAATGGAACAATGCAGAAATAATACTTGCTTATGCTGATTTTAATTTTGAAGTTATGACAGATAAGATTATAATGACAGCAATTTTACAAAAGAAAAAAGTGTTTCTACCCAAGGTAGATGGTGATAAGATGTCTTTTTATCGCATTTATTCCTTAGAAGAACTTTCTGTGGGGAATTTTGGAATACGAGAACCGCTTGATTTAGAAATGGAAAAACTGGATGCACTTACAGATGAGAAAATACTAATGATTGTTCCGGGAGTTGCATTTGATACAAAAGGGAATCGTATTGGCTATGGAAAGGGATATTATGATAAGTTTTTATCTGAATTTCCAATAAAAGACACAATTGCCATTGCTTTTTCCTGTCAGATATATGATGAAATACCTTATAATAAAGAAGATAAAACAATAGCAAAGATAATTTGTGAATCGCAGGAATATTAAGAGGAGAAAATGTATGACAGATATCAAGGTTCTTGGTGAAAAGGCCAAAAAAGCAAAATTTGAAATGAACAAAATCAGTACACAGATGAAAAATGATGCCCTACATATCATTGCGGAAGATATTGTTAAGAATACGAATCTTCTTTTAGAAGCAAATAGTATAGATGTGGCAGCCGGAGAAAAAAATGGAATGCACTCAGGGTTAATAGATCGTCTGCGTCTTACCCCAGACAGAATAAAAGGGATTGCAGAAGGCTTGAATCAGATTACGAAATTAGAAGATCCGGTTGGAGAAGTTTTACGTGAATATACACTGCCAAACGGACTTGAAATTCGTAAAGTATCTGTTCCTTTTGGTGTTATAGGAATTATATATGAATCACGTCCAAACGTGACGGCAGATGCATTTGGATTATGCTTTAAAGCAGGCAGTGCGGTTATATTAAAGGGAGGAAGCGATGCAATTCATTCTAATATTGCAATTGCTAACAGTATCAGAAGTTCACTTGCAAAATGTGGAATTACACAAGACGCAATCCAGTTAATTGAAGATACGGAAAGACAAGTGACAGCAGAGTTCATGAAGTGTAAAGAATTTGTAGATGTACTGATTCCAAGAGGTGGCGCAGGGCTTATTAAAAATGTTGTTGAGAACAGTTTAATTCCCGTTATTGAAACAGGAACAGGTAATTGTCATATTTTTATAGATGAATCAGCAGATATTTCAAAGGCCATTCCAATTATCATCAATGCCAAAACACAAAGAATTGGTGTTTGCAATGCATGCGAGTCTTTGGTGGTTCATGAAAACTGTATGGAATCTTTTTTGCCGGCACTTTCAGAAGAACTTAGGAAAAAGAATGTAGAAATGCGTGGAGATAAGAATGCATGTAAATTAATAGAAGGATGTACGGAAGCTACGTGGGAAGATTATGGAAAAGAGTATCTTGATTATATTCTTTCGATTAAAACGGTAAAAAACATTGAAGAAGCAATAGAACATATTAACCAGTACAGTACAGGTCATTCAGAATCAATTATTACTGAAAACAAAGTAAATGCTGATAAATTCTTAAAAGAAATTGATTCAGCATGTGTATATGTGAATGCCTCTACCAGATTTACGGATGGTTTTGAGTTTGGTATGGGTGCAGAAATTGGAATCAGCACACAGAAGTTACATGCAAGAGGACCAATGGGATTAAAAGAGCTTACTACGTACAAATATACTATTAATGGAAATGGACAGATAAGAGAATAACTGGAGTGTTTATGAGTGAAGCAGAGAGAATCAAAATAGAAGAGGAAGAATCCTTAAAACAACAATCATATATAGAACAGGTAAAAGAGATTGTTGCAGAGAATTCATTAAAAGCAGGAAGACGTTTGAAATGTTGTGTTATTACGTTTGGCTGTCAGATGAATGCCAGAGATTCCGAAAAACTTGCCGGTGTTTTGGAAACGGTAGGATATGAAATGACAGAAGATGAAGAAGCAGATTTTGTAATTTATAATACCTGCACGGTAAGAGATAATGCCAATCAAAGAGTATATGGAAGACTGGGAGCACTGAATCATCTGAAAAAAAGTAATCCCAATATGAAGATAGCCTTATGTGGCTGTATGATGCAGGAACAGACAGCAGTAGATAAAATCAAAAAAAGCTATCCCTTTGTGGACTTGATTTTTGGAACACATAATTTATTTAAATTTCCGGAACTTTTATACAGCATATTTGAAAATAGACGCATGGTAATTGATATTTGGAAAGATACAGATAAAATTATTGAAACGCTTCCTGTAGAACGAAAGTATAAATTCAAATCCGGTATTAACATTATGTTTGGATGTAATAATTTTTGCAGTTATTGTATTGTTCCTTATGTAAGAGGAAGAGAACGAAGCCGTGATGCAAAAGAAATTCTTAGAGAAATAGAAAATCTGGTTGCAGATGGTGTTGTAGAAATTATGCTTTTAGGGCAAAATGTTAATTCCTATGGGAAAAATCTTGAAAACGGAATTACATTTGCAGAATTGTTAAAAGAAGTAGAAAAAATAGAAGGTTTACAGCGAATTCGTTTTATGACATCTCATCCGAAGGACTTATCAGATGAGTTAATTGAAGTAATGAAAAATTCAGAGAAAATATGTCGCCATTTACATTTGCCCCTGCAATCAGGCTCTGATAGAATCTTAAAAAATATGAATAGACGCTATACAAAAGAGACGTATCTTAATCTTGTTGATAAAATTCGCAGGGAAATACCGGACATTTCCATTACAACAGATATTATTGTGGGATTTCCAGGAGAGACAAAAGAAGATATTGATGAGACGATTGATGTAATAGAAAAGGCTGAATTTGAAAATGCATTTACCTTTATTTACTCTAAGAGAACAGGTACTCCTGCGGCTGCAATGGACAATCAAGTCAGTGAAGAGTTTGTAAAAGAACAATTTGACCGTGTTTTGCAGGCGGTACAGGAAACTGCCAGAAAAAGAGTTGGTCTTCTGACGGGTGAAGTGGAAGAAGTTTTGGTGGAAGAAGTAAATGATCATGATGATACTTTTATGTCCGGCAGACTATCAAATAATACATTAGTTCATTTTAAAGGAAATAAATCTTTAATTGGTAAAATGGTTAAAGTGAAATTGACAGAAGCAAAAGGGTTTTATTATTTTGGAGAAGCACTATAGATAATAAGATAAAGAGGTTAAAACTGTGGCTGAATTAACACCGATGATGCAACAATATCAGAAAACGAAAGAACAATATAAGGATTGTATCCTTTTTTACCGACTGGGTGATTTTTATGAAATGTTTTTTGATGATGCAATTGTAGCTTCTAGAGAATTGGAAATTACCCTGACGGGAAAAAACTGTGGTCAGGAAGAACGCGCACCAATGTGCGGAATTCCTTATCATGCTGTAGATGGTTACTTAAATAAATTAGTGTCCAAGGGATACAAAGTAGCAATCTGTGAACAGTTAGAAGATCCCAAACTGGCAAAAGGAATAGTAAAAAGAGATGTAATCAGAATTGTAACGCCGGGAACTAATTTAAGCATTCAGGCATTAGAAGAAAATAAAAACAATTATTTAATGTGTATTGCATTCTTTAATGGTAGAATTGGACTTTCTATTGCGGATGTAACCACAGGTGATTATTATCTGACGGAAGTAGAGGATAGCAAAAAATTATACGACGAAATCATACGTTATTCACCAAGTGAAATTATATGTAATGATGCTTTTTTTGTATGTGGAATGGATGTAGAAGATTTAAAAACACGGCTTGGAATAACGATTTCTTCATTGGAACCACATTTTTTTGATGAAGATAGATGTAAGAAAATATTAATGACTCATTTTCATGTTAATACTATGATGGGGCTTGGAATAGAAGACTTTAGCAGCGGAACGATTGCAGCGGGTGCACTCCTTCAGTATTTATACGATATTCAAAAGACATCATTAGAGCATTTCACACATATTTATCCTTATTTAACAAGTCGTTATATGCTGCTTGACAGTGCCACCAGAAGAAATCTTGAATTAACAGAAACACTTCGTGAAAAACAAAAAAGAGGCTCTCTGTTATGGGTACTTGATAAAACCAAAACGGCAATGGGTGGAAGACTTCTACGTAATTATATTGAACAGCCTTTGATTGATAAAGTGGAAATGGAAGATAGACTGAATGCAGTAGAGATATTAACGAAAAATCCTGTTGAACGTGATGAATTACGTGAATATTTAAATCCGGTATATGACTTGGAACGTTTGCTTGGAAAAGTAAGCTATAAAACAGCAAATCCAAGAGATTTAATCGCATTTCGCAATTCCATGGAAATGCTTCCGCCGATTAAAGTTGTCACAAGTGGCTTACAGGATAAAATGTTAAATCAAATTAGTGAAGAAATAGACGGCTTGCAGGATATTTATGATTTGATTGATTCTTCTATTGTGGAAGAAGCACCTCTTACAGTAAGAGAAGGTGGCATGATTAAAGAAGGTTATGATGAAACAATAGATGCTTTAAGACATGCTAAAACAGAAGGTAAAGACTGGCTTGCACAGCTTGAGAATGAAGATAAAGAACGAACCGGAATCAAGAATTTAAGAATTAAATATAATAAAGTTTTCGGTTATTATTTTGAAGTTACAAATTCGTATTTATCGCTTGTTCCGGATGATTTTATTCGAAAACAAACACTTACGAATGCGGAACGATATACAACACCAAGACTGAAAGAGTTAGAAGATACAATTTTAAATGCAGAAGACAAACTGGTAACCTTGGAATATGATAAATTCTGTGAAATCAGAGATTATATTGCAAGTCAGATTGAGAGAATTCAAAAAACAGCTAAAGCAATTGCAAAATTAGATGTATTTGCTTCTTTTTCATTGGTTGCAGAACAAAATCATTATGTAAGACCGACTTTAAATGAAAAAGGACTTATTGATATTAAAGATGGCAGACATCCTGTTGTGGAAAAAATGATTGAACATGATCTGTTTATTTCCAATGATACATATTTAGATAATGGGAAGCATTGTATTTCGGTTATTACAGGTCCTAATATGGCAGGTAAATCGACTTATATGCGTCAAAGTGCATTAATCGTATTATTAGCACAAATCGGTTCATTTGTTCCAGCTAAAAGTGCCAATATAGGAATTGTAGACCGAATCTTCACAAGAGTAGGAGCCAGTGATGATTTAGCGAGTGGACAGAGTACATTTATGGTTGAAATGAACGAGGTTGCCAATATTCTTCGAAATGCAACATCAAAAAGTCTATTGATTTTAGATGAAATAGGAAGAGGTACCTCTACTTTTGATGGTTTGAGTATTGCATGGGCCGTAATAGAACATATTGCTAATACCAAACTTTTAGGAGCCAAAACTTTATTTGCGACGCATTATCATGAACTGACAGAATTAGAAGGCAAGATGAATAATGTTAATAATTATTGTATTGCAGTAAAAGAAAAAGGCGATGATATCGTATTTCTTCGTAAGATTGTAAAAGGCGGTGCAGATAAGAGTTACGGAATTCAGGTTGCAAAGCTTGCGGGAGTTCCTGATATGGTAATTGACCGCGCCAAAGAAATTGTTAATCAATTAAGCGATAACGACATTACACAGACTGTACAAAATATAGAGATAAAAGGGAAAAACGATACAAAGAGTCAAAGTATAAGACTTGATGAAGTGGATTTGGAACAGATTTCATTATTTGATACAGTAAAAGATGAAGATGTTATAAGAGAATTAAAAGAAATTGAAGTCACCACGTTAACACCACTGGATGCTTTAAATACATTATATAAACTTCAGAATAAGTTAAAGAACCGCTGGTAACAAACGAGAAAGGAATAGGTCCCCAAATGGCAAAGATTCAGGTTTTAAGTGAAGAAACAATTGATAAAATTGCAGCGGGCGAAGTGATTGAAAGACCATCAAGCATTGTCAAAGAACTTGTTGAAAATGCGATTGATGCTTGTGCAAAAGCAATTACAATCGAGATAAAAGAGGGTGGCATTTCCTTTATCAGAATTACAGATAATGGTTCTGGAATTGAAAAAGATGATGTCAGAAATGCATTTTACCGTCATGCGACAAGCAAAATAAAAAGTGCAGAAGAGATAGAAGATATCCATAGTCTCGGGTTTAGAGGGGAAGCCTTATCAAGTATTGCGGCGGTTGCCCAGGTTGAGATGATAACAAAAACAGAAGAAGAACTTGTCGGAGTACGTTATGTTATTGAAGGAGCAAAAGAAAAATCATTTGAAGAGGTGGGTGTTCCAACCGGAACAACTATAATCATAAGAAATGTATTTTACAACACTCCGGTTCGAAGAAAATTTTTAAAATCTGCTTTAACAGAGGGCGGATATATTAATGATGTCTGTGAGCATCTTGCAATGTCCAAACCGGATATTTCTTTTAAATTCATTAATTCCGGACAGGTGAAATTTCATACATCGGGAGATGGAGATTTAAAAGAATTAATTTATCGAATATATGGCAAAGAAATAGCAAAAGAAATTATTCCATTTAAACAGGGAAATAAGGATATTATGATTGAAGGTTTTCTCGGAAAACCTTCGCTTAATCGTTCTAACCGTAATTACGAAAATTATTTTGTGAATGGAAGATATATCAAAAGTTCGCTTGTGGCAAAAGCAGTGGAAGAAGGCTATAAAGCGTATTTGATGCAACATAAATTTCCATTCTTTATTTTAAATATTACAGTAAATACGAAACTGATTGATGTTAATGTTCATCCTACAAAAATGGATGTACGTTTCTCCAATCAGGATTATTTTTATGATTATTTGGTAAGTGCGGTATCAGGCGGATTAAAAGTGCATGAAATGATACCGGAAGTGTTGATGACCGATCAAAAAGAGAAAACACAAGATGTAGTATCGGGAAATGATGACAAAATATACTCGCCGGAACCATTTGAAGTAAATAGAATGGAACAATTTTCAGTTAAAGAGGATAGTATAAAAGTACCAGAGTTTAATGAAATGCAGGAAAAATTGAATAAATTGCAAGATAAGATGCAAAATATCCCAATACAAAAAATTTTTGGAATTGAAAATGAAGAAAACAATAATAAAAATGCAAATTATCATGCAAACATTATTAAAGCAGATGAAGCCATTATTGTAGAGAAAAATGTTCAGATGGATTTGTTTGAAGGGAAAATTCTGACAACGGATTCTATAAAGGAATACCATATCTTTGGGCAGCTGTTTGAGACATACTGGCTGATTACATATAAGGATAAGCTTTTAATAATGGATCAGCATGCTGCACATGAAAAAATCAAATATGAATCTATGATAAAGCGAATAAAAGAACAGAATATAGAGACTCAAAACTTAAATCCGCCAATTGTGATATCAATGAGTGGACAAGAGGAGAGTTTATTAAAGAAATATCAGGATGTATTTATTTCCATGGGATTTGAAATAGATGAATTTGGTGGAAGTGAAATTGCAATTCGCAGTGTACCGCTTGAATTATATGGTAAGAATGAGAAAGAAATGTTTTTAGAAATATTGGATGAATTATCAGGAGAGACTCTGCGTGGTACCCCTGAATATATTTATGAAAAAATTGCAAGCATGTCATGCAAAGCTGCAGTAAAAGGTAATCATGCGATGTCATTGACAGAAGCCCAGGGACTGATTGAACAATTACTCACCCTGGATAATCCATATAATTGTCCACATGGAAGACCAACAATTATTACAATGAGCAAATATGAAATAGAAAAGAAATTTAAGAGAATTGTATAAGATGGTTAAAGAAAAAAAGAAAGTGATTTTGATTGCAGGACCGACTGCAGTTGGAAAAACGGGATTATCGGTTGAACTTGCAAAAAGAATTGGCGGTGAAATAATTAGTGCTGATTCCATGCAGGTATATCGTGACATGAATATTGGCTCTGCAAAAATAAAAAAAGAAGAAATGCAGGGAATACCACATTATCTGATTGATATTTTAAATCCGGATGATGAATTTAATGTTGCCATTTTTCAACAAAAGGCAAGAGGAGCAATTGAATGTATTACAAAGAACGGACATATTCCTATTATTGTTGGAGGGACGGCATTTTATATACAGGCACTGCTTTATGGAATTGATTTTACAGAAGAAGATCATGATAAAGAATATCGTGAATCCTTATATCAGATTGGACAGCAGGAAGACGGTGAAAATATATTATTTGATATGCTTTTAAAAGTTGATCCGCACTATGCAGAAACAGTGCATAAAAATAATGTAAAACGAGTAGTAAGAGCTCTCGAATACCATCATTTTACAGGAAGAATATTTTCGGAATATAACGAAATCCAGAGAAATCAGGAAGCCGAGTACCAATTTTGTTATTTTGCTTTGAATGATGTAAGAGAACGGTTATATGAACGTATTAATCTTCGGGTGGATCAGATGGTAAAAGAAGGTCTGGTTACGGAAGTAAAAGAATTACGAGATAAAGGCTATCAAAGAAATCTTGTATCTATGCAGGGACTTGGTTATAAAGAAATCTATGCATATTTAGAAGGGGAAATCACACTTGATGAAGCAATAGAAATCATAAAACGTGATACCAGACATTTTGCCAAACGACAATTAACATGGTTAAGACGTGAAAGAGATATTATCATGATAGATAAAGAGAAATATAATTACGACGAAGAAAAAATCCTTCGGGAAATGCTTAATAAAATTAAGGAGATACTTTAGAAATGACTTCAATAGAAGAAATGTATGAAAAATTTGGAATTACCAAAGAGGTTTTTGATTATTCGAAAGAGGTTCTTGATACGTTAAAGGAACGATTTACAAAAATTGATGAGGTTACAGAATTTAATCAGTTAAAAGTGATTGGTGCCATGCAGAAATGCAGAGTTAGCGAGGCATGTCTTCTTGGAACAACCGGTTACGGATATAATGATTTGGGAAGAGATACACTTGAGAAAGTATACGCAGAAATATTTGAAACAGAGGATGCGCTGGTTCGCCCACAAATCACGTGTGGAACCCATGCACTTGCACTTGCTTTAATGAGTAATTTAAGACCGGGAGATGAACTTTTATCTCCTGTAGGGAAGCCATATGATACGTTGGAAGAAGTAATTGGGATAAGAGAAAGTAAAGGCTCTTTAAGGGAGTATGGAATCACCTATAAGCAGGTTGATTTACTTGCAGATGGTGGATTTGATTTTGAAGGAATAAAAAAAGCAATAAATGATAAGACGAAGATGGTAACCATACAGCGCTCAAAAGGCTATCAGACAAGAAAAACGTTATCAGTAGAACGCATTGGTGAATTAATTGCATTTATTAAAGAAATGAAACCGGATATTATTTGTATGGTTGATAACTGCTACGGAGAGTTTGTACAAACAAAAGAGCCTTCACAAGTGGGTGCAGATTTAGTGGTTGGTTCACTTATTAAAAATCCTGGAGGCGGACTTGCTCCCATTGGCGGATATATAGCGGGAAAAAAAGAATATGTAGAAAATGCAGCGTATCGGTTGACTTCGCCGGGACTTGGCAAAGAAGTCGGAGCTTCTCTTGGAATATTGAAGGATTTTTATCAGGGATTGTTTTTAGCACCAAGTGTTACTGCAAATGCTTTAAAAGGTGCAATATTTGCAGCTGCATGTTTTGAAAAAATGGGATTTTTTGTTGTTCCAGATAGTAAAGAGGAGCGATTTGATATTATTCAGGCAATTACATTTGGAAAAGCAGAAGGAGTTATTGCATTCTGTCAGGGAATTCAGGCAGCTGCTCCAATTGACAGCTTTGTGACACCAGAACCCTGGGATATGCCGGGATACGACAGCCCGGTTATAATGGCGGCAGGGGCTTTTGTTGCAGGTTCTTCAATAGAATTGAGTGCAGATGGTCCGATTAAACCACCTTATTCCGTGTATTTCCAAGGCGGACTGACGTGGGAACATGCTAAGTTTGGCATTATGAAAGCAATTCAAATGATTAAAGATGCAAAATAGTATAAAACAGGCGAAAATGTAAGTTTTTAACGATTCTTCGCGAAAAAAAAACAGGTTATTTTATATACATAAAACTGGAAATATGATAAGATATTTTCGTATGAAATTACTTTTCATACAATGCTTTTACATTTATATTTTATACACAAGATAGGAGTAAGACATGAAAAGAAAGAATAACTGGACATGTTTTTTACTGATATTAGCCGGAATTGTAATCGGAGGATTTATTGGTAATTTATTTGACAGTAGCTGGTTAAACTATGGACAGACTTTTGGGTTAACCAATCCCTTGATACTAGATCTTGGAATCATTTGTCTCACATTTGCACTTACGATTAAGATTACCATTGCAAGTATTATTGGAATTGTAATTGGTATCATTATTTATCGTTTCTTATAAAGTAATAATCCGGATGTGCCTGGAGAGCGGATTCGGAGGTTTATGGAAAATACAATTGAACAACAGGATTTACCTTATGAAAAATTTGAAAAACTGGGAGCTTTAGCTCTATCAGACACAGAACTTTTAGCAATTATCATAAGGTGCGGGACAGTCGGAGCAGATTCCATTTCTGTAGCCAGACAGGTGTTAGCTTTATCAAAAGAAAAAGACACTATACTGGGTTTGCAGAATATAACACAGATGGAACTAGAGCAGATAAAAGGGATTGGAAAGGTAAAGGCAATACGTATTATGTGTGTTGTTGAGTTAACACGAAGAATGACTATGCAATCTAGGAAAACTGCATTATGTTTTTCTAAACCTGCAACCGTTGCCGATTACTATATGGAACAATTAAGACATTTGGAAACAGAACAGGTCTTATTAGTTTTAACAGATAATAAAAATAATTATATCACGGAAATTATCCTCTCTAAGGGAACAGTTAACACTTCTTTGATTTCTCCAAGGGAAATCTTCATAGAAGCATTACGTTATCATGCAGTCCATATATTACTTCTGCATAATCATCCAAGCGGAGATCCGACACCAAGCAGACAAGACTTAAATATTACACGACTTATTAGTGATGCATCAAAATTAATAAATATTCCTCTGGTAGATCATATTATTATCGGAGACAATAAATACATAAGCTTAAAAGAACAAGGGTTACTTTAGAAAGGAGTTGTCATTTTGGCAAATAATATCTTTGGAATTGATTTAGGAACAAATAATATTAAAATTTATAATAAAAGTGATGATAATGTATTCATTGAAAAAAATATGATTGCGATTGAAAACAAAAATACACTTTTAGCATATGGGGATTCAGCATATGATATGTATGAAAAAGCTCCGGCTAATATTCATACTTCTTATCCGGTGTGTAATGGAGTAATCGCGGATATTAACAATATGAGTACATTAATTAAATATTTTATTAATGATTTATCAAAGGGTGGAATGAAGCCTGCTGATTTTTATGTTGCTGTTCCATGGGATATTACCGATGTGGAAAAAAGAGCATTTAATGATTTGATTAAAGACTCTAATGTAAAAGCCAAAAAAATCATGGCTGTTGAAAAAGCAGTTGCAGATGGACTTGGTTTATCAATTGATGTGAAAAATTCCCAGGGCGTTATGGTTGTTAACGTAGGATACGCTACTACGGAAGTATCCATCCTTTCCTTGGGTGGAATTGTATTAAGTAAATTAATTAAAGTTGGTGGACACAAATTTGATGAAAATATTCGAAATGGTGTTAGAAAGGAATATAATCTGATTATTGGTGAAAAAAGTGCTGAAAAAATAAAAATGTCATTGGGAGAATTAGAAAAAAAGGGAAAAGCAGCTCTTGTATATGGAAGGGATATTGTAACAGGTCTTCCTATTGAGAGAGAAATACCAACACAACTTGTTAATAATTCTTTAGAAGAAGCATTTAATACTATTATTGACAGTATTAAAGTGATTCTTGAGAGAACTCCGCCTGAACTGGGCGCAGATATATATCGCCATGGCATCTATCTTACAGGTGGGGCATCTCAGATTGGCGGTTTTGCCCAATTAATTGAAAAAGGAACGGGATTAAAAGTAAATAAAGCTGAAAAACCAATAGAAAGCGTGGCAATAGGTCTTTCTAAAATAATAAAAGAGGATAATTACAAATCCTTAGCACATACATTTGAAGGAATGAGTAAATGAGTCCAATATTAAGAAAAAAAAGAGATAAGGTGCATCTTCCAAGTAAATATCTACTTTTGATATTTACGTTGATTTGTATTGTTACGATGATTGTATCTTTTACAACCAATGTTTTGTCAACACCGCTAAATGCTATTAGCGGTTATTTGATTGTACCCTTTCAAAACGGACTGACAAATGTTGGTTCTTTTGCACTTGATAAGACAAATCAATTTAAAGAATTACAGACAGTGTTAAAAGAAAATGAAGAACTAAAAAAAGAAATCGATCAGTTAACAATTGATAATACCTTATTACAACAGGATCGGTACGAATTAACAAAACTTCGTCAATTATTTCAGTTAGATACTGAATATGAAGAGTATGAAAAAATTGGTGCAAGAATTATAGCAAGAGATTCAGGCAATTGGTATTCCTCTTTTGTTATCAACAAAGGAAGTGATGATGGAATTAAGGTTGACTGTAATGTTATGGCAGGAAGTGGACTTGTTGGACGTGTAATCGAAGTGGGTCCTAATTATGCAAAAGTCGTTTCTATTATTTCAGATAATATTAATACAAGTGGAATGGTGTTATCTACCGGAGATAATTTGATTGTTACCGGTAATCTTGCAACAATGTCAGATGGTGTTATTGAATACAGTCAGTTATCAGATACAGCCGAAAAAGTCACAGTTGGAGACAAAATTGTGACCTCAAATATAAGTGATAAATATCTTCAGGGTATTTTAATTGGATATATTAATACGATATCTACAGATTCGAATAACTTAACTAAATCAGGTACGCTTACACCAGTAGTAGATTTTGAGCATTTAGAAGAAGTACTCGTTATCAAACAGCTTAAGCAGCAAGTTAACTAAAACAGAAAGAATGATAAAATGAAGAAAACCATTGTATCTGCAGCCTTCATAGTAATATGTTTTTTACTGCAGTCAACATTATTTTCACAGTTTGCCATAGGCGGAATTGTGCCAAATATTTTAATTATTATAACGGCATCATTAAGCTTTTTGCAGGGGAAAAGGCCTGGTATTTTCATAGGCTTTTTTTGTGGTTTGTTAGTTGATTTGTTTTTTGGATCATTCATAGGTTTTTATGCATTACTATATATGTATGTAGGTTATGTTAATGGTCAGTTTAAGAAAATTCTTTTTCCGGAAGATATTAAATTGCCATTGATGCTTATAATCGGAAGTGACTTTTCTTATAATGTGATTTGTTATTTCCTTTTATTTTTTTTAAAAGGCAAGTTTAATTTCTTTTATTATTTATTACATATCATTATTCCTGAAGTCGTGTACACAACCGTTCTTGCATTCATACTGTATCCTATGATTCATGCTATATACAGAAAATTAGAATACAGCGATAAAAAGGGAGAGCAGAATATTGTATAAAAGAGTTAAAGATAATTTCATCAATTCCATAAATGGCCGTATGCTTATTTTGCTTCTTGTTATTTTGACATTAGGTACAGTTTTAGTTTTTCGTATTTTTTCCCTACAGATAGTAAATGGTGAACAGGCATTAAATGATTTCACATTAAAGATACAGAAAGAACGAAATATAAGCAGTACAAGAGGTAAAATTTTTGACAGAGAAGGTAAACTGCTGGCATATAATGAACTGGCGTACAGTGTCACAATTGAAGATGTATATGAATCCGGCAATAAAAAGAACGAGAATATTAATCAGACATTGATGGATGTCATAAAGATTATTGAGACAAATGGTGACAGGATTATTAACGATTTTAATATTGTCATAAATGATGATGGAGAATATGAATTCACACTAACCGATAAGCGTTTAAAACGTTTTCTGGCAGATATTTACGGAAGAGTTGAGATTTCACAATTAAAATACGAAGAAGAAACAGCCACAGCAGATGATGTCATGAATTATTTATGCGGATATGGCATGTATGGAATCGGTGTGTCAACTGATCCGGATAATCCAAAGGATTCCTTTCAGGTTGCAGAAGGGTTTACTAAAAGAGAATGCCTAAAACTTGTGACTGTTCGTTATGCAATGAGACTAAATAACTACCAAAAATATATTCCTACTGTTATAGCAACAGATGTAAATGAAAAAACCGTTGCTAATATTATGGAAAATTCGGACATGCTTTTAGGTGTATCCATCGCAGAAGATAATATACGAAAATATAATGATAGTGTTTATTTTTCACAAATATTAGGATATACAGGAAAAATATCTGAAGATGAGCTGTATTCGTTAAATAATCAGGCTATTACAGAAGACAATATGGCAACAACAAAAGACAGAAATGATTATATTTTAACCGATATGGTTGGTAAAGCCGGAATAGAGCAGACCATGGAGACATATCTGCAGGGTGTAAAAGGATCAGAGACGGTTTTTGTTAATAACCTTGGAAAAGTAATCGAAAGTACGAAGCAGATTGAACCGGTTGCAGGCAATGATGTTTATCTTACGATAGATCATGATTTACAGGTTGCAACTTATGACATCTTAGAACAAAAACTTGCAGGTATCTTGGTTAGTAAGATACAAAATGTTAAAGAATTCAACCCACCGGAGAATATGCCAACAAGCAAATATATCATACCAATAGATGATGTTTATTTTTCTTTATTTAACAATAGCATAATTGATATTAAAGAATTTGACGATCAGGATGCAAAAGAGAATGAAAAGGCTGTATATGAAGCATATGAAGAAAAAAAAGAAAAAGTATTTGAAAGACTGAATACGGAATTAAATGAAACGAATACACCATATAAGGATTTGCCTGCGGAATATCAAATTTACCAAAGTTATATTGTTACAATGCTTACGGAAAACGGAGTATTGATGGATTCTGAAATTGATAAAGAAGATGAAACTTATATTGCATGGAAAAAAGATGAGACTATTAGTCTTGGAACTTTTTTGGAATATTGTATTGCGCAGAGATGGATTGATGTAACGAAGATTGAATTGAAAAGTGAGTATTCGGATTCTGTAGAGGTTTTTGCCCGGCTTAATGATTATATTATTGAAAATCTGGATAAAAGTAATGCCTTTGCCAAAAGACTATATAAATACATGATTCGTGATAATAATATTTCTGGACGTCAGATTTGCAATCTGCTTTTAGAACAGGATATTATTTCAATTACGGATGAAGAACGGGGAAAATATACTTCAGGACAGATATCACCATATAATTTTATTATATATCTTATTGAAAATCTGTATCTGACACCGGCACAACTTGCATTAGACCCATATTCGGCATCCGTTGTAATAACGAATACCCAGGGAGAAGTATTGGCATTAGTCAGTTATCCAAGTTATGACAATAACCGTTTAGCAAATAATATTGATTCAGATTATTATGCACAGCTGCAAAATGATTTATCAAAGCCTATGTGGAATTATGCAACACAGCAAAGGACAGCACCGGGTTCTACTTTCAAAATGGTTTCTGCAACAGCAGCATTAGAAGAAGGTGTTGTAAATACAACAGGGCAGTTGAGCTGCAAAGGCTATTTTGACCGTTTTTCAGACAGACAGTATCATTGCTGGATTTATCCGGGAGCACATGGTTCTTTGAATGTAAGTGGAGCAATTGAAAATTCCTGTAATAGTTTCTTTTATGAAGTTGGTTATCAATTGAGTCTTTTAAATGACACGTATGATAGTGATACAGGACTTCAGAAATTAGCAAAATATGCTGACATGTATGGCTTATCTGAAAAATCAGGTATTGAGATAGAAGAATCAGAGCCGGAAGTATCATCGGAATATCCGGTTTTATCGGCAATTGGACAGGGTACGAACAATTTTACAACAGTTGGTCTTGCAAGATATGTTACGACAGTAGCTAACAGTGGAACCTGTTATAACTTAAGTCTTCTTGATAAAGTTACGGATTCCAATAATAATTTAATTTTGGATTATACACCAACAGTACGAAATACGGTAGAACTCCCTACAGCTTATTGGAATTCTATTCATTCCGGAATGCGTAAGGTTGTGGAAAAGAAAACATATTTTTCGGAAATTTCCGTAAATGTTGCAGGAAAAACAGGAACGGCGCAGGAAAGTGCAAGCAGAGCAAATCATGCATTGTTTGTAAGTTATGCTCCATATGAAAATCCTGAGATAACGGTATCTACGCGAATCGCTTTTGGATATACTTCAGAATATGCCGCAAATTTAACCAGAGATATCTATAAATACTACTTTAAATTAGAGGATGAAGATGAAATTCTGACAGGTACTGCGGCAATACCAGATGCGGCTGTATCGGCCGGTGATTAAGGAGCCATTTATGAAGAATCAAATTATTATTAAGAGTTATCAAAATGGAATATCGCTTATCATGGAACCGGATATAGAGTTTCAGGAGTTATTAATAGAAATTGCCGAAAAATTCCATGAATCCAGACATTTTTTCAGAGATGCCAAGGTTGCATTATCAATTGAAGGGAGAAGTCTTACAACAGAAGAAGAGAAGAAAGTAATTCAGGTGATTACGGATAATTCTGATGTAGAGATTTTATGTCTCGTAGGAAAAGATGAAGAAACAAACCGCAAATACGTAAAAGCACTCAAAAGAGTAGATGCACAAAAAGAAGAAGGAAACGGACGATTCTATCGTGGTACTCTAAAAGAAGGACAAGTTTTAGAAACGGAAAAAAGCATAGTAATTATTGGAAATGTGGAAAAAGGTGCAGCAGTAATAGCAGGTAAAGACATTATTATACTTGGAAGCCTTTTGGGTGAAGCATATGCAGGTGCAAACGGTGAAGAGAATCATTTTATTGTTACACTACAGTTTGAACCACAGAAATGTAAAATAGGAGATATGCGTTTAAAATCTAAAGAAAAAGGAATCTGGGGGCGCAAAACAAAAATGCAGCCACAGATTATATATTGCAGAGAAGATGAAGTTGTTGTAGAAAACATCACAAAAGAATTGCTGGATATGTTTATTATGTAATTTTCCAGAGGACAAATATTTCGAATCCCGGAGGATATGAATATGTGTGAAGTAATTGTCGTTACAAGTTGAAAAGGTGGTGTGGGCAAAACAACCACAACTGCAAATGTAGGTGCTGGCCTGGCAGCAATGGGCAGTAAGGTTTTACTGATTGATACAGATATTGGATTACGTAATCTTGATGTGGTAATGGGACTGGAAAACAGGATAGTTTACAATCTTGTTGATGTTGTAATTAGATTGTCCCGCAGGAATAGAACAGGGCTTTAAAAATGCAATTGCAGGTGCAAACAGAGCACTTGTGGTGACAACGCCGGAGGTATCGGCAATTCGAGATGCAGATCGAATTGTTGGTTTACTGGAAGCAAATGAATTTAGCAAAATTGAGTTAGTTATTAATCGAATTCGATATGATATGGTTAAAAGAGGCGATATGATGAATGCAGATGATGTTGTTGATATTATCTTATCCATTCCTTTAATCGGAATTGTACCGGATGATGAAAATGTTGTAATTGCAACTAATCAGGGAGAACCTCTAGTTGAAAGCCAGACATTAGCAGGAAAAGCGTATCAGAATATCTGCATGAGAATTCTCGGAAATGAGATTCCTTTTGAAATGCAGAAATCACTTTCATTTTTGACACGTATTTCCGGTATCTTTCATAAAAATTAGGAGGTCATGATATGTTTGGCATATTTTGTAAAAAAAGTTCAAGACAGGTTGCAAAAGACAGGTTAAAAATACTTTTAATATCAGACAGAGTCAGTTGTTCTCCTGAAATGATGGAAATGATTAAAAATGATATTGCAAAAGTAATTTCAAAGTACATGAAAATTGATACAAACAGTATGGAAATACAAATCACGAAAACCGGAGCAAAGGGTAAATTAATGAAAAATCCATTCCTTTATGCAAACATACCAATTCTGGATATGAAGAATTAGATAAAAGAGGCAAAGAATGTTTAGACAATATAAACTTAAGAATTACAATTTTAAATTAATTATATTTGTAATTGCATTATCGATAATTGGATATTTTGCAATTGGCAGTGCAAAACTTTCTGTTCAGGAAAGTCAGCTACACGGTATCATTGTCGGAGTTGTTTTGCTTGTTATTTTTTCGCTAATAGATTATTCTGTGTTTTCTTATTTATATTGGTTCATTTATGTATTTAATATTGCACTGCTTGCAGCGGTTCTTTTGTTTGGAACAAAGGTAAATGGATCAAAAAGATGGTTAAATATTGGTTTTCAGTTTCAACCATCTGAACTTGCTAAAATATTATTGATTTTATTCTTTGCGCAGTTTATTATGAAACATAAGGAAAAGCTTAATACCGTGAAAATACTGGCACTTTCGGTAGTGTTTATGGCAATTCCACTGGTTCTTATTTATGAAGAACCGGATTTATCAACAAGTATTATGATTGTCATCACATTTTGTGTTATGATGTTTATAGGCGGTTTGAGTTATAAAATTGTGATTGGTGTTTTGTGTGCGATAATACCACTTGGAATTACCTTTTTTTCAATCATTCTGCAGCCGGAGCAACATATACTTGAGGGATATCAGATTAAGCGTATTTTAGCATGGTTACAACCGGAAAAATATGCTGATTCTACAGCATATCAGCAGCTTAATTCCATTACCGCGATTGGCTCCGGTCAGCTTCTGGGAAAAGGTCTTAATAATAATGTTATTGCATCTGTTAAAAATGGTAATTTTATTTCGGAACCACAGACAGATTTTATATATGCTGTAATTGGTGAAGAATTAGGATTTGCCGGAGCATGTGCAGTTATTGTTTTGCTTGTATTAGTAGTTTTAGAATGTCTTAAAATTGCTAAGAATGCTAAAGATATGGCGGGAGTGATTATAGCCAATGGTATGGCAGCGTTAATATGTTTACAGGGATTTATGAATATTGCTGTTGCAACCGGTTTATTACCAAATACAGGTATTCCGCTTCCTTTTGTGAGTTATGGACGAACGTCACTTGTAAGTTTATATATGGGTATTGGAATTGTTCTGAATATTGGGTTACAAGCTAAAAAATATAAATAAATGGGGGAAACATTATGAACATAGCACTGATAGCACATGATGCAAAGAAAAAGTTGATGCAGAATTTTTGCATTGCTTATAGAGGCATACTTAGTAAGAATGAATTGTATGCAACAGGTACGACAGGAAGGTTGATTGAAGAAGTAACAAATTTATCAATTCATAAGTATTTAGCCGGACATTTAGGTGGCGAGCAGCAGATTGGTGCACAGATTGAGCATAATCAGATTGACCTTGTTATTTTTTTAAGAGACCCACTAACACCAAAATCACATGAACCGGATGTTAACAACGTTGTGAAATTATGTGATATACATAATATTCCGTTGGCGACCAATCTTGCAACAGCTGAGTTGCTTGTAAAGTCTTTAGACAGAGGAGATTTAGAGTGGCGTGAAATGTATAAATAGAAAAACAGTTTCCATTATTCTGTTATGCCTGTTTACCATTACAACGATAGGATGTGGAACAAGAAATATACCTTTATCATACGAAGAAAATGAAGTGCAGAATGGCCAAAATCAATCAGAAAATAAAGCGGATGCCTTTGCATCTGATTTGTGTGTCGCCATTTCAGATATTGATAATACTTCCGGACTTGAGATGGAAAAGGAATCCGCGGCAGGTCTTTTTGATGTTACAAATAAAGAAGTGATATATGCAAAGGATATTCATGAAAGACTATATCCTGCAAGCCTGACTAAAGTTATGACAGCGTTAGTAGCATTGAAATATGGCAATACCGAAGATATGATTACAGTCACACAAAATGTAATTATTAATGAATCGGGTGCTCAGTTGTGTGGATTAAAACCGGGAGACCAGTTAACATTAAATCAGGCACTTCATGCATTATTAATTGATTCTGCCAATGACGCAGGGGTTGTTATAGCAGAGCATATCGGTGGAAGTGTTGAAGGTTTTGCAGAAATGATGAATCAGGAAGCAATTGCAATTGGTGCAACGAACAGCCATTTTGTGAATCCACATGGACTACCGGATAATGATCATTATGTGACAGCATATGATATGTATCTTATTATGAACGAAGCAATGCAATATAATTTATTTAATGAAATAATACATATGTCTGATTATTCCACCGTATATTTTGATAAAGATGGTAATGAAAAGGAAATGTCTTTTGGAACAACCAATTTATTCTTAAAGGGAGATTATAAATCTCCGGAGACAATTACAGTTATAGGTGGAAAAACCGGCACAACCAATGCGGCAGGCAACTGTCTTATTCTTGTGACAAGAGATATTGCGGGCAATCCTTATATTTCAGTTATTTTAAGGGCAAGTGAAAGAGACAAATTATATAAAGAAATGATAGATTTATTAAGTGAAATAAATAATTAGCGGTTGTTTTTTACCTGCTAATAAATTATAATATTTTTAAAGAGTTGTACAGGGTACCGGATTTAGGAAAATATACTATAGGAGGGTTACCAATGGTCCAATTAATTGTAGGCAAAGAGGGTAAAGGCAAGACCAAACATTTATTAGCAAAGGTAAACGAAGAAATCAAAACAGTATCAGGAAATATTGTTTATTTAGACAGAAGCACAAAGCATATGTTTGAATTAAACAATAAGGTTCGTCTTGTCAACGTGCAGGACTATGATTTTGATAACAGTTCGGAATTTATTGGATTTATTTATGGAATTATTTCACAGGATCATGATATGCAGCAGATGTACATAGATGGTATCATGAAAGTAGCCAAGTTAGAGAAAAAAGACATTACATCAATTGTTAAAAAGATGGAAAAAATCAGCAATACATTTAATTTTGATTTTATTGTTAGTATTTCAGCAGATGTAAGTGATTTAGATGAAGAAATCAGCAAGAGTATTATCGTAGCATTATAAGTTTTAGGAGTTAGAGAGCAAAAGCCTCGGAAGGTGGTTCCGGGGCTTTCTTTTAGAGTAACAATTAGGAGGAAAGACATTGGCAGATCGGAATTCCGGGAATATAAGAAAATATCGAAAGCCACTTAATATCAATCTTGGCATTGTATTCTTTTTGGCTATTCTGATTTATATCATTATTTGTATTTTTATGTATTTTACTTCAAAGCATGTTGTAGGCTATGAAGTAAAAGCTGGGTCTTTGTCCGTTACAAATGTGTATGAAGGCATTGCTTTTCGTGATGAGACAGTTGTTAACAGTGATTATTCCGGTTACATTAATTATTATGCAAGAGAAGGCGAAAAGGTTGGATGTAACAATATTGTCTGTTCTGTAGATGAAACGGGACAACTTAATGATTTGCTGACGAAACAGGAAAATGAAAACGGTAATATATTAAATGATAAAGATTTATCGGAAATTAAGAATGAAATCATAGATTATTCTAATTCCTTTGATGCGAAAAATTTTATTGATACATATGATTTTAAATTTGCCATTGAGGGTAATGTTTTAAAATTTACAAATCGAAATCTTTTAAATAATCTTTCAGAATTAAATGAACAGAATGAAAGTGGAATGATTAATCTGTGTGCATCACCGGCATCCGGAATTGTTATATATTCGAAAGACGGATTTGAAGATTACGATGCAACTCAGGTTAATGAAGAATGGTTTAAAAAAGAAAATTATGAAAAACAACAGTTAATTAATAATGAGATTGTAGAGCAGGGAGATCCGATTTATAAATTAGCAACAAATGAAGACTGGTATATTTTAATTCCGGTGGAAGCAACAAGAGCACAGGAATTGCTGGAGGAAGAATACGTCCAGGTTAAATTTTTGAAGAATCAATATGAATCGTGGGGAAGAGTTGAAGTAATAACCGGAACGGACCAGAAAACATATGTAAAACTTAATTTTAATAATTCAATGCTTACATTTGCAACGGATCGATTTATTAATATTGAATTAATTACGGATGTGGAAAATGGATTAAAAGTTCCCAATTCTGCTATTGTGGAAAAAGAATTTTTCTTAATTCCAACTGAATACGTTACAAAAGGTGGTAATGGAAGTGAAGATGGTGTTTTACGAGAAACATACAATGAAGATGGCACTATGATTCCTGAATTTATTCCGATTACAATTTATAATGAAGAAAATGGGGAATATTATATTGATGATTCGTCACTTCGAATTGGAGATAATCTTGATAAACCGGAATCGACTGATAAGTATACGATTTCAAAGGCAGGAACGTTGATTGGTGTATATAATATTAATAAAGGATATGCCGATTTTAAACAAATTCATATATTAAATCAGAATGACGAATATGCAATCATTGAATCCAATACCAATTATGGACTTGTGACATATGATTATATTGTTTTGGACGCAGAAAGTGTTGCGGAAGATGAATTTATATATGAATAACCGAGGAATAATATGATTAAAGAAAATTTAGATGTTGTAAAAGCAAATATCAAAAAAAGTATTTTAAAAAGCAACCGAAATGAACAGGATGTTCATTTAATTGCAATGAGTAAGACGAAGCCGGTTAAATTATTAATGGAAGCTTATGATAATGGTATACGTGATTTTGGAGAAAATAAAGTTCAGGAGCTCACCGTGAAATACGAAGAAATGCCAAAAGATATACGCTGGCATATGATTGGTCATCTTCAAACCAATAAGGTGAAATATATTGCAGATAAAGTATATATGATTCATAGTGTGGATTCAGTTAAACTTGCACAGGAAATCAGTAAACAAGCCCAAAAAGTAAATCGAATTATTCCGATATTGTTAGAAATAAATATTGCGGCAGAGGAGACTAAGTTTGGATTAAAGCCGGAGGATTGTATAGAATTTATAGAATCCATTCATCATTTGCCGGGAATTTCCATTAAAGGATTGATGGCTGTTCCGCCTAATGTTGAATTTCCTGAGAAAAATAGAGTATATTTTAACAGATTAAAGCAATTATCTGTTGACATAACGCAAAAAAACATTGATAATGTGTGTATGGATATTTTGTCAATGGGAATGTCTGGTGATTACGAGGTCGCAATTGAAGAAGGCGCAACCTATATCAGAGTTGGTACCGGTATATTCGGTGAACGTGATTACTTAGCTTCCACAAATAAATAATAAGGGGATTCGTACGAATGGGATTTATGGATGCATTTTTAAATGTAATGAAATTGAATGATGAAAATGAAGATGAACTCTATGAAGACGATGATTATCTGGATGATGAGGATGGTAAAGAAGAAGCAGTTACCAAAAATACTCCAATAAAAAATGAACCAGCTTATGAAGAGAAGAAATCATCAAATAAAGTTACACAGATTCGTCAACAGAAAAGAGTAGCGGGGAACGGAATGGAAGTATGTGTTATTAAACCAACGTCGGTCGAGGAAGCAAGAGAGATAACCGAGACATTATTAGCAAATCGAACAGTAGTATTAAATATGGAAGGGCTGGATGTTGATATTGCACAGAGAATTATTGATTTTACATCAGGTTCCTGTTATGCAATTAATGGTAATTTACAGAAAATATCCCATTACATATTTATTATAACACCTGCCAGTGTTGATATTTCAGGTGATTTCCAAGAGATTTTGAATGGTTCTTTTGATGTTCCATCTTTTAATAATTAAGAAAAAGCCTCCTGCCTACATATGGTAGGAGGCTTTTCTTCTGCAAATAAATATAAAAATGAATGAGGTTTATATGAGTAATCGAATTGAAGTTAAAACAACAAAAGAAATGTATGAAATTGTATTGGAAAACAATTTTGATAAATTAACCGAAGAATTAAAAAACATAAATCTTTGTGATAAAAAAGTTTGTATTATTTCTGATGATATGGTTTATCCAATTTATGGAAATGAACTGAAAGAACTGTTATCAACCATAAATATTGAAGTATATGCTTATACTATCAAAAATGGAGAAGAGCATAAAAACCTAGAGACAGTTGAAGGGATTTATGAATTTTTAATTAAAAATCATTTAAACCGCTACGATTATCTAGTTGCGTTAGGCGGTGGGGTTGTAGGTGATATAACAGGATTTACAGCGGCCACATATTTACGTGGAATTGATTTTATACAGATTCCGACTACGCTATTAGCGCAGGTTGACAGTAGTATCGGTGGGAAAACCGGCGTTGATGTTAAAGCATATAAGAATATGGTTGGTGCATTTTACATGCCGAAGCTTGTTTATACGAATCTTTCTACATTATCTACCTTAGATGAGAGACAGTTTTACAGTGGTTTTGCGGAAGCCATGAAATCAGCTATTATTAAAAATGCTAATTATTATGAGTGGCTAATTGAAAATATGTATGAAATTACGGCTAAAGATATCAGTGTATTAGAAGAACTGGTTTATCAATCCTGCAACATTAAAAAATTAATTGTTGAAAAGGATCCTTATGAGCAGGGAGACAGAGCATTACTTAATCTTGGACACACAATAGGACATGCAATTGAAAAGAACAAAAATTTTTCTTTGCTACATGGTGAATGTGTTGCCTTAGGATGTATTGCAGCTGCCTATATTTCATGGAAAAAAGAATTATTATCCATGGATGAATATTATGAAATACGTGATATGTTTGTTCCATTTAATCTTCCAATCAGTATAGAGGATATCAATCCGGAAGAAATACTAAAACTTACAAAATCAGATAAAAAAATGGATAATGAAGGAATTAAGTTTATCCTCATTAAGAAAATTGGTAAGGCAGTAATCGACAGAACGGTTACAGACGAAGAGATTGTAAATGCTGTAAAGGAGATAATTTATACGGATGAAATGGAATAGTAAAAAGGCAATACACATTATTATTGATTTTATATTATTGGGAATTCTTATTTTTGCGGACCAGTTTACCAAAAAAATGGCAGTTAGTTATTTGAAGGATAAACCGGCAAAGGTTCTTATTGACGGTGTGTTTGAACTTAATTATCTGGAAAACAGAGGAGCAGCTTTTGGCATGTTCCAGAACCAGAAAATATTATTTGTGATTATCGCTATTATTATGATAACGGTTATTGGGTGTATTATTGTAAAGCTTCCATTAATGAAAAAGTACAATATACTTGAAATAATACTTGTATTGATTACAGCCGGAGCGATTGGTAATCTAATTGATCGAATTAAAGTTGACTATGTTGTAGACTTCTTTTATTTTGTATTAATTAATTTCCCTATTTTCAATGTTGCGGATATTTATGTGTCAGTTTCCTGCGTTTTACTTGCAATATTAATTCTTTTTTATTACAAAGAAGAAGATTTTGCTTTTTTAACAAAAAAGAAAAATAAGGAATGAGTTTACTTATGAATGAAATCCGTTTTGAAATAAAAGAAGATATGGAAGATGAGAGATTGGACAAATGTGTCAGTGAATTGTCCGGTGATTTGATATCACGTTCTTATCTTCAAAAAATGATAAAAGATGAAATTGTGTTTGTAAATGGTGTTCCTAAAAAATCGAATTACCGATTAAAATATGGCGATATCATAACATTTACAATGCCGGAGAATATTGAACCTAATATTGAAGCTCAGGATATTGCACTTGATATACTTTATGAAGACGATGATATTGTAGTCGTAAACAAGCCAAAAGGTATGGTGGTTCATCCAGCGGCAGGACATTATGAAAATACAATGGTAAATGCATTATTATTTCATTGTAAGAATTCACTTTCCGGTATTAATGGAGTGTTACGACCGGGAATCGTGCATAGGATTGATAAAGATACAACGGGTTCTGTTATTGTATGTAAAAATGATTTTGCACATCAAAGCATTGCGGAACAATTAAAAAACCATACAATAGTGAGAAAATATCGTGCAATTTGTTATGGAGTCCTTCCTGATGAGGAGGGTACAATTAATGCTCCTATTGGCCGCTGTGAAAATGACAGAAAAAAAATGGCAGTGAATACGAAAAACGGAAAAGAAGCCATTACCCATTATAAAGTGATTCAACGGTTTAAAGATTATACTTATATTGAATGTCAGCTTGAAACAGGACGTACGCATCAGATTCGTGTGCATATGGCATACATTGGTTATCCATTGTTGGGAGATGAAATATACACAAAAAGGAAATGTCCGTTTCGATTAACAGGGCAGACATTACATGCTTATATATTGGGATTTAAACATCCAAGAATGAATGAATATATTGAAACAATTGCACCAATACCGGAATATTTTGAAAAACTGCTTACTATTTTATCGTAATAGATAATGGAAGCAGTTTTTTGTTGTTTTTTGATGACTAGTGTGATAAAATTTATCTATTGTTAGGTTAATGTAGTAAAGTCATAAAGTGTTTCTTGCATGAAAAACTTCTTTAAGGGATAGGTATACATTCATGGATGCAAAACAATATTTAGACAGATTATTATTAAGATATTCAGGAACCTTTAATATATATAAACCATACAAAATCGATGAACTTGAATTGGATGCGTATGGATATTTCTATAATCATCTTGAAAAATATGTATTAGTAAGAGATGCTAATTTATGGTCATCTGATTGCTATGAGCATGTTTTTTTTATTACAAGTAGTAAGGTTGACTGCGATTTATTGCAGACAATGAAAGAACTCATTACTTCAAAAGTTGAACCTGAATTTGTTCGAAAAGGCGAGAAAAATCCACCGAAAAATCATATGTACAGTTATTTGACAGTTATACTGATTTCTGATCAAAAACCGGATGCTGATACAATTAAAGCCGCGAAAAAGTTTTACTTTGAAAAAGGATATATGATGAATATGAGAGGCTATTCACAAGCTCATATGTGCTTGGTATCTATTGAAGATGGTAAAATTTATACCAATCATGCAGCGAATAAGAAAAAAGACATTTTAAAAGAAGTATATAAAGAAGTGCAGCAAAATAAAATTGGTTTTGACGAATTATGCGAAAAACATAATGTTGAACCCTTTAAACAGTAAACCACATAGATATTTATATTCTAATTTTACTTATAATCAAGGCTTGACCTTGTTTTTATAAGAATCAAAAAAATAGGAGGGATATATTGTGAGCGCTATTGTATTAATTTTAGCTGCCATCGTAATTTTCGTAGTTGCCTATATGACATATGGAAAATTCCTGGCAAAGACTTGGGGAATCAACCCAGCTGAAAAGACACCGGCACATACCATGGAAGATGGAGTGGATTACTGCCCGGCTAAAACACCTGTTTTAATGGGACATCATTTTTCATCTATAGCTGGAGCCGGACCAATCAATGGACCGATTCAGGCCGCATTCTTTGGATGGGTACCATGTTTCCTTTGGATTGTAATTGGTGGTATTTTCTTTGGAGCAGTTCAGGACTTCGGTTCTATCTTTGTTTCTATTCGTCATCAGGGAAAATCGCTTGGTGAAGTTATTGAAGATACTATTGGTCACAAATGTCGTGTTTTATTTACTGTTTTTGCATGGTTAGTATTATTACTTGTTATTGCAGCATTTGGTGATATTGTAGCAAACAGCTTTTATGGAAGTGAAGCAAATGGTTCTGTTGCAACAGCATCTTTGTTATTTATTCCATTAGCAATTGCATTTGGCTTTTTTGTTTACAGAAAAAATGCACCAATGTTACTTGCATCAGTTGTAGGTGTTATTTTACTTGCTGCATGTGTTGTTATCGGACTTATATTTCCAATAACAGGCATACCTAAAATGGTATGGTTATTCATTATTTTTGTTTATATTATTATTGCATCGGTAACTCCTGTATGGATTTTATTGCAGCCAAGAGATTATTTGAGCAGTTTCTTATTATATTTCATGATGATTGCTGCAATTGTTGGTATAATCGGAGCTAATCCAACTATTCAGACTCCGGCATTTACAGGATTTGCTGTTAATGGTAATTACTTATTCCCAACACTTTTTATTACAATTGCATGTGGTGCTATATCAGGTTTCCATTCTTTAATTGGTTCCGGTACAACATCCAAACAGCTTGATAATGAAAAAGATGCATTAGCAATTGGATATGGCTCTATGTTAGTAGAATGTCTCCTTGCGGTTATTTCTTTAGTTGCTATCAGTGCATTATCTGCTGATGGAACACAGGCATTTGTACAAAATGCAATGGGGCTTGAAAAAATTTCACCAACCGTTATTTTTGGTCAGGCTATTTCTCAGTTCTTTGCAACTATGGGATTTGGCGAGACAGCAGTAACAGCTACATATACGATTATATGTCTGGCAGTTTCCTGCTTCTGCTTAACATCGCTTGATACAGCAACAAGACTTGGACGTTTTATGTTCCAGGAATTATTTGCTACAAAGAAAAATGGTGAGAAAAATATATTAAGTAATATGTATGTTGCAACTATTATTACGGCTGTATGTGCATTTGTTCTCTGCCTTGCAGGATATGCAAAGGTTTGGCCTTTATTTGGCGCATGTAATCAGTTAGTGGCAGTTCCGGCATTCTTAGCAATTGGTACTTATTTAAAGAAAATTGGCAAAAAGAATCAGATGTTATATATTCCAATTGTGTTTATGTCTATTGCAACATTAACTTCACTGTTCTTTACATTTAAAAATAACTTAATGGCTATTATAGGGGGTGGACTGGATGCAACAACCATGTTTACCAATGTATTACAATGTGTAATTATTGTTCCTATTGTGGTACTTGCTGTTATTCTGATTATTGATGGTGGTAAAGTACTTTGGGGAAAAACACAAAAAGCAGCATAATTGTATTTTAAATTTAGATGGCATCAGTTGTAAAACTGGTGCCATTTTTTCTTGTAAAACCTTTCAGATTTTTGTATAATAATAGTAAATATATTTTAACAATATCTAGTATTCTATTTGAATATTCAGATTAAAGAAAGAAGGGCTTGCTATGAATACGATAATCACAATTGGAAGACAGTTTGGCTCAGCAGGAAGAGAAATCGGAGAGAAAGTAGCAGAACATTTTGGAATTAAATGTTATGATAAGGAATTACTGACAAGAGCAGCAAAAGAAAGTGGTTTTTGTGAAGAAATGATTGAAAGTCATGATGAGAGACCTACTAATTCGTTTTTGTATAACCTTGTAATGGATACTTATTCTTTTGGATATAATGCTTCATCTTTTATGGATATGCCAATCAGCCATAAAATTTTCCTGGCACAGTTTGATACCATTAAAAAAATTGCAAGTGAAGAACCATGTGTTATTGTTGGCAGATGTGCTGATTATGCATTAAGTGAGTATAAGAATTGTATGCATCTGTTTATTTACGGAGATGAAGATACCAAAGTAAAACGTATTATGAAAAAATATGATTTAACTCAGCAAAAAGCAAAAGATATGATAAATAAAAAGGATAAACAACGTCAAAGTTATTACAATTATTATTCCTCTAAAAAATGGGGGCATGCAGACAGTTATGATCTTTGCATTAACAGTTCAATGCTTGGTGTGGATGGCACAGTTAAGTTAATTATTCAGGCAGTAGAAGATTTTGAAAACAAACAATAAAAAAGCAGATATAGCGGAGAAAATTTTCTCCGCTATTTTTATGTTCACTTGAGTTTTCGTAGTTTTATCCACAAACCCCTTGTTTCACTAGTAATGCAATGA
>CAZAQH010000007.1:0-39116 GCA_964487395.1 uncultured Lachnospiraceae bacterium | reverse complement strand
TACTGGGTACTGGTTTCTCTTTCCGTTTTATACTTGATAATTGTGATTATAACAATCATAGTAGAAGCAAATTTATCTAAATTTCGTATTCAAAGAATCACCGACCAGAATATTATCATCCAATCGATGAAAACCTTTTCCAACTTTATTGATGCCAAAGACCGTTATACAAATGGTCATTCTGTCCGGGTAGCTTATTACTCCAGAGAAATTGCAAAAAAAATGATGTTGCCTTCAGCCGATATTGAAAAAATATATTATGTAGCACTGTTACATGATGTTGGTAAGATTAGTATCCCGGATGCTATTTTAAATAAACCATTACCCTTAACAGAAGATGAACAAAATATGATTAAAACACACCCCCTAATCGGAGGCCAGATGTTAAAAGACTTCACTGCTATTGAAGGAATTCGTGAAGGCGTACTTTATCATCATGAATATTATGATGGTTCCGGCTATCCTGAGGGATTAGTCGGTGATGCAATTCCGCTATATGCACGTATTATCTGTGTTGCTGATTCCTATGATGCCATGTCATCCGACAGATTTTACCGTAATCGCTTGTCACACAACCAAATCGTGGAAGAATTAACACGTAATTCCGGTGTACAGTTTGACCCGAAAGTTGTGGAATGTATTTTGGAACTAATGAAATCTCCATCTTTTTCACAGTTACACGACGAGAAAAGATAATAAATTATATAAAAAAAGAACCTTCAATGTCTATTATCCACATACTCTTAACAGTGGCATAAACATTGAAGGTTCTTTTTATTTTTGTGTCATATTCTGTATCCAGATTCCTTTTTTAACAAGGAGGAATCCAATCACACATTTAATAATCTCTAAGGACTGACAAATTAAATAGAGTGGCAGAATTGTTAGTCCTGTATATCTTGATAAAATATACGCCGTTGGAATACTGACTACCCATACAAAAACACTGTCAAATAAAAACGTGACTACTGTTTTTCCTCCGGATCGTAACGTGAAATAGGAAGCATTGGTAAATGCATTAAATGGCATAAGTGCTGCTGCAATTACAATTAATTTCGCTGCTAAGGCTTTTACATCCTGAGAAGTATTGTATATTTGCGGGAAAATGCCCGATATGGATGCCATCAGTAAACCTATTACTACATTTGCTGCCACGCTAAAGAAAATCAATTTTGTCGCCGAATCCCTGGCTTTTTCCATTTCTCCGGCTCCTAACATCTGACCAACTATAATGGCTATTGCACTCCCAAGTGCCATACACACCACACTAAAAACATTATTAATTGTATTTGAAATATTCAGAGCTGCCACAACCGACAAACCTCTGATTGAATAACACTGCATAATCGTCGCCATACCAAGTGACCATAATGCCTCATTAATAAGTAATGGTGTTCCATTCTTAGTAATTCTCCATGCCAGATATCCAGGAACCTTAAAGTGTGCATATACCCCTTTCATAAAAGGTTCTCTTGTGGTATCATGTCCCGCTAAATGCTTATGTGTCCATATTATAACAATCGCCGTCTGTATGTATCGTGAAATGACTGTTGCTATTGCTGCTCCGATAACACCCAGCTTAGGGAATCCAAACATTCCAAAAATAAGAATACCATTTAGCACAAGATTGACTAACACCGCAACTATTCCGGCTTTCATGGGAAGCACTGTCTCACCTGTCTCACGAAGCGTACTGGAATACACCTGTTCAATTGCAAATGGCAATAAGCCAAACAGCATAACCATCAAATATTGTCCTGCGTATTTAAGGGTTAATGCTTGTTCTGCCTCATTTCCACTCTCATTCAAATATAAGGAAATCAATGCATTACCCTTGCATATAAAAAGAATAACTGCCAAAAAGACAATACCCAGACATACCATCATTTTATATCGAAATGCATTTCTTACTCCTTCATAATCCTTACAGCCATAATACTGTGCACCAAAAATACCGGCTCCGCTCACGGCTCCAAAAATTGTAATGTTAAATACCAGCATCAGCTGATTGATAATGGCAACACCTGACATCTGTGCTGTTCCAACTTGTCCGACCATAATATTATCAAGCATTCCCACAAAATTCGTAATGCCATTCTGTATCATTATGGGAACAGCCACCAGCAGGACCATTTTATAAAATTGTCTGTTTCCAATTAGTTTTTTCATAATACTCTCCGTTTTATCTGTAAAAAAATGAATGTTTTTCCATACTAACACAAATGGAAATACATTTCCACACCTTTTTTTTATCTTTTCATATCATAAATAAATATACCTTGAATGGATGATAACAAAATTGCAAATCATGATTGCTACTATGTCTCACAGTGCTGATAACTATAAAGCTGCCTTACAACAGGTTGGGCTTTCCTCTATTGTATCTGTTAATTCTTCTGATGAAGCATTTTGTGCCGGGCTACTGCTTCCAGGCGGTGGCGATATTGCACCTGCCCTTTTTCACGACAGAAATTCAGGTAGTCATCAGCCTGATTTTGAAGAAGATTTACGCCAAATTGAACTGTTTTATCAATTTTTAAATCACCAAAAGCCAATTCTTGGAATCTGCAAAGGAATGCAGATTATCAACATTGCTCTTGGTGGCAATCTGATTCAGCATCTTAAAACCCATTCCTTTCATGAATACATAAACCATGATCAATATCACATAACAAAAGCACTGCCGGGAGGTATCTTCCATAAATTATATGGAACGACACCTGTCACCAACAGTGCTCATCATCAAGGTCTTTTCAAATTAGGACCACGTCTTCGTGCAACGCAGTATTCCTTTGATGGCGTCATAGAAGGAATCGAATATCCGGATGCACCTGTGTTTGGTACACAATGGCATCCCGAACGCCTTTTAGATTCGACGCAAAATCACATCAACAGTGTAAATGGTCTGTATGTTTTTCAATACTTTAAAAAGCTTCTCTTACAATAAACAGGTTAACGATTTTCATTTACGTAAATCTGCACTCTGCTTTGAATAATATCTGCTACTTCCTGTGCTGTTTTCTGACCGGTAAAGAATGCTTCACTTTCTTCATTGATAATGTCATTGATGCTTGTATTATAGTCCATAACATGATTAACAGATTTAATGAAATTCATAACCTTATCTGTCTGTTCCTGTGTCATTGGAGGAATAATAACCTCTTCACCATTTAAATAATACGTATTGTCGTATTCTACCTTTTCACCGTTTTCGTCTGTGTAGAATGGTTTACTCTGAGCTTCCTTAGCCAGTTCCTCTAATCGGCTGATTTTAACAGGCAGACAATATTCCATTTTATCCTGATACTCGTCTGTAAGGAAGTAACGAATAAAGTTCCATGCTTCCTGTTGATTTTTTGATTTAGAACTGATTGCAAAGTTAAGATTAAAATTCATTGCATTTCCATTTTTATCAGATGCCGGGAAGCCAATCGGTGTAATTGCTTCTCCAAATGTGCCCTGTTCAGCTGTACTATAGTCTGAAAATGTCGACAAAGATGATATCATCAATAATGTTCTTCCATCTCTAAAAGATGTCTGATAATCATTCCAATATTCATCATCATAATTTTCATATGAGATTTCTGCTGGATACTGGCTTGCAAATTCCAAATTGTCGATGAAATCCTGTGAGGTGAAATTGCATTCTCCCGTCTGCCAGTTAATATATTGTTCATTACAGAACCACATACTGTAATTCATGAAATCCTGTCTGGTTATATCTGAAAAGGCTTGAACTTCCGGTCCTTTTTCTGCTACAAGCTGTTTGAGTTCATCAAAAGTCCAGCCACTTCCCGTTCCTACATCAGCGCTCTTTCCAAATACTGTAAATATATAGAATCCCGGAACAATCTGGTACAACTTGTCGTTCTCAGAAAGAGCATCCATAACATTAGGCAGATAATCTTCTTTTTTCAATTCCGGATCACTTTCAAAGAATGGATTTAAATCAGCAAATAAACCTTTTGCATTGTAACTGCTGATTGGCATATCATTGGAAAGAAGAAGGATATCCGGCATATTTCCTGTAACAATATCCGTATTTAATTTTGTAGAAGCTATTGTATAATCCGAATCCGTATTGTAAGAAGAATAATCCATTACTTTAATGCGATATTCTGAATTGTTTTTATTATATTCCACTACCTGTTTTCTGACATCCGAATCAAGATACATACATCCCAAAGTAAGAATCTCTTTGTCTTTAATCGTTGACGGGTCTACTTTTGTGAATTTCGCACAACTGGTTACACCCGTTTCTTCACTATAGTATGTTCCAATAAATGAAGTGTCATCAATTGGACATATCCCGAAGATATTACTAACCATAATATCAGAATCTACATAATCCATAATCTTTGTTACAGCCGCATCACCTAAATTAAATCCATATAATCCATTGCTGTCTGTTAAGAATAAATCATAACCTCTTCCGGAAAATATGCTGTAGCTGTATGCATTAAATGGGAATGTCTGTTGTTCCGAAAACTTTTTAGTTTCAAAATCAACTGTTTTTAAAAACAAAGATTCTTCCCCATAACATATAATGCCACATGTTTCATCATTTAACATTACAAGGTTGGATGCACCTTCTGTTTCGTCTATTGGAATCTCTATCTTAGCAGCATCTTGTCCATAAACCTCTACACCTTTGCTTGATAAAACAATAATATTCCCATCTTTATCCAGCATAAACTGGTTAACATAATAGTATTCGTCCTGTTTAACATCTTCGCCAAGTTGTACAGACCATTTTTCATTTCCCTGGCTGTCTAAAACAAATAATGTAAATACATCCTTTGGAAAGTCAGGATTAGTCGTATCTTTTCCATACTCACTTAAAATCATGTAAATGTTTCCATCGTTATCTACCGCCATTCCATTGGATCCTGTATCTGACCCAAATGTCTTTGTAAAGGTATTAACCAATGTACCATCCAAATTGAATATGCTTACGATAAGATCCATTGTTCCTACAGATTCTTCGCCTGGTTCCATGCCTTCTTCCACGGGCATTTCTTCTGTTCCTACAGCAGTTTCATCTGCTTCTGTTGCTGCTTCTTCTGTAGAAGTTTCTGTTGTTTCTACGTCTGCACCTTCTACTTCTTCTACTGCTGTTGCTGTGCTACCAGATGACAACATTGCTTCTTCCATTCTAGGCTGCATTGTCTCATCTCCAAAGTCATACTTCTGCCCAAATGCATAGATTTTATCTCCAACTACATAAACCTCTGAAATATCAGTACCTTCCAATTGAATAGGAAGTTCTTCCATCGTGTAAACGTAGTCCTTACTGCTTTCTGTTTGTTTATTTGTGCTGCCTGGCTTCTTGTCGCCACATGCTGTCAATCCAAATACCATTACAAATGACAATAGCAGACATAACACCTTTCCTAATCGTTTCATAATATTTTTCCTCCTTTTTTTGAAGCCTTTAATCTGCCTCTTAATCCATGAATATACAAAATTAAACGTATCAGAACTGTTAAAATCATAATTAATTTTATAAATAAGCAAACAGCAAATACATCTTCATATGCTCTTGCAATATTTTCCCAATATGGAAAAACTATTCCACTGCGGCTCATGGAACGAATTCCAAAATCCTTTATCGTTAAAAGCAATGGATAAAAATCATAACGTCTTGAATTCTCCACTACTTTTACGATTTCTTCTTCCTGATTCAGTGCTGTATTAACTGTTGTCAGTGCAAAATCATTTACAGGGTCCGGCATGGCAATCTCATACGTATAGCTTCCATTCACCGTTCCGTATTTTGTTAATGTCTCAAGAGAAACATAACAAACGGATTTTTCCAAACCTGCCGCATTCTCAAAGTGTCCTTCATCGCGATCTATAACCCCCGCAATATGATATGGCATCCCTTCAATCATGACATTCATATCTGTTACATCATTTGAACCAAATAACTGCCATGCTGCATCTTCATCAATCAGAACGCCATCCTGCATCAGCATATCACCACCGATATAACTGCCACCCAACAATGCTGCCGGATGGAAGAAAAAGAAATCGCCTGCAACTCCCACTGTCTGAACAGTCGTCATGCCATACTCTGACTCCAGCGTTATTGTTCCTGTTACACTATATGCATCGCAAAACTGTCTTGCCTTTTCATTGGCTGCCTGTATGGAAGCATCATTTAATGCTGTTTCAATGGTATGCTCCATATTTAAGAAATAATAATCATCCAGTGCTACCGTATTAACCGGATAAAAACAACTGATTTGTGCTGTTCCGCCATCCGCAGACCATCTTTTTGCTGCCTGCTGGTCATAAAGTGTACTTTCCTTTACCACCGTAAAAATAGTAAAGGACAGAAATATCAAAAGACAAATAATAATCGTAATAAATCCTTTTACCTGTCTCCTCGATAAAGGAAACATACAACTTAATAATCTTTTCCACTTCAGTTTAATCCGACTCTTAAGTGCCTGTATGAAATCTATAATTTTTTCTTTCACTTAAGCCTCCTATCAATTATCGGATAATCTTACCTGTTTACCTGCCTCTACCGGTTTATTTGAGGTAGTAATTACGTATTCATAGCCTTCTAAATCGGCTGTAATTGCTGTATTTTTATCATCACTTGCAAGTACATCTACATCTACGCGTTTTGCTTTATAACGATTACCAAATGGTGTTGTTTTTTCTTCAATTATCAATATGAACTTGCCTGAATTGTCTTCTCTGATTGCACTGTTAGGCACGATTCTGTCGTAATCTGAACTTCTCTGTCCAATAGAAAGTCCTAAGGATTCTCCGTCTGTAACACTTCCTTCAATGGAGAAAACAAGCAGTTTCTTTTTACCCGGATCATCTGTATCCGGCTGAATTTTACTAAGCATTGCTTTTACATCTTCGTAGTACCATGAGTTCTGTAAATCTGCCACATCACCAATCTGAACCTTCTTGGCCTGTTCATTCGTAACAGAAAAGCTTAATGAAAATCCTTTTCCTGCCACCTGAATGGTTGCAAGTGCTTCTTCCGGAACGGTTGTCTCACCTGCCGCTTTTGTAATTTCTATTATGGTTCCTGATACCGGAGCTTTAATCTCGGCTCCAATAGATTTTTCTCTTAATTTCTCTACTTCTTCACGCTTGTCTGCAATCAAAGAATTCTGGTTGCCTAAATCTACTTCTGCCTGTACATCTTTTACAACCTCAGCCTGTTCGGTTTTCGCTGCTTCTAAGTCTGCCGTTGCTTTTGTGAGACTGGCTTTGGCTTCTGTTAACTGTGTATTTAAAGATGCCTTATCGATTTCCGTTGTATTTGACTTCGTAACTTTATCCAAATTTGCCTGTGCATTTGCAAGTGCTGCTTCACATTCGGCTACTTTATTTTTTGCGTTTTTTACTTTTTCTCTTGCTGCTATAATATTATCCGGTTCTGTCTCATTTGCAGAAATCGTTGTCGTATCAAGAAGATACTGAAGTTCATTATTCGCCAAATCAAGATTTTTATTGGCATCAATCAATGCTTTATTGGCATTAGTAACTGCATTCTGTTCATTCGTCGTATCTACTACTTTATTACTTAATAAATCAATCTGTTTTTGTATCGCATTCACGTTGTTTGTCCACGTGTTGACATTATTCTGTGCGGCTGTCAATTTATCATTTGCTGCCTGGATACGCTGCTGATACTGTGAAATGGAAAACTCGGTTCCATTCTGTGCATATCCAAAGGAAGCGGCTGAAAGATCACCACTTAAAATTTTCTGTGCAAATGCAAAATTGAGTGCTTCTAATTCTGCTTCTGCTTTTGCGAGTTCATCGCTATCATCTTCTTCCAATTTGAATATAACCTGGTCTTTTTCTACTTCATCACCTTTTTGTACCAGAACGCTCTCGATGACACGGCTTTCCTTGACAACAAGCTTATAAGGATCTTCAGCAACTACATTGCCGGTTCCTCTTATTTTTTCTGTTATCGTGCCACTTTGTACATATTGTGTTGCCACTTCGGGCAATGAGAAATTCATAATTGAATTTGAAAAGAAGGTTAACACCAGCATGACTGCCAGAAATATAATTGCAATATTTTTTATCCTGTCTTTTCTGATTTTAATTGTATCTTCCATTGTTAACGTCCTCTCCTATCCTTTAATACCACCCTGATACGTAATACCCTCTATCAGATAATCCTCTCCATATAAGAAAACTAACAGAGTCGGAATCATATAAATAGTTGCTACTGCAAATGCCAGTCCAATCTCACCCGTATTTATCTTAGACAAAAAAACGGATAATGGATGTTTATCGGCATCCGACAGCAAAATCAACGGCTGTTCTACCATGTTCCAATAATCAATAAACAATAAAATCGCAACGCTTGCCATTGCTCCTTTACATAAAGGAATACATATATGCCTGAATATCTGCCATTCACCAGCGCCATCTATCTTGGCAGCTTCAATAATTCCTGTTGGAATCCTTCGCATGAATTTTGTCAGCAGATACACTCCAAACGGTGAAAAAATACCCGGAAGCCAGATTGACCAGTTGGTGTCAATCAGATGCAGCCAGTTTGATACCATATAATTCGGTACCAGTGTAACCTGATAAGGCATCAGCATCAAAATAATATAGGAAAAAAATATTATTTCTCTAATTCGTCCTGTATACCTTGTAAATCCATAGGCGGCTAAAAGTGCCACTATCATCTGAAACACTACAATCGGTACCACAAGTATAATGGAATTCCAAAATTTCATCAGATAATCCGGACTTTGAAACAAAACAGTTGAATATTGTTTGAATGAAACCATATCGGGGATAAATTTCAGATTAACCGTTTCCGACATGTATTTTCTCGCACCACTTTGTGTACTTTCAAAAACTGTTCCGTAATTTGCAGCTATTTCCGATTCTGCCATAAAAGAATTACATATGGTAAATACAATAGGAATCAAAAACAATACAGCTATTACAACCAAAATTGCGGTCAGAATATGAAGACGTATCCGCTTTCCTGTTTTTTTTCTATGCAGTTTTCTTTCACGTATGTCTCTTTTTACCATGTTAGCATACCCTGAATGTTACCCTTCAATATCTTTTCCAAAATGATTTTCAACAAGAAACATTAATCCAATCAACATTATCATAAACAGCGACATGATAATCGCTGCTGCTGACAGCTTCTGATAATCTAGTGAACGGAATGTATTGTTCATGTAATGCTGCAACATATATAACGCATCAAATGGATAATCTCCCGAAAGAAGATATACCTCACGAAATACCTTGAATGAATTAATTAATGATAATATCGTCACAAATAAAATACTGGATGAAATATAACGCAGCTTAATATGAATAAAAATCTGCCATTCATTCGCACTTTCCATTTTAGCAACTTCTAATATTTCTCTCGGAATACTGCCAAGGGCTGCCATAAAAAGAATCATGTTGTATCCGAGGTTCTTCCAGACAAATAATATAATAATGACAACCTGTGCGTATGATGACTTAAGCCAGTCAATCTTACTTCCATCAAAAAACTGTATCATCTCATTAACAAGGCCATTGTAGTGAAACAATACCTGCCAGATTAAGATAACAGAGGCAATAGGCACCATCATTGGGCTTAAAAGTGCTGTTCTGATTCTGCTTTTTCCGGGAATTGCCCGTTCTAATGCAAACGCCATTAAAAGAGATAGAAGAACAACAAGCGGTACTGCTATAAACGAAAACTGAAATGTATTTTTAACTGCAAGTCGAAAAGCCTGATTAGTTAATACATTGCGAAAGTTATCTAAAAAAACAAACTGATGCGATATTGGGTTGTCCACAAATGAATAAAAAATAACAACACAAAACGGCATTAGGAAAAAAAGTAATACACCAAAAAAACTCGGTGCTATAAATAGTCCCGAGATCCTTTTCACCTTTTTTATGCTCTTATTTTCTCTATGCCGTGTTCCATTTATCTTATGGGTAAATGTATTTTTCAATCGGTCCATAATTGTTTTGAAATTAAACGTTTTCATGAATACATTATGGCATATTAAAATCCTTTATTCAACTTAAGGATTCTTAATCTTTTCTGTATATTTACTGGAAATTTTACTTATTTTTACTAATAAAATGATGACGTAGCCAAAAGAATCCATATCCTATTATAGCGCCAAGACAATTAAGTATAATATCATCTACATCGAATGCACCAAAAGCACTAAAAAGCTGGAAGACTTCAATTCCCACTACAAATAAAAACGCATTCGCTAATAAGATGAAGACATTCCTGCTTGCACGATGAACAAACGGAAGCAGATATCCAAACGGAACAAACAAAAATATATTACCAAACAGGTTCTCAAAGCTATTGATGCCCTCCATCCGATAATAACGGATATACATTTTTATGGTTTTAAAGGGGGTAAAATTAGCTGTACTAAGTCCTTCCCAAATAACATCTTTTCTCCAGGAATCTACAATCGCATCCAATTGTTCAAATGAAAACTTGAAAACAATTACTTTTATTAAAAAAATTACGTAAGCGAAAAACAGCAGACAAAGCCATTTTTCTTGATTAGTCTTTTTATGCTGATCCATATATCAAAACCTTCCTAGGGCTGTACTGTTTCATCTTGTAACAATTCATCCAACAGGGCGTAAACATCTTCTCTTCCCGCCTTTGTTTCAGACGAAAATGGAATTACAATCGTTCCCGGACGAATCTGCAGTGTTTCTTTTACAATTTTTAAGCACTTATCTAACTGACTTCTTTTGATTTTATCCGATTTTGTGGCTATAATAATCGGCATAAAACCATTGCTTAATATCCATTCATACATTTGTATATCATTTTTTCCAGGTGCATGGCGAATGTCAATTAATAAAAATACAAGTTTTAACTGTTTGGACTGATGAAGATATCTCTCTATCATCTTGCCCCATTTTGCTTTGACTGCTTCATTAGCAGTTGCATATCCATAACCCGGTAAATCCACAAAATAAATTGTATCATTAATATTATAAAAATTAATTGTTTGTGTCTTGCCCGGCTGTGCACTTGTTCTGGCATAAGATTTACGATTCATAAGGGCATTAATAAGAGATGATTTACCTACATTACTTTTTCCTGCAAAAGCAACCTCTGGCAGCGTATTTTCCGGGAATGTACTCGTAATACCGCATACCGTTTCCAAGTTCACATTTTTAATTATCATATTAAACCATCCCTTTTTCTGTAAATGCCTGTTCAAAGACTTCTTTCATTTCAGATACAAATACAATCTGCATGCCTTCTTTTATTTCATTATCAATTTCAATAACATCTTTCTCATTTTCTTTTGGTACCAGCACAGTTTCAATTCCCGCCATTTTAGCTGCTAAAAGTTTTTCTTTTAATCCACCAATTGGCAGTACATTTCCACGTAGTGTTATTTCACCCGTCATGGCAACCTTTGCTTTGACTTTTTCATGTAAGATAGCTGAGAGCATTGCCGTAGCCATAGTAATACCGGCTGATGGTCCATCTTTTGGCACTGCTCCTTCCGGAATATGAATATGAAAATCATTTTTCTTAAAGATTTCCGGTTTGATGCCATACTTTGGTCCTAAAGAACGAATATAACTGATTCCAATATGGGCAGATTCTTTCATGACATCACCCATTTGTCCTGTTAATTCTACTTCTCCTTTACCAGGCATCATATTTACTTCAATCTGTAGCGTTTCTCCTCCAACAGATGTCCATGCAAGACCTCTTACGATACCAATTTGGTCTTTTTTATTTGCCATCGTGGTTGTATATTTTTTCTTGCCAAGATAGTCTGCAATATTAGCTGATGTTATGGATATTTTGTTCTGTTCTTCCTGTAAAATTTTACGGGCAGCTTTACGACAAAGTTCACCAATCTTTCGCTCTAATTCACGAACTCCGGCTTCTCTTGTATAAAAGCGTATAATATCCTGCAATGCTTTATCTGTAATCGTCAGCATTTTTTTTGTCATACCATTTAAAACATACTGTTTTTTAAGCAGATGTTCTTTAGCAATATGGAACTTCTCATTTTCTGTGTAGCCCGATACTTCTATTACTTCCATTCTATCCAAAAGTGGTCTTGGAATATTCGACACGCTATTGGCTGTAGCTAAAAATAATACCTCGGATAAATCAATCGGAATCTCCACATAATGATCTCTAAAATGTTCATTCTGATCAGGATCTAAAACTTCTAATAATGCTGAAAACGTATCGCCTTTATAATCATTGCTCACTTTATCAATTTCATCCAAAAGCATCAACGGATTTTTAACACCCGCCTGTTTTAATGCACCGGCAATTCTACCAGGCATCGCACCTACGTATGTTCTGCGATGGCCTCTTATTTCTGCTTCATCTCTCACACCGCCCAGACAAATACGCATATATTTTTTATTTAATGATTCCGCTACGCTTTTTGCTATGGATGTCTTACCGGTACCGGGAGGTCCTACAAGACAAATAATAGAACTGTTCCCTTTTCCGGTTAGTTTTCTAACGGCTAGGAATTCTAAAATACGTTCTTTTACTTTCTCCATACCATAATGATTTTCATTTAAAATCATCTCAGCACGGTTAATATCCATATTATCAATCGAAACCTTATTCCATGGAAGTTCTAAAAGTGTTTCAAGATATCCTCGTTCTACCGCACTTTCCGAACTGCTGTCTGAAATATTCTTAAATCGTTTCAGCTCTTTTTGTATTTTCTCTTTTACTTCATCGGACGCATCTAACTGTTTTAACTGTTCTTCAAAAATATCGGTTTCAGAATAACTTCCTTCATCTGATAATTCCTTTTTTATATAAGCCATCTGCTCTCTTAAGATATAATCCCGTTGATTTTTCTCCACGCGGGATTTGATATCCTGAGCCAGTTTTTCTCTAACTTCCGCTATCTGCGATTCTTCTACAAGAATTTTAGATAAAATTTCATAGCGTGATACGACATCTAAAGCTTCCAATACCATCTGTTTTTTTTCATATGGAATCGGAATGTTCATGGTAATACGGTCTAAAATCTCGCTTAAATTCATAGATTCGCTAATCTGTGATGTCAGGCTCTGTGCTGTCTTTGGAAAATGTGCAGAGTACTGTGTCATTAATTCCATGATAATTCGCAACATGGCTATTTCTTCAACGGAATCATTCCGTTTTTCTTCCTCTTCAATATCAGTAAGCGGTTCTATAACAGCATCTAAATATTTTTTGTTAGTTTCATCGATTGAAAGAAGTCTTGCACGTGAAATTCCTTCTACCAACACACGCACAATACGATTGGGCAGTTTTGTAACTTGTTTAATTGTCACATATGTTCCAATCTCATATAATTCTTCAAAACCCGGGTTATCAGTCTCCGTACTTTTCTGCGTAACCACAAAAAGATTTTGTGACTTTTCAAAAGCACGACTAACTGCTTCAATTGATTTTTTGCGGCTCAGATCAAAGTGTATGACCATCCCCGGAAATATAGTTAATCCCCTCAGTGCTACTGCTGGTACTTTAATTTCTTCACTCATCTGTTTAACTCCAATTATAAAAAACGCCGTCCTTGTTAAGGGCGGCGCACCAGTGTCGGTTCCTCTTTTCCTTCTACGGAAGCCTTCGTAATTACACATCCCGTAATTGTCTCATCAGATGGAATTGTAAACATAACATCCATCATAATTTTCTCCATTATAGAACGAAGACCACGCGCACCAGTTTTTTGTTCAAATGCTTTTTTTGCTATTGTTTCCACTGCATCTTTTTCAAATGTTAATTTGACATGATCGAAGCGGAATAATTTTTGGTATTGTTTTACAAGTGCATTTTTAGGCTCTGATAAAATCTTCACTAATGATTTTTCATCAAGTCCCTGCAAGGATACGTGAATCGGAACACGTCCGACAAATTCCGGTATCAAACCGAATTTCACAAGATCCTGTGGTGTCACCTGGCTTAAAATTTCACCCATTTCAAATCCGGTTCTTTCTGCAATTTCTGCATTAAAGCCGATTGATTTGCGGTTTAATCTTGTCTCTACAATCTTATCAAGACCATCAAATGCTCCTCCGCAAATAAATAAAATATTGGAGGTATCAATTTGTATCAATTCCTGATGTGGATGCTTTCTTCCACCCTGTGGTGGGACACTGGCTGTTGTGCCTTCAACAATTTTAAGAAGTGCCTGCTGAACACCTTCACCTGAAACATCTCTTGTAATAGAAACATTTTCGCTTTTTTTTGTAATCTTATCAATTTCATCAATATAGATAATGCCAAATTGGGCACGTTCTACATCATAATCTGCTGCCTGAATCAACTTGAGTAATATATTCTCGACATCTTCTCCTACATAACCTGCCTCTGTCAATGTCGTCGCATCTGCAATTGCAAATGGTACATTGATGATTTTAGCTAACGTCTGTGCCAGATATGTTTTACCTGATCCTGTAGGGCCTATCATAATGATGTTACTTTTTTGAAGATCTACACCGTCTTCTTCTACGGTTGCCGTAACACGTTTGTAGTGATTATATACAGCAACTGATAATACTTTTTTTGCATCATCCTGACCGATTACATAATCATCAAGAAAGTTCTTGATTTCTGCCGGCTTTAACAGATTAATCTCGGGTGGTGTCTCCTTTAATTCTTCATCATCGAATTCTTCATCAATGATATCGGAACAGATATCCACACACTCATCGCAGATATAGACACCTTCCGGACCTGCAATCAGCTTGCGTACCTGATCCTGTGTCTTGTTACAAAATGAACATCTGATACTTCCATCAGAATTTTTCCCTGCCATATAATATCCTACCCTTTTGTTTCGATTTACTTATTTGAATCGGCATCTGCACGATTTGTAATGACTGCGTCAATCAAACCATATTCTAATGCTTCTTCTGCTGACTTCCAGTTATCACGCTCAGTATCGGCTGCGATAACTTCATAATCCTGTCCTGTACGTTCTGCCAGAATTTTATTTAATTTTTCTTTTGTCTGTAAGATGTGCTTAGCGGTAATCTGAATTTCAGTTGCCTGTCCTTGTGCTCCACCGCTTGGCTGATGAATCATAATCTCTGCATTTGGTAATGCAAAACGTTTCCCTTTTGTGCCACCTGCGAGTAGAAAAGCTCCCATGCTGGCTGCCATACCGATACAAATAGTAGAAACATCACATTTGATATACTGCATGGTATCATAAATTGCCATTCCGGCTGTAATTACACCACCCGGGCTGTTAATATAAAGGTTAATGTCTTTTTCGGGATCCTCTGCTTCCAGGAATAATAACTGTGCAACAACAATTGCTGCTGAGACATCATTTACTTCTTCTCCAAGAAAAATAATACGATCTTTTAATAGTCTGGAATAGATGTCATAGGAGCGTTCTCCCCGGCTTGTCTGTTCTATGACGTAAGGTACTAAACTCATACGAAAACCTCCTGTTTATACTGATTTTATTTCTCTTTTGCTTCTTTTACTACAAATTCAACAGCCTTAGATACTGCTAAATCTTCCATCATCTGTTTTTTACCAGCTTCACCAACAGCTTCTTTTACTTTGTCTGCTTCCATTTTGTACATTTCTGCCATTCTGTTCACTTCAGCATCAAAGTCTTCTTCTGAAGCTTCGATTTTTTCAGCTGCCACAATTGCTTCTAATACAAGTCTTGATTTGATTCTCTTTTCAGCCTGTGGTTTTACCTGTTCCATCATCTTCTGAGCTGTTAAACCGGTAAACTGGAAGTACTGTTCAATTGAAATTCCCTGTTGCTGAATATTCTGTGCAAATTCTTCAATCATCTGTCTTTGCTGTGTCTCAATCATTGCATCCGGAATTTCCATTTCGGTTTTTTCAATAATAGCATCAATAACTGCATCTTCTTTAGCATTCTTTGCATCTTTTTCACGTTTTTCAGTAAGATTTTTCTTAACATCTTCGCGATATTCTGCAAGTGTATCAAATTCGGAAACTTCTGCTGCAAATTCATCATCTAAAGCAGGAAGTTCTTTTTCTTTAATTTCTTTAACAGTAACTTTGAACATTGCTGCTTTACCTGCAAGATCAGATGCCTGATAATCTTCTGGGAATGTAACATTTACTTCTGTTTCTTCGCCAATATTCTTACCAACTAACTGGTCTTCAAATCCAGGTATAAATGCACCTGAACCAATAGTCAGAGAATAATTTTCTCCCTTACCGCCTTCAAATGCTACTCCGTCAACAAAGCCTTCAAAATCAATTACTGTGTCATCTCCTGATTTAACTGCTCTGTCTGTCACGCTGATACTTCTTGCATTACGTTCTCTTTCTGCTTCAATTGTTTTGTCTATATCTTCATCTGAAACAGTTACATCTACTTTATCAACTGTAACTCCTTTGTATTTGCCAAGCTTTACTTCCGGTTTTAATGCAACCGTTGCAGTAAAAATAAATGGCTTTCCAGCTTCAATCTGTACAACCTCTACCTTAGGTGTAGAAACAATATCTTCTCCACATTCATCATATGCTTTTCCATATGCATCTGGAATCATTTCATTTGCTGCATCTTCATAAAATACTTCTTTGCCGTACATTTTTTCTACCATCTGACGTGGTACTTTTCCTTTACGGAATCCCGGTATGCTAATATCTTTTTTCTGTTTTTGATATGCTTTTTCAATTGCTTTATCAAGTTCCTCTGCCGGAACTTCAATTGTAAGCTTTGCCATATTTTTTTCTAATTTTTCAACCTGTACACTCATTTAATCTATTTCCTCCTTAACCTTATCCGGTCGTTTATAAGATGTGATTCTTCTAATAAAGTCCATAATCACAGTCATTTTACGATTATATCATACGCCGTCTTTTTATTCCAGTGTTTTCTGTCTTTTTCTAATCTTCATTTTTCAGATATTTTCGCAGTGGAATCATGATAATAACCGTAAGTACACAACCAACTATGGCCGTAACAAACTGGGTAATTGAAAATGTAAGTTTGGCTGTTTCCAAAACTTTTGGCAATGCTTCCGGTTTGGGAATATGTGACTTGATATTTTCGCCAAAAACAGGAAACAGTACATATGAGGTCATAATCCACATAAATGCTGCTTTTATGGCACATCCTATAAACATTCCCATCCATAAGGACGGATTGGTTTTCTTTTTTTGATAAAATAACCATGTAAAAAACACAAGAATCATATTTCCTATCATAATAACAGGAAACATAAGTGGTATACTCGCCATAATTGGGGAACCGTTAATAAAGAATGCTGTTATTGGAGTAATGCAGGATAATAGAAGTGCTGCCTGTATATTAATACACAATAATGCGATAAGTAATGCTGCATTAATAATTGGTCCCGTCAGATATACGGATGTATTTTTCAAAAACTGACTGATAATGCATATTGCTAGTAACAATGCTGTCTGGGTAATCTGTTTTGTTTTAAATTTCATTTTATTTCTTCCTTTTTTATTTTTTTACAACCAACTCAAGTATAACGAATTTACGCAAAAAAGCAAGTTGTACGAAGCCATAAACTACTATAATAATATTTCTGTTTTCGCAAATAATAATATCAAGATAAGCGATAAAAAGTCACTTATCTTATATATCGAAAACAAGAATATTGTGGAGGTGAATAATGTGGCAGGAAAAAGTTCTAATAAAATGGAAGTCCCTGAAGCAAAAGCAGCTATGGACCGTTTCAAAACAGAAGTTGCTTCTGAATTAGGTGTAAACCTTAAAGAAGGTTACAACGGTGATTTAACATCACGTGAAGCTGGTTCTATTGGTGGTGAAATGGTAAAAAGAATGATCCAGAGATACGAAGATTCTATTAAATAGGTGAAATTCGTAAATAATTCATTCAATTACTGATACAAGGTGTTGCGAAATAATACTATTTCGCAGCACTTTGTCGTTGTGTATAAACTGCATAGTCACTGGCCAGATACTGAATCAGGTCTTTTCTTGTAACAATACCTATAAACGTATTATCATCATCAACAACCGGTACGAAATTCTGATTTAGGGCTCTCTCTACCAGCCCTTCCATATCCGTAGCAATATGAACCGCTTTATTATCTCTTCTCCGGCTTATATTCTGAACTGCAATATCTTCCATTTCTTTTAATGTCGGATAAGATCGTTTATGTAATTCCCATAAAATATCACCTTGGGTTATAGTGCCCATGTATTTGCCATTCCGGGCAATTAATGGAACGGCAGAAAATCCATAGTGTTCCATTTTTTCCAGTACCTGTCGAAGTGTGTCATCTTCTTCTACAATCACGACGTCTTTTTTAGGTGTCAGGAAAAATAAAATATTCATATATTATACTCTCTCCTTAAAATATGATGGAAGCAGCAATATGCTCTGCTTCTTGTTTCCCTTTTAATTCAGCAATAATTGCCAGTGCAAAATCAATTGCTGTACCAACGCCTCGTCCTGTTATGATATTGCCATCTACAACAGCTTTGTATTCTACTGCTTTAGCACCTAATAAATCTTTTTCATAACCCGGATAACAGCATGCCTTTTTACCCTGCAGCACACCCAAATGTCCAAGTACCATCGGTGCTGCACAAATAGCTGCTATATATTTGTCCTTTTCATTAAATTCTAAAATTTGTTTTTTAAGTATTGCGCAATTATCCAAATTTTTCGTTCCAGGCATTCCTCCTGGCAAAATCAACATTGACAGAGAATCAAAATTCACATCCTCAATTAATTGATTCGTTGTAACAATAATACCATGTGAGCCGATTACTTCTTTTTTGCCGGTGACCGATACCATCATGGTATCTATCAAAGCTCGTCTTAATAAATCAACTACTGTAAGACTCTCCACTTCTTCAAAACCTTCTGCAAAAAATACTGCTGTTTGAATCATTTTGTTTCCTCCTTTTTTACACTTACAAGTTTATGGTATTTCGTTTTTTATCCAAAGTCAACAAACAAAGTGTAAACTATTTGTAAAAAAACAAGAAAGTGGATATACTGACTGTAAACACAATAAAGAAAGGGCTTATTATGGAAATAGAAAGAAAATTTACAATTAAAGAATTACCCGATTTAACATCATACAAATATCACAAAATAGAACAGGCATATTTAAATACAAATCCGGTTGTACGAATTCGAAAAGAGGATGATAATTATTATCTGACTTATAAAGGAAAAGGAATGATGGCACGGGAAGAATATAATTTGCCATTAAATGAAGAATCATTTTATCATTTACTCCCTAAGGCTGATGGACAAGTGATTCAAAAAACAAGATATCTGATTCCTTATAAAGCTTATACTATTGAGCTTGACGTATTTGAAGGCGCGATTGCTCCGCTTATTATGGCAGAGGTCGAATTTGAAACAGAGGATGATGCACATGCCTTTGTTCCACCTGACTGGTTTCTTGAAGATGTTACTATGGATTCCCGTTATCACAACTCAAACTTAAGTAAACTGTAAAATATAAAAGAGGGAAAATCTTAGATTTTCCCTCTTGCCATATATTTTTATCTGCCATATAGACAAGTCAATTGTCTGATTCTGTCTGCCAGTTTATCGTCCAGGAGTTCCTTTTGTAGTCTCCACTTCCAATTATAACCAAGTGTAGAAGGTGTGTTGATTCTTGCCTCCGCTCCCAGTTCCAGATAATCCTGCAACGGAATGACTGCTGTGTCTGCAACACTTGAAAGTGCAGCGCGAATCATTTTTTCACAGGCATTTTTTGATGATTTAATATCTAAGTAACGATTAGCAAAACCTTTGTCATGACGATTTAAGGTTTCATACCAATGTCTTGTTGTGTCATTATCATGTGTGCCGGTATATACCACACAGTTATGCGGATAGTTGTGTGGTATATAATCGCTTTCTTCTCTGGAATCAAAAGCAAATTGAAGAACTTTCATTCCCGGGTATCCTGTCTTTTTAACAAGCTTTAATACGGAATCGGTTAAAAATCCCAAATCTTCCGCAATCACCTGGCATTTCCCAAGATTCTCTTTTAAGGCAAGGAACAAATCATAACCGGGTCCCTTCTCCCACTTTCCAAACTCAGCGGTCTTATCTCCATACGGAATCGCATAGTATTCATCAAATCCTCTAAAATGGTCAATTCGTATGATGTCATATAACTTATAGCAGTAACCAATTCGTTCCATCCACCATGAATATCCCGTTGTCTTGTGATAATCCCACCGATATAAAGGATTGCCCCAAAGCTGTCCCGTCGCACAGAATGCATCCGGAGGACATCCGGCTACTGCCACCGGTGTACAAGTATCATCCAACTGAAATAGTTCCGGATGAGACCATGTATCCGCGCTGTCAAGTGCTACATAAATCGGAATATCGCCTACAATTTCAATGCCTTTTTTATTTGCATATGATTTTAATGCTTTCCACTGCTTAGCAAAATAATATTGCTGAAACTGATAAAAGCATATCTCTTCTGCGAGTTTTTTCTGATAACGGCTCATTGCCTCTTTTTTCCGAAGTTTGATATCCTCATCCCACTCTGTCCAGGCAATACCTGATAAGGAATCCTTTATTGCCATATATAAAGCATAATCTTCAAGCCAGAAGGCATTCTCACAGACAAATTCTTTGAAATTTAAATCATCTTCTATATGACTCTTTTTAAATGCTTGCTTAAGAAGTTCAAATCTGGAATCAAAAATCATATCATATTCTACATAATCTTCTGTTCCATAATCACACTTCTCACATTCTTTTTTTGTAAGATATCCTTTTTCTATAAATTCTTCCAAATCAATATAATAAGGATTACCCGCAAATGTAGAAAAGGACTGATACGGGGAATCTCCATATCCTGTAGGTCCTAACGGTAATATCTGCCATAGTTTCTGTCCCGCTTTTTCTAAAAAATCAACAAATTCATATGCTTCTTTTGAAAATGTTCCAATTCCGTACTGTGAAGGAATACTGGAAACCGGTAAAAGTATGCCGCTCTTTCTCATATCAAATCTCCATTCATTCTAGCCTTTTACTGCTCCTGCTATTACACCTTCTATAATATACTTTTGACAGAATAAATAAAAGATAATTATTGGAATTATTGCAAGAACAAGCATTGCCATTAAAGCTCCCATATCTTTATTGCCGTTTGAACCTACCAACATCTGCACAACAACAGGAATCGTTTTATATTTTGTAGATACTCCAATAACCAGGTAAGGAAGCAAAAAATCATTCCATATCCACATGGCATTTAATATTGCCACCGTAATGGCCGTTGGTTTTAAAATTGGAAACACAACTGAAAAATAATTTTGTAACGGATTACAGCCATCAATCATGGCTGCCTCTTCAATTTCAATGGGAATTGATTTCACAAACCCTGAAAACATAAATACCGAAAGGCCTGCTCCAAAGCCTAAATACAAAAGACACATTCCAAGTGGATTACGCAGATGAAAGGTGTTTGCCAGATTAGTCATTGTAAACATTACCATCTGAAAAGGCACAATCATGGAAAACGTAAACATATAATACAAGATGGAGGTGATTACTCCCCGCACTCTTGAAATATAATAAGCTGTCATAGATGAAAAAAAAATAATCATTACAACAGATACTATCGTAATAAAAAAAGAATAACCAATTGCATTTATTAGACCCGTTCTTAGTAATCCATTTGTATAATTGGTCAATCCTGAAAAGGTCTGTTCCGTCGGTAATGCAAATGGGTTTGAACTGATATAGAATTTCCCTTTAAATGAATTTACAAGAATAAAAAAAAGCGGATAAAGAAAAATTACTGTAAGTGCACATAATACTAAAAAAATGATAATATTAACAACTTTCTTTTTGGTCACTGTTCTACCTCCCTGCTTCTTGTAAGCCGTAGCTGTATCAAAGCAATCAGTGCAACCAGTAGAAAAAATATAACTGCTTTTGCCTGTCCTACTCCCTCATAGCCCGGTCTTGCATAAAAGGTACGGTAAATATTAAGTGCAAGCATCTCGGTTCGGTTCATTGGTGCTCCGTTAGTCAATGCTTTATTCTGATCAAAAAGTTTAAAACTGTTTGAAAGAGTTAAAAACATACAGATGGTAATGGATGGCATTACCATAGGAATTGTAATTTTTCTAAGTCTCTGCCATCCGGTTGCACCATCAATTTTGGCTGCTTCCAATAAATCTGTCGAAATATTTTGCAATCCAGCCACATAAATAATCATCATATAACCTATCATCTGCCAGTTCATGAGAATCACAAGTCCCCAAAAACCATATTGGGAATTTGACACAATTGTTGTTTCATATCGCAGTAACACGGCATTAATCATCTGCTGCCAGGTATAACCCAGTACGATACCACCAATCAAATTCGGCATAAAGAAAACTGTTCGAAACAGATTGGTGCCCCATATTCTTTTTGTTAACAGAAGTGCAATTGTAAATGCAAATAAATTAATCAGAATGAGTGAAATAATCGTAAAGGCAGCTGTAAAAAGAAGTGCACGCACAAAATCCTTGTTTCCGGTAAATGCGCTGACATAATTGTTAAGTCCAATCCATTTTGCGTTCTTGACTGTTGAGAACTTGCAAAACGACAAATATAAGCCCTGTGTAAATGGAATGATAAATGCAAATGCAAATGCGATTAAGGTTGGAACCGTAAATATAACAAAATATTTTTTTAGAGTCTTTTCCATTTATTGCCTCCAGCTGCCTGTTTCTTTTTACCTACTGCTCGCCACCGCCTGCTGCCATAGCCGCTTTTTCTTCTGCCCATCTTGTGACAAATGTCTCTTGAACTTCATCCCATGTCATATTTCCATTCGCATATTCCAGTAATGCCGCGCCAAAATCATCCTTAAAGGTTTGTCCCGGAAATGTGGTAAAAGACCATGGAACTGCACTTACTCCACTTTCCATAGATTCAAGCATAGATTTTGCAAGTGGGTCTGTTGGCTTTTCATCTTCTTCAAACGTGGTAAAAGGAGCTATATTACCAAGTTCATTTACCATATAATCTTTTCCTGTATCTGACGTAATCAACCATTCCATAAAATCAATGGAGGCCTGCTGATCTTCCTTAGAAGCCTGTGAATTTACTGCCCAAAAGTTTTCTGTACCAATACAAAGTCCCTGATTTTCTTCCCCTTCCATACCGGTATAAATTGGCATGAATTTTACATCTTTTTCCGCAACCATATTACCTTCCACATCATGAATCTGACTCCACGCCCAGTTACCGTTCTGTACCATGGCTACCTGTCCTAATGCAAACTCCGCCATAGAATCGGTTACTGCTTTACTTCCAAGCAGTCCCTTTGAAGTGATGGAATTGTTGATATATAAGTCAAAAATGTTTTTCATATTTTCACTATAAGTTAATTTAACAGAATCCGTATCTGTAATACCTTCATCCTGATATTCATAATAAACCGGTATATTAACAAGATGTGTCTGCCATCTCCAGTCCTCTCCTGGAAGAAGTGATGTGGAAGCAAATACGCCTTCAATACCAAGCTCATCCTTTTTAGCAGTCATATCCTCTACTACGGTTTTAAACGTATCAAAATTTATGATATCATCGATGCTTTTTGCTTTTGCACCATTCATGCCAAAATACTTCTGCATAATCGCATCGTTATAAATAATTCCATATCCTTCAATGGTATATGGAATTCCATATACGCCCTCATCTGAGCCTGTTACAGCAAGTGTTTTATCAGAAAGTGAATTGTACACGTCAGTATCTGATAAATCAAGACAGTAATCAGTCCAGTTCTGATAGCCCATCGGTCCATTAATCTGGAAAAGTGAAACAGGTTCGGATTGTACGATTTCGGTTTTTAAAACCTCCTCGTATGTACCGCTTGCAGCAGTAACAACTTTTACATCAACACCTGTTTCTTCTGTGTAAGTTCTTGCAATCTCCTGCCAGGCCGCATCTACTTCCGGTTTAAAATTCAGATAGTAAACTCTGCCCTGCTTTCCACTATTTCCTGTCTCGGTTCCCGACTGGCCTCCTGTTGTATTTTCTCCATTTGTTCCCCCATTTGTATTTTCGCCTGATGTATCATTGCCACATCCGACAAGAGTTACTGCCATTACAGCAGCCAGTAATAGACTTACTAATCTCTTTTTCATATTCCTATTCCCTTCTTTTTGGCATTATAAAAGGGTATCATCGTTTAGGATGATACCCTTTTTTCTTATTTCGTTATTATAATTTCCAAATATCCTTATTATATTCACCAATCGTTCTGTCTGATGAAAAATATCCGGCTTTTGCAATATTTACTAACATCATTTTCTGCCATTTTTCACGGTCTTCGTAATCCTTAAGCATCTTATCTTTTACTTTGATATAATCCTCTAAATCAAGCAAAGTCATGAACCAGTCTTTATTTAACAGTTCTTTCTGAAGACGTTCTAAGTTTTCTTTATGACCTGCTGCCAGTGCCTGTTTGCTTGTAATAAAATCAACTGCCTCTTTTATCACAGGTGATTTATCATAATAGTCTTTTGATACATAATCTGCTTTTTCATAATGCTTGATGACTTCTTCTGATTTTTTACCAAAGATATAGATATTGTCATCTCCAACAAGTTCATGAATCTCTACATTGGCTCCATCTGAAGTTCCAAGTGTAACTGCGCCGTTTACCATAAGCTTCATATTACCGGTACCGGATGCTTCTTTTGATGCTAAAGAAATCTGTTCTGAAATATCACATGCCGGAATCAGTTTTTCTGCATAGCTGACATTGTAATTTTCTACCATAATAACTTTCATATATGGACTTACATCCGGATCGTTATTTACGATTTCCTGTAACACAAGTAATAAATGAATAATATCCTGTGCGATTACATAAGCCGGTGCTGCCTTTGCTCCAAATATGAAGGTAACCGGTGTGGATGGCTTCTTACCACCTTTTATCTCAAGATATTTATGAATAATATACAGAGCATTCATCTGCTGGCGTTTGTATTCATGCAGTCTCTTAATCTGAATATCAAAGATTGATGTAGCATCGACCTTCACGCCTTCTTTTTTATACAGATATTCAGCCAGTTCATTTTTCTTATTTTGTTTGATATTCTGAATTTTGCCTAGGAACTCTTTATCATCTTTAAAATCCAGAAGTTTTTCTAATTCAAAACCATTTTTCTTATAGCCCTTACCAATGGTATCGGTAATTAAATCAGATAATTCTCTGTTGCACGCAATCAGCCATCTTCTAAAGGTAATACCATTTGTCTTATTATTAAACTTATCCGGATAAATCTTATAAAAATGATTTAACTCTGTCTCTTTTAATATTTCCGTATGAATAGCTGCAACACCATTTACAGAGTACCCATAATGAATATCAATATGTGCCATATGCACACGTTTGTCATCATCAATGATGTAGACTTTTTTATCCGTATATTTTTCGCGTACTTTCTTATCAAGTTCTTCAATAATTGGAACAAGCTGTGGAACTACTTTTTCCAAATATGCAAGTGGCCATTTTTCCAATGCCTCTGCCAGAATCGTATGATTGGTGTATGCACAGGTCTTGCTTACTACATCAATTGCCTCATCCATGGTAAATGCTTTATCATCTACAAGAATACGAATTAACTCCGGAATAATCATAGATGGATGTGTATCATTAATCTGAATGGAAGCATGCTCATTCATTTTTCTTAAATCATAATGGCGTTCCTTCATTTCAAGCAAAATGAGCTGTGCAGCATTGCTGACCATGAAATATTCCTGATAAATACGAAGCAAATTACCCTTTTCATCAGAATCATCCGGATATAAGAAAAGAGTCAGATTTTTATTAATTGCTGTTTTATCAAAGGTAATTCCCTGTTTTACGATACTTTCATCTATGGTTTCAATATCAAATAAATGTAATTTATTAATACCATTGTCATAGCCGATTACATCAATATCATAAAGACGGGAGCTGACTTTTTTATCACCAAAGAATACGTCAAATGTAATATCTGTTTTATTGAGCCATGAATGTTTCTCAATCCATTCGTTTTTTTCTGCCATCTGCAATTTATCTTTAAATTCCTGTTTAAAAAGACCCAAGTGATAATTCAATCCAATTCCATCACCCGGAAGTCCAAGTGTTGCAATGGAATCTAAAAAGCAGGCTGCCAGTCTTCCAAGACCACCATTACCTAAAGATGGTTCCGGTTCTACCTCTTCAATCTTTGTAATATCTTTTCCTTTTGCACTTAAGATATCTTTTATTCTGTCATATACACCAAGATTAATCATATTGTTGGATAATAATTTTCCAATCAAAAACTCAGCAGATATATAATATACCTTTTTAGGTCCCGCAATCGGTGTCGTTGCATCTGTCAATCCCTTTACAATATAAAGCAGGCAATAATATATTTCTTTATCACTGCATTCTTTAACTGTTTTTTGGAATTTCTCCTTTGCTATACATTCTAATTCATCTTCTAAATGATCCTCTATTACATTTCTTGCCAATGTTGCCTGTAATGCCATCTTCATTCCCTCCTGAAAATCTTTCTTAAATCGTTCTTATATTAACGTATTTCTTATCTTATTATGTCCTCATATTTTAATCTTACCATTTCATAAGGCAAAATGCATTCTCTTCCTGTTTCTCCGTTCATAATACGATATAATTCTCTTAAAGCTTCTTTGGAAATATTGGAAAAATTTTGTCTGATTGTATTCATCTGTTTACCAACATAACCCATAAGTGTAATTCCATCAAATCCACATACCGGTCTGAAAATATCCATCTCAGTTAATGCTTTCATGGCACCTATCGCCATCAAATCCGAAGCACAAACAATGATATCATATTCTTTTGCATACTCAAAAGTGATTTTTCTGGCCTGGCATTCACTAAAGTCACCACACTTTGTCATAACATGCAAATTCATCTGTGAAGCCAGTTCTTTCATACCGTTAATTCGCTCATCTGAGACATATCCATTTTTTTTGCCACTGATGTATAATATTTTTTTACCACCATTGTCCTGAATGGTTTTTTGTGCAACATCAAATTGTGCTTTTTTCTGATCTATCCAAATAGATGACGTTTTTTTGTTAACAAAAGGTGCATCTACAACCACAATTGAAAATTGTCCTAATGCTATTAACTGATGAAGTATTACATCTTCCTTACTCATTCCATATATTATAATACCCGAAATACTCTGCGAACGAAAGTATTGTTCCATTTCTTCTAATGTTTTATCACGAATCATGGAAAAAAATACAGTAATCACATCTAACTTCAATTCTCTGCTTTCATTAATCGCACCGAAAAGATACTGCATACCAATCTCATCGATTGCCTGCGTCTGCGTATTCAAATTCATTAAAAGAGCTACACGACCTGACTTCTTGGATGATAATGCTGACGCGATTGTATTTGGAATAAAATTTAATTCTTTTATGGAGTTATTGACTTTCTTTTTTGTTTCTTCACTGACATTAGGGTAATTATTCAACACCTTTGATACGGTTGAAATTGCAACACCCGCATGCTTTGCGACATCTCTTATAGATACCATTTTATGTCCTCGCAATATGGAAATCGTTTTCTTTACGTCAGTATAGACTATTCTTTCATTTTTGTAAATGATAAATAATTCATTTTATGTTATAATCTGCTTACAAATTTTAAATAATTTAATGGATAAAGAAAAGAGAGTATTTATGAATTCTATTGATATTAAAAACTGGCCGGAATGCTACTATATAGAAGAAGATAAAACAAAAAGAAAAGAACTGCTGCTTGCTCATATGACAGATGGTGATAATTCCTTAGAAAATGATATTCGTATGCAGTTATGGAAACTTCGTTATGAACCACGTGACAATGCGTCCGCAGAAATTGATTATTTTGTGAAAAGTTTTTTGGAATTGATGACAGAATCCAAAATTTCGCTTAATTTTTTAAATAAACGTAACGAAGTAAAACGCATGAATCATATTATGGAGAATTTAGGTATTGTTTCATCAAAATGGTTTTCCTTTGAAATGTTTTCTGACAAATCTCTTATCAACTCTCTCTTATATCAGGAGTATCAGGCTTTTGCTGCATATTATATGCATTTTAGCCGTAAGGATTCTCACTATATCAGTGGATTTATGGGCAGTATTCATTTAAAAGAAGAACAGATTATTGAAAAACTGGCTCGTGATTTGAAAGACTCCTGTATTGTAACTCCCAAAATGTTTGGACTACAGGATTCATTTGATTTGTTTAAGAAGGGATGTTTTGATGCTTTCTATCGAGAGTATCCGCAGCAGCGCGAATTACTCTCTTAAGAAAACAAAGTAAAAAGGGGGGCCTGATACTTTATCAGGCATTTTATAATGAAAAGGACTTAGTTATTGGCTTTTGGCATATCATTAGGTTTTTCACCTTTTGGTATTTCCGGTCTTTCGTCATCTGCTCCCGGCTTCATTCCACCGCCGAAACCTCTCATTGCATCCGATGAATATTGAAGTTCAACTTCATCTTTATAGTCTGTAATATTTGTATAGATACTTCCATTTAAATCGCCTGTAACAGAAGAAACTTTGTATAGCTTATACTCTTCATCTGTAAGCTTTGGGCAACTATATACCATGATATTATAATCATTCACTGCACTAAATGCCGATACCGCATTTTCTTCTTTATCTAAAATCAATACGATTTCATTTTCTTTTATATCTTCATCAAACGACATCACCATAAATTTTTGTGATGAATCCTCTGATACCTCATCATACATATGACCACTGGCAAGTACGGTTCCACCATTAATATATATTCCATTGTCCGAATCCACTCCACTGTCCTGACTTCTTGCATTGGCACAGGCAATCAGATATCCATCATTTACCACAATCCAGCCATTGGAATCGATTCCGTCTCCCTCATCACCATCTCCATAACCGGAATCGCATGTAAGGATTCCGCCATTGATAGTAATAACCGACACTCCATCTTCACCTGCATTCAATGAATCATCATTTGCATTTACGATAAGATTACCACCATTGATTGTCATATGAAGTCTGGACTCAATACCTTCATTATCTGCAAATACAGTTAATTTTCCATCTCCGGCAACACCACTATTTATATTAAAGGATTGCTGCGACTCAATTGCAGCATCATATTTATATGCTTTTTTAGCTGTGTCATTTGCTATCTCTTCTGCTGTTGTTCCTTCTTTGAAAATTTTAGCAACATGAGAACCGGTAATGGTATTGTCACTGCCATCTGCAATAATCAAATTAAATCCTGCATTTTCCGTATTTACTTCTTTTGTTGCTGTATCAACATCATCACTTCCACATTCATATACGTTATTTACAAGGATTGCCGGTGCAACATCACAGGTAATGTTCGCATTATCAAGCACAAGGTTCACTACTGCATTTTCATCCTCCTCGGCATCCTCACCCAAATCTATTGCAATCTGCCCAGCAGATAATGTTCCACTGACAGTATATGTACCCGGCCTCGTAATCGTTACAACTGTATTTTGGGCGGCTTCCTGTGCAGAATGTTCTTCCGATTCATCACCCTCTCCATAGGTTTCACCCTGATTTTCTTCATAATAAATTATATCAGCTCCAATATATACGGCTTCTGATGAATCAGTCGAAACAGCGCTTCCATCGACTAAAATTCCATCATTCGAAAGGACTATCTCAGTTCCTTCGTAATTATCCTGTTCTACTTCACCTGACTCTACTATGTCATTTCCTACTAAGCTTGTGTCAGTTGCATTTGCTGCCGTTGTACTACAGCCTGTAAGCAGGGCAATACCCATACACATTGCAAGACATATGTTCAACTTTTTTTGATTCATTTTTTTACCTCTCTTTAAATCAGTTATTACTGTTTTCTATATTTTTATTATATTGTGTCTTCTTGTCTATTTTATGAAAAAAATGTGTAAAAAGTATGTCCATCCGTTTAAAAAAAAGAGACAGTGGATCCTCACTGTCTCTTCCTTAATAGCTAAATGCTGTTTTATTTACGAACTAAATGTCTTGGAAGACCGTTTACGAACATAGGTGTTAATTCGCCCATGATAAGTGGTCTTGCATATTTTTCGTAACCGTCATTTAAGTTACATTCATCTTCTGTAATCCATTCAGCTGGAACTGGTCTTTCTACGTTAGCAATTGCATGAATATCATATGCACTTGTTCCACACTGGTAAGGATCGTCACCATTTCTATCAAGAGTAATCATCATACCGGTCTTGCCATCGTTAGCTGCTTTCACAGCGTCAGCACCAACCTGGAATGCTTCGTTAATATCTGTTAAGGATGCAAGATGTGTAGCTGCTCTCTGAAGAGTTGAGAACTCAATTGCACGTGTCTTTAAGCCTGTTTCTGCTGCTACGATCTGAGCAAGGTAAGCTGCTGTACCAGACATCTGTTTGTGTCCAAAAGCATCAACTGCTACATTTTCATTAGCAAGTTCACATACGTAACGTCCGTCTGCAATGTGGATACCTTCTGAAACTGCGATTACTACAGAAGATCTTGTAGCTGCAAGTTCTTTTACTTTTGCCATGAATTTATCTACATCAAATGTCTTTTCCGGTAAATAAATAGCATCTGCACCAACACAGTCATCTCCTTTTGCAAGAGCTGCTGCTGCTGTTAACCAGCCTGCATTACGTCCCATGATTTCTACGATACATACGGTAGGTTTTTTAACACCGAATGAAGAGTTATCACGGATGATTTCTTTCATACTGGTTGCAATATATTTTGCTGCTGAACCATATCCTGGGCAGTGGTCTGTTACAGGAAGGTCATTATCAATTGTCTTTGGAACACCCATAAATCTCTGTGGTTTGTTATGAGCTGCTGCATAATCGGATAACATTTTTACAGTATCCATAGAATCGTTACCACCGCAGTAGAATAAACATTCAATATCATGTTTTTCCATGATTTCAAATACTTTTTCATAAACTGCTTCATTGCCTTCGATTTTAGGCATTTTGAAACGGCAGGAACCTAAGAATGCGGATGGTGTTCTTTTTAACATTTCAACATCTTCTGCTTTGCTTAAATATTCATCTAAATCGCAGATCTGGTCGTCTAAAAATCCTTCGATTCCGTGAACCATACCATAAACTTTTTTAACACCTAATTTTTTAGCTGCAGAATATACACCTGCTACTGATGAGTTAATAACGGCTGTAGGTCCGCCTGACTGTCCAACAACAATATTACCTTTCATTTTGACATCTCCTTTTATTCTCTTCGTCTTTTTTCGTGATAAAAATCATTGAAATCCTTTTTTATCACACGCGATAAAAGTATAGCAGATAAAATTCTATTCTGCAAGACGAATACGCATTTTAGCGTCAATTTCCTCTACTGCTTCATCAATAGAGATTCCTCCCGTGAGTGCGCTTGACCCAATCTCTAAAATAGTGTCCTTCATCGTCTCATCCATAACAAAAGGAGTATCAAGGCTCTTTAAATAAGCATCCATCTGCGTTGACTGTTCTTTATTTGGGTATTTAATTTCAAGCATAAATGGTTCCATCGAGCCTTCCTGTGATATTCCAAGACTACCGGAAATTGCTGTTTCATCTAAGCCCATATCATAATTTTTTTGCAGCGATTTTGTGTTTACCGGAAGTCCATCCGACATATCCACATCCTGTACATCAAGTGACAGTGCCGTTGCAATAAAGTTAGCCGCAATATCCTTATGTGTACTGTTTGCCGTAACACCCAGCATACAGCTTGGTACATAATGTGTATCTCCTTCATAAAATCCCAGGCGATATGTATAGGTATCATCAGATCTTGGCACTGTAAAAATAGTATTCATATCAAAAGAAAGACCAAAAGATAAACCGGCTGCAATACTTTTAGAGCCTGCAAGTACATCCACCGCCTGACCGGATGCCTGAAAGAACCATTTATTGCTTATTCCATGTGCAAAAGAATACTCCATATTGTTGATATGTTCTTCAATTTCCTGCGGAGTCATCGTTTGTAACATAACATTATAGATTCGTTTTGCCTGTGTCAGCATTTCTTTGCATTTTTCTTTTTCAAACTGATCATCCTTATCAAAATTGGATGCTTCTATCATTAATGTAAGCTCTAATACTTCTTCCGGTGTATACAATCCCATTACTTTCTTCTCTGGATTTTTTTCATACATTTCCTCTACCATATCTGCAAGCGTTGCATTGTTTTTAATTTGATTTATTTTATCCTTATATGTAACCAGAACAGGAAGACTATATCTTACCGGCACCACAAAAAGACCCTTTTCTGTTGCAAAGCCCTCTGTAATATTCGTTAAAATTGCATTGTCAGGATTGAAGTTAGCTTTATACTCCGATAAATCTGCTAACACCCCATCCTTTGCATATGTATCCATTGGAAGATCATCTAATAAAATAATATCCGGGCAGTCATCTGATAATAATTTCTTATTCAGATTCTGAATGGCATCTTCATATGTAATATCAGAAGAACTACCCATACCAATTTCATATTCTATGTATACACTCGGATCATTAATCTGAAATTGACTGATTGCCTGTTTGAGTGTCACATTTTCTTTCAGACCATATATTTTCAAACAGTTTTCCGGTACACTGGAAATGTTTGGATCATAGGCATATCGTTTTAATTTACCCTGATCAAATAGAATAAGGAATGTTCCCGCCTCTTCTTCTATAAATGATTTAATAAAATAGGAAGGATTACCAATAGAACAAATATTTCCATCAATTAACTGTTCTACACTGTTGCCATCCAACACATAGCGATAAAGTCCCTTAGTATTTAAAATAAATAAGGTATTATCTTCTTTTCCCTCATAAAAGAAGTAATTTTTTTTCCTGAACTTCCATTCATGGGATTGATATTCTGTTCTTTTATAAACTGTGTCAAAGTTGAAGACACATCTATCAGCTGATTCTTTGCTAAATCAAAGATATAAAGTATATTGCCAGCCATTGTGATGATATAGTGTTTTGTAATACTAAAGCTGTTAATACTGGGATCCTCGGTTGAAAATAATTCTATCTGTTCATTTGTTTCCGGCTTAATCTCATAAATTTTGCCCATATAGTCATATCCAATTACCCGGTTATCCTGTGTGAAGGAAAGTTCTGTTAAAAAACTGCCATTTTCAAATGAAAGTTCAAGTGGAATCACGGTTCCATCACTCTTAATATATTGATATTTGGGATTATACTCATAATTATTTTCTTCCGCCTGTTCTTCTTCCGGTAAGTATTGCATTACCAAATCTCCTGTTGGGGATATTGCTACTGTAGGAGCATATGATATAGTTCCAGTTTGTTCCAATGCCGGTGTCTGTTTTTCTGTCCAGGTATTATGTGACGCATCTGAAGATATCAGACGAAAGGAGTCTTGGTCGAGTACCTCCAATGTTCCATCCTGCATCTCAAATAATGGCGATGGCCAGGACATTTCCGGTAATTCAACACTTTCCTCTACATATCGACCCATTCCTGTATTGGAAGTGGTTGCTTCTTTTTTTACATCTGTTGTTTTTTTTGTTCCACATGCAGACAGTATGCTCATAATAAGGACAAGCATAAGTGCAAGTATTCTTTTCTTTTTCATAACTTCATCCTCTCCTATTGCAGAATTTCAGAGAATCTGACAATACTTAATTATTATCGTGATAAGCATAACAAAGTAATCTCTAAGTAATCTCTAAAATAGGTTTCTTTTTTATTTTATGGTAAAATAAAACTATCTTATAAAAAAGAGGCAATGATATGCGAATTCTGATTGTGGAAGATGATGATAAACTATGTTATTTATTACAGTTTCAACTGGAAAAAGAAGGATATGTAGTAGACACCTGTCTGGATGGGGCAGATGCTTCCTTTTATATGGAACAAAACAGCTATGATTTGATATTGCTTGATCGAATGCTTCCACATATAGACGGCATCACATTACTAAATCGTTTTCGAAAAAAAGGATTTACTACACCTGTTATGATTTTAACTGCCCTCGGAGAATTAAATGATAAGATAACGGGGCTTGACAGTGGCGCGGATGATTATCTGGTAAAGCCTTTTGCCTTTGAAGAATTATTGGCGCGTATCCGCTGTATCAGACGAAGACCACAGAATCTGGAAATACAGCCATTACTTACCTTATCCGATATCACCTATCATCCTGGAGAAAACATACTTACCGGCATCAAGACACAGGATTCCTGTACTCTTTCTAAAAAAGAAGGAGAACTTTTAGAATTATTATTACGTAATCCTGAGCAGACTCTGACAAGAGAGCTGATTCTTGCAAAAATTTGGGGACCTGCTGCCGAAATTGAAGATGGCAATCTGGATAATTACATTTATTTTGTCAGAAGAAGACTAAAAACCGTTGGCAGTACTCTGCAAATCAAGACCATCCGTGGCATTGGCTATAGCCTGCTTTTACATAATTAAAATGATAAATTCACAGAAGCGATTATGTTTCGAAAAGTCCATTTACGATTAACCATTTTATTTACAACGGTATGTGCGTTGATTCTTCTAATTATGTCCGTTTTATATAATTATCTGAATTACCGCAATATCCGCACAAATGCATATAACAGTTTTCAAAACGATATGAATACCTTTATCACAAACTGCGAAAACTCAACTGTCATTACATATGATTATCTTGCGAAGTTAGAAAGTGATGAACGATATTTTTTCTATATTTATGATAATAATGTTCCATACAATTTTGTTGCAAACACCAAATCAAAACAAGATTTAGAGCTTGTCTCCTCTATTCGTACTTATTATCAGGAGCATTATAAAATTACACCAAACTCCCGTTATACTTCTTACCATACCGAATTTTTTTATCCGAACCATTCTCTTTTTTGTGTTGGTGTAGGTATTATTCCCGGTGACAAAAGTAATTTGGAACTTATTGTTCTTTATTCTTCTGAAACAGTTTATGCCCAATTGCAGGAATCCTGCCTGCAGTTTCTTTTTATTGTATTAATATCAATTATTGCCATTTGGATTTTTTCCTGGCACTACACAAAGCATCTTTTAAACCCTATTGAAGAAAACCAGTTAAAACAAATGCAGTTTATTTCTTCTGCATCTCATGAACTGCGCACTCCGGTTGCCACGATTCTGTCAGCTTTAAGTGCAATGGAAAAAGGCAGCGAACAGGAAAAAGAAGAATTCTCCATGATTGCAAAAAAGAAGGAGAACGTCTCTCCCTCTTAGTCGATGATATGTTATCTCTTGCCCGGAGTGATAATCATACGTTTTCCATGCATGTCGAATTGGCAGAACCGGACACCCTGCTTCTTGATTCCTATGAGGCTTTTTTAGCACCCGCCAGAGAAAAGGAAATCTCTCTTTATATTACACTTCCGGAAGAGAAAATTTCTCTTTGTAAAATGGATCCGGTTCGCATCAAACAGGTTCTCGCTATTTTAATAAGTAATGCCACAAGTTATACAAAACGTGGGGGCTTAATACGTTTATCTTTACAGGAAACTGCAAAAGACATACGTTTTACTGTTGCCGATAATGGAATTGGCATACCGGATATGGATAAGCCTCATATATTTGACCGTTTTTACCGCGTGGACTCTTCCCGCAACAGTCGTGAGCATTTCGGTCTTGGTCTTAGTATCGCAAAAGAAATCATAGACGCTTATATTGGCACTATCACCGTCAGTGATACACCTGGCGGTGGCAGCACCTTTATTATTTCTTTACCCCTCTAAAATTGCATTGCGAAAAAATCATCCAACGTCTTTAATATTTTTTCATGGCTACAGGGTTTTAATAAATAGCCCTGTACGTCTAACGGGAAAAGTTCTGCTATTTTCGTTTTATCTGCCATTGCTGTAAGGAAAAAGACCGGTAAATCACTTGTCTCTTCATTGGCACGCAACATCTCAAGTGTCATTTTTCCATCGACTATCGGCATTTCATAATCCATCAAAATAACATCCGGTTTCTCTCGTCCGATGGCTGTCAAGGCTCCAACACCGGATGTTGCAAGTATCACCTTATATTTTTCTTCCAATAATGACTTCATCGTTCGAAGCATAACCGGATTATCATCCACCACAAGCACTTTTCTCTTATTTTCTGTTAATTCCATGGCTGAAAATGAAGTTCCATCAAAATTGGGAATCTTAATTCTAAGTAAATTGCAAACTGTCGTGAGTAGCATTGCTCCATCAACAGGCAAGTATAAACTCACATGAAAAGGAGTGAAAACATTAAATCCAATGTTAGCATAATCTTCTTTACTTCCATATGCAATAAACGGCACATGCTCATAATTATGATTTGATTTAAGTTGTGAGAAAAAATCTTATGATACGATTTTAAATCTGCAAGATTAATAATAAGAATATCAGGTGCCTGCTTAATCAGCGTTTTCCAAATTTTTTCTATTGTTATCTCACTTTCACAAATTGCAAAATAATTCTCCAAAAAACTAATCAAATGATTTTCTGTTGCACAACTCTTTGAAATAAAAAGTATTTTTTTCATTTCATCACCTGTTTTATCCTTCCAATAAAATTCCTACTAATAATTTCGTCTCTTCGTAATCAAGATTTTGTACCGCATTTTGTAACTTTGAAAAAATCTGTGCTCGATTTCCCTGCCAATCATTTATCGACAACTGTTCCATTAAATGATCTGCTACATCTATATTAAGTACTTCCATTTCTTTTATTAACTGATGAAGCAAATCTAAGAGCTTATCTTTTTTAATTTCTACTCTTTCAATGTTCTGTTTGGGAATGCACATTTGCAATTGTATTTTCAAGTATCCCAGTTCTTTTAGAAAATCCGGTGTCCTTTCATAAATAAAATCTGTCACTCCATTGTTGCCGGCATTTTCTAATTCCTCTGCAAAAGAAGATAGCCTGACGCCTCCAATCAGGCGAATAGAACTTTTTACCGAATGAACTTCTGTTATATAGCGCTTTCTAATATCATCTTCATCTACATGATTCATGCATCTGTTAATACACTCAATATGACCATCTATTGATTTATATAATCCCCTGACAGCCTGCAATAAGATATCTTTGTTAGCACAATTTTTCATTGCCATATCGATATCAAACTCCGGAATTCTACCAAGAAGATCTCGCAGTGAAATTAAATTTTTCTTTTCATTTTGTATATTACTGAGTGGAGTTTGAATTTTATCTTCCGGTAAATACGTAAGCATAATTCGTTCAAGTTCATTTGGCAAAACAGGCTTTGAAAGATAATCATTAAAACCAGCCTGCTTATAAATATTTCTCGCACTTGTAATCGTATTAGCTGTTAATATAATGACCGGTGTGTCCTTGCACAAATTGTTTGTTAATTTTTTTAATTTCTGTAGTGTGGCAATACCATCCAGTTCCGGCATCATATGATCCCAAAAAATGATATCGTAGTGTTCTTTTGAAACAGCCTCCAGACATTCTTTTCCGGATTCTAATGAATTAATATGTATTCTGGTATTTTTTAAAAGACTTTCAAAAACAACACGATTCGTGGCATTATCATCCACCATTATGATATTTGCATCTGGTGCTGAAAAACTGTCTCTATATCCTTTTCGTTTTTTGGTCGTCATTGCCTTAAAATACTCTTTGAAATCCCCTAATTGTTCATCTCCGATAGCTGTTTGTTTGATTATAAATGAAAACTCTGAACCTTCTCCGTATACACTGCTTATCTGCAGACTACTGTCCATAAGTTCGAGATATTTTTGTGTAATGCACATTCCAAGCCCGGTTCCCTCAATATTTCGATTTCTTTTTTCATCAAGGCGCCGAAATGACTCGCATAATTTAGGAATATCATCTTCCCTGATTCCTATTCCGGTATCCGTAACCTTTATCTCCATAAAGACTTCCGAATTAATCCGCTCTTTCATTCTGACTTCAAACACAATACTGCCTTCATTCGTATATTTTTCTGCATTTGTAAGTAAATTGGATATAATCTGCTTTATTTTTATATTATCTCCATAAAGTTTTGCCGGCATATGCTCATCAATCTTGGTAATAAACTCAATTTTTTTATTTTTCAAGCGGGAATTAACTATTTCAACCAGTTCTCCACACAACAAACACAAATTATATTCTGCTTCAACTATTTCCGTCATTCTCGATTCTATTTTAGTAAAATCTAAAATGTTATTAATCTGACTTAACAGCATCTTTCCCGCATGATGAATCGTCATGGCATATTCATTCAATTGCGGTTCATCATATTCTCTTAGAATCATTTCATCCATTCCAAGAATCGCATTAATTGGTGTTCTGACTTCATGTGACATCTGTGCAAGGAAATTGGACTTTGCAATATTAGCATCCGAAATACGTTGTTTTTCTATTTGTAAAAGTTCATTTAAACGCACTTCCGGACTTTCAACTGTCAAGAAAATAGCAAATACAGCAAGAACTAATCCCAACCCTGAAATTAAAGAAGTCGGCACCATAGCCTAATATCCCGAACAAACAATATAAATACCAAGTGCACTTGTAACAATAATTCTTTTTCTGCGTCTTATTCTGCTGCGATAAGCCAAAAGGTATATTACTGAAAGCAAAATATAAAGTGCCATACATGCATAACAAATATAAGCTGCCGGACCATATGAATAATTTACCGTATCTGTTATTTTGTAATAAAGTGGTGCAAATGTAATGCCCATTAAACCTATTGCTAAAGGAACATAAATAAAAATGGGTACCTTTCCCTTAAATCCTGTTTCACTCTGTATCATAAAATAAATATACAATGCATGTAAAAAAAGACATGAGATAATGGAGCCCAAAAACATGTTATGAAGTATTCTATTTGTAACGGGATTAATAGTTTCAAGATGATTCACTGCATAGGCTGAAAACATATCAAAAATTAAATTCACAGCTGTTGCAACAATTAAGACACCAAAACAGTCTCCACTTTTCGTTCGAACTCTTTTGGTTCTAAAAAAAATAATTCCAACAACTAATAAGATAAGTAAACAATAAACCTGCGTCTTTATGATGTTCATCCAGTATTGTCCCCATTTCCCCCCAAAATACATTATAATTATATTAT
>CAZAQH010000006.1:40252-50636 GCA_964487395.1 uncultured Lachnospiraceae bacterium | reverse complement strand
TTTATATGATTCAATCAGGGGAAAAGATTTGTTCATTTTAGTTGATGTTTGTAATAACAGTATAACCTATACCGTCAACGGACACGAAAATCATATGTCTCCCGATGATCATTATCAGGACTTAAAACGTATTATTGCCGCAACAACAGGTAAAGCTCATCGAATTAACATAATCATGCCATTTTTATATGAAGGCCGTCAGCATAAGCGTTCTACTCGTGAATCACTCGACTGTGCCATTATGCTTGAAGAATTATATAACATGGGCGTAGATAATTTTATTACCTTTGATGCCCACGATCCACGTGTTGCGAATGCAATACCTCTAAGTGGTTTTGATAATTATACACCACCCTATCAGTTTATTAAGGCACTACTCCATACGGAACAGGATTTAATTATAGATAAGGACCATTTAGTTGTAATTAGTCCGGACGAAGGTGCTCTTGATCGTTCCGTATACTTTGCCAATGTTTTAGGTGTAAATACCGGTATGTTTTACAAACGAAGAGATTATTCTACCATTGTTAATGGCAAAAATCCAATTGTCGCACATGAGTTTTTGGGTGATAACATTGATGGAAAAGATGTCATTATTATGGATGATATGATTTCCTCCGGTGAAAGCATGATTGATACTGCAAGACAATTAAAAAGCATGAATGCCAAACGTGTTTATATTTGCTGTACTTTCGGATTGTTTACAAACGGCTTAAAAGCTTTCGACGAAGCATATGAGAAATGTTATTTTGAAAAAGTCGTAACTACCAACCTTAACTACTTACCACCTGATATTAAAGAAAGACCTTATTATGTAGAAGCTGATATGAGTAAATTTTTAGCCGATGTAATTGATTTTATGAATCATGATATCTCAATGTCATATGTTCATACTCCGGCTGAACGAATTCATGAAATAATTGATAAATACAACAAACGTCTTTCCTTTGACTTAGTTGACTAAAAAACAGGTTTGCCTTTATGGGGCAAACCTGTTTTTTTAGTCAACTACTTTAAATTTCAAAATTACTTTAAATAAATCACCATCTAATAATATTTCAAAACTTCCATTTAAAGCATGTGTCAGATTCTTCGCAATAGAAAGACCTAATCCACTTCCTTCTGTTCCTCTAGATACATCTCCTCTTATAAAACGTTCCGTCAATTCATCTGCACTAATATTTAATGGCTGGGCAGATATATTTTTAATGGATAATACAACGAATTTTTCACCGTCTTCATTTTCCTGCATATCTACATATACACGCGTTTTCTCCATTGCATATTTATATATATTATTATATAAATTCTCGATTACACGATAAATTCTACGACTGTCTGCCATAATATAAACCGGTTTATCCGGAAGTGTCGTAACAAACTGCAGTTGTTTTTCATCAAATTTCTCAGAAAATTCTCCCAAAGACTGATGAACCAATTCCACAAAATTGATTCGTTCAAAATTAAGTGAAATATTACCCGAACTGATTTTGGATGCTTCTACCAAATCATCTGTTAATTGTTTTAAACGCTGTGATTTAGCATCAAGTACTTCTACATAATCCTTAATCTTGGATTCTTCAATATTCTCTCTCTTTATCAAATCAACATAATTGATAATCGAAGTTAACGGTGTTTTAATATCGTGTGAAACATTCGTAATAAGATCCGCCTTAAGACGCTCGTCTTTCATACTGGTTTCTACTGCTTGTTGAATTCCTTTTCCAATACTGTTAACAGAATTGGCCAGTATAAGATTGTCTCCATGTAAATTAGTAACATCAATCTGATAATTAAAATCACCATTTTTAATATTTTCAATGCCATTCATAATATTCTGTCTTGATTTATTTTCACGGTAGACATGATATCCAACTGCCATATCAAAAATAAATGCAATTACAATTCCGCCAATACCCAACAATACAAGCACAAGATTTAGACACAGGAAAATCAAATATGGAAGCCATGTTCTTGTTACAAGCTGTCCGTTATCATATGTTTCAATAAAACCGGCTCTGATTTTCTTAAATAAAACATAGATAATTGAATCATAAAAAATCCGTTTACTTTTTATTCTTCTTATCGCGCTTAAATAAAATGCAAGTAACAACACGTTGAGTAACAAAGCATACATACATACAATTGCAATGGATATATACCCTTTAAAACCAATTGTCAGTATATAATGGTACACTTCTGTAAAAAGAACTACCAGCCCATATATCACTGCACAAAAAGCTGCAATAAATACTTCAAGTGGAATTCTGTCACCTTTTTTAAGTTTCTGACCAGCTTCTGCTAAAGTTGTAATTCTGCTTTCCTGTACCGTTAACAAACATAAACATAAAAGATTAATGGCAAATGTTACCGACAAAATAATTAAAAGCATATTGTAGTACGGAGTTCTGGTAACATATGTATCTCTCGCATTTTTAAAGACATCATCACTCAAATATGTTCCATCAACAGATATCCAAACTCTTGAATTATCTCCAAAGGAATACTCATATGCACCTGTTATTTCTCTCATCTGCTGTGCATTAATATTAGTATTTGTGCTGATTTGCATTTTGTCAGCATTGTAATAAATAAACTTTGTATCTTCTGCAAAAAGCGCAGTTATTTTATCAATCGATAAATTAGTTACATTTTCTTCAAGATTACTGTAACGAACAATCTTATCGTCATTGACCATCTGATAGCAATAACGAATATTCGTTTTTTCATCTCCATATATATTATTATATTTCGTATATTCGGTATAATTCTGGAATAAGTTCTGTGCTGCAACTTGTAAATTACTTACCAGTTCTGCGTATTCCGCTCTATTAGAAGCGTATTCAATTAAATCCTTGCCCTCTACCGTTTTGTATCTTGGCACTAATACATCTAAAACCTCTACTTCAACTGCACCATCAGTATCTTCCGATATCTGTGTATCTGTTGATAATTTCGATTGTCTGTTATTCTGTGAGGATTGCTTTAATGAATTAAAATATGCATCTAATTCCTGTGAAGTACCTGATACGGATTTGAAATCAAAATCATAATTTCCCCACTTAATTAAATCATCCAGATAAAATTCAGCTGTTATACTATCATCAACCAATACATCTGTACGATTTGCATATGAAGTAATATCAACAACCTTTTTACTGTCATATTTTCCATTTGTCTCTAATTGGTTTTTAATTACGCACATTCTTGTTACATCATTAATACTATCCCGAAATAAATCTGAAAAAATTTCCGAATTTTCAAATGGAACTTGATTTCGGTTAGTCTGTGATAATATGTAACGATAATTGCCATTCTGTGTTTTAACTGTAATATAGGAACCTGCAAATACAATTGTAATACATGCTGCAAAAATAATTGCTGTCAGTCTGGTCATAAAGATAAAAAATCTTCTTTTTCCTTTGCTTATTCCTTTTTTCATAAAATTAATCCTTTCTTATGAAACAATCTTTAGGACTGTTTTTCTATCTTGTATCCAACGCCCCATACCACTTTTAAATATCTGGGATCCTTTGGATTGATTTCGATTTTTTCTCTAATATGACGAATATGTACTGCTACTGTATTATCTGCTCCAATTGCCTCTTCCTCCCAGATATTTTCATATATCTGATCTATGGAATATACTCTTCCCTGGTTCTTTACAAGTAATAATAAAATATTGTATTCAATTGGTGTCAGTTTTACAATTTCTCCATCAACCGTTACTTCTTTTGTCTCATCATTAATAATAAGACCGCCTGTTTTATAGATATTATTATCATCACAATTTAAGTTGCCAAACTTCGTATATCTTCTTAAATGCGATTTCACACGTGCAATTAATTCAAGTGGATTAAATGGCTTGGTAATATAGTCATCTGCTCCAATATTTAATCCCAGAATTTTATCTGCATCTTCTGATTTTGCCGATAAAAATATAATTGGAATACTGCTGTACTCCCTTATTTTTAATGTGGCATGTATTCCATCTAACTTTGGCATCATAATATCAATAATTAATAAATGTATATCATTTTTCTTCAATGCTTCTATGGCCTGTTCACCATCATATGCTTTTATAATGTTATAACCTTCCTGCATTAAATAGATTTCGATTGCATCTACTATTTCTTTTTCATCATCACATACTAATATATTCATCATAAGTTGCCCCTCGCTTCTTTTTAATTAAAACATTAATTTTTTAAGGTAAAGTTCGTAAATCCATTAATTTTTTCTTAAGTAAGCATCATAAATGCACCTAAATTTCCTCTTTTTCCATTACTTGCTCTATGCGAGAACAAATTTTCCTTATTACAGCTGGTACAAATATCTGTTATGCATATCTGCTGTGGCTGTAATCCTGCATCAAGAAATATTTGATAATTTGCCTGCCATAAATCTAATTGATAATGCCCATCCTTCTTAGGATATACAATTTTGTCTGTCTGCTCCTTTGAAAATACATCATAAAAAGCTTTTGCAACCTCCGGGCCAACTTCATAACAATCCTTGCATATAGACGGTCCAATTGCTGTAATAATATCCTTTTTCTCGCTTCCAAATTCGCTGCACATTAATTCAATTGTCTTTTCACCTATTTTTCCAACTGTCCCTCTCCATCCCGAATGAGAAAGAGCTATCACTTTTCTTTTGGTATCAAGGAAAAAAAGTGGAACACAATCAGCAAAAAAAGTGGATAAGACAAGATTTTTCTCATTCGTAATCAGTCCATCCACATCTGTATAATCTGCTTTTTTAAAAATTCCTTTTCCACAATCTTCTTTTGAAACAATTCTGATATTCGTTGTATGTGTCTGTGCCGATAAAACAAAACGTTCCAATGGACAATCTAAAATTTCTGCTATCCTGCGAAAATTTTCATCGACATTTTCTTTTTTATCGCCTCTTGAATAAGAAAGGTTCATGGTTCCAAGATAGCCTTCACTGGCACCACCTGCTCTTGTTGTAAAAAGATGCTTTACCAGCCCGGTCTTTTCAAATTCAGGAAACTGCAGATAACTTACTCCATTCCTGTTTTTTAACTCCATAGAATGTATTGAATTCTTTTTTCTTATTAATTCCACATTTATACCCCCTGTATATCACAAAATTCTGGCAAGACTACTTTAATAAATAATTCAATATATACCCTATAAAAAAGAATATCCTCTATGTTCGAAAGCATCTTTAATCCAAGTAATCTCACTGCCAAGTATTCCAATTACATCATACCGCACCTGTGTTATTTCTTTATGCTGCATGCAATAATAGGCAGCACATTTGCAAATTGTTTTTTGCTTTTGCTCTGTTATTGCATCTAATGGATTGCCAAACGCTCCATTCTTACGGTATTTAACCTCGAAAAAAACAGTACATTCTCCATCTTGTCCTATAATATCAATTTCACCTGATTTACACCTGAAATTGTTTGCTAAAATTTTAATATTATAGTTTTTTAAATATTCGCATACTGCTTCCTCGTAAAAAGTTCCTACTCTTCTTTTATTCAAATTTGTGAATTCCTTCTAATTTTTTGATTTGCTTTTTATTTTTTCAAGTGCATCTACAAAAACAAGGATCTCCGCAACTGCCTCATAAAGTTCCGGTGGAATCATATCGCCAATTTCTAATTTTGAAAGAGTTGCTGCTAATTTATCATCTCTATGAACCGGCACATTCGATTCCTTAGCTTTTTCTATGATTTTATCAGCAAGAATTCCTTTTCCGCTTGCAATGACCTTTGGTGCTTCTTCCTCAGGATCATATGAAAGTGCTATTGCACTCTTATTTTTTTTCTTTTCATTTTCTATCATGTTGTCACCTTCTATGCTCTTGCATCAAAAGATTGCTTTGATAAGATACGTGGTTCCGGCTCTTCTTGTAATATTGTATGAATTACGTCCTGTTCCTTTTTTTCCATTACAGACACTTTTGTATCAGTAACATAACCTTTTTTATTCAAACGGGCATTTAATTCATCTATATGCTCCTCAATGAAATCAAGCATTTCCTCTTTTTCTAAAGAGAACTTTGTGCTTAACTTATCCTGTTCTAAGGAAAGGAAAATATCCATATTACCAAGATGCTCCATGGAAAGATGTAAGAGAGCTGTCAGCTTTCCGTTATCTGTTTCTTTGCTTTTCTTTCTACTATATACATACAGTTCTCCATTTGCCTGACTGTTATTCATCTTAAGTGGCAGCTGAATATAATGATAAGCCTCGTTTATCTGATTCATAAACTCAACATTACTCTTTAGCTGTGTCACTTCCTTTGAAAAACTGCTGTCTGCTTTTCCACTCTCTTTCATCAGATTCTCAATCTTAGATGTTATATCGTGAAGTTTTTCGTAATATTGTTTCACATAACCATCTTCTGATATCTGTTCGGGTTTCATAAGCATCTCATTTTTCATAAGCAGTAATAAATTCTTATGTATTGTTGCTTTGGAATCCTTCCCCATAATGCTTTCAAAAAAATCCTCCATGGAGTTTGAATTTAATTTTGGATTTTTATCCGTCATATCCGTTTCCAAAGTAGAATCGGATTGTATTACAGCCTTATCCTGATTAATTGTTTCACTTTTTAAAGTATTTTCATTAATCACCTGTTTATCAGTAACGTTTTCCTGCATGGTATTGGTAATCGTATTATCCTGCAATGGCACATCTACCGCCTCTGAATTGGTAGGATTAAAAACCTGTAAAAGTTTTGAAAGAAGTGCATCTCCTTTATCAGTACCTTCTGCATACACCTGGTCTAGCATCTGCGTTAAATGTCCTGTGAATTCATTTAAATTTTCTATCATCCACTGATTGTTATTTTGATAGAGATGAATCTGATTTAAAGTATTCTCATTAACCGGCAAATCCATCTTATGTAGTAATACAATATCCGAAATATCTGCATCCGGAAATAAGTTCATCTGACGATTGATATTTGCAAGCATATCTTTATTAACAGGCATGCCCTCTTTCATTAATTCATTTACCATAGTAAGTGTCTGATCATTTACCTTAATGGAGGCTGCCTCTAACGCTTTTACTGCATTTGGGTCCTGCGATACATTCTCAAATAATGGTCTTAATACCAATTGTCCATTTTTATTCCCCTTAACTTCAAAGGTTATCATTTGACCCATATTTAAATTTAAATCCTGTTCAAGTTTTGTATTGAAAATTATATTATTAGACAGAAGAAGCTGAATACTATTTCCTTCTTTCTGTAACAATTCTCCCTGAATTGTCTGCCCAGGCATTAATGAACGAATGGCAGCAAAAATCTTTTGTGCTTCCACAGAATCTGTCGGAATGCTCTGTGTGTTTATTGTTGTTTTCACTTCACTTGTGCCCTTGTGTGGAAGCATATTTAACAAATCAAATGCCATATTCTAACACCTTGCCCTTTCTATATTCTTCTACTTTTATACGGAATAAAAATTTTTAATAAAGCTTCTTCTATGTATTGGACACGGACCAATTTTCTTAATCATATCAATATGTGTAGCTGCACCATATCCCTTATTGGATGCAAATCCATATTCCGGAAATATCTGGTCATATTCTACCATAAGTCTGTCTCTTGTTACTTTTGCAATAATACTTGCTGCACCAATCGAGATGCTTTTTGCATCACCCTTTATAATCGGAATCTGTTGAATCGTCACTTTTGGAATGGTAACCGCATCATTTAATAATATATCGGGTGTTATGCTCAGTTTACTGATAGCTTCACGCATGGCTTCATAAGTAGCCTGTAAGATATTAATTTCATCTATCCTTTCAGGTGACGCATAGCCTATACCTGTTGCAACTGCCTGTTCCATTATAATATCATATAATTCTTCTCGTTTCTTCTCTGATAACTGTTTGGAATCATTAATATATAGGATTTTACAGTCTTTCGGTAAAATAACCGCACCAGCAACTACAGGTCCTGCCAGTGGTCCTCTTCCAACTTCATCAATCCCACAAATGTATTCATACATATCATATTTTTTTTCATAATATTTTAGTTTTTCAATTCGTTCTTTTTCTTCTTCCCATTTTTGAAGTTTACGTCTGGCTTTTTCTATTTCTTTTTGTACTCCATCACGCGTATCCTCTTTATAAGTATCAATACATGCCTCTAACTTTTCTAATTCAGTTCCGCTAATTATTTTTTTAATGTCTGTAATCTTTTTTTCCATAGTAAACTCCTTTTAAAAATAGAGCCCATCTTAAGATGTGCTCTATTTTACTATTATTGATGCTGTATTTTACCAAATTTAGAGAATGGCCATATTCTAACCCATGCACGGCCAATAATATCATCTCGTTTAATATTGGCTACGCTTGGATCCCTGCTGTCCTGACTATCATTACGGTTATCTCCCATAACAAAATACTCATCATCACCAAGTGTAATTGGCGTTGATGCAAGACCTGCATTTAAAATAGTCTCTTTTCCATAGGACTCTTCCAATAACTCATCATTAATATAAATATTGCCTTCACTGTCTATATAAACCTTTTCTCCCGGCAGTCCAATTATCCTTTTAATATAATATGTCTTCTTAAGATATTTGTAAGGGAAAACAATAATATCATATCTTTGAGGATCCCGAAAACGATATGTTATTTTTTCTACAATCAGATTATCTGCACTCTGTAATGTGGGTTCCATACTAGAACCAATAACTTCCGTTCTCTGTCCAACAAAATGAATAATCAGATACGTTAAAATCAATACGCACAATATATATATACTTGTACTTAATATCTCTTTTAAAATATTTTTCATAACATGCCTTTCTATGCCTTATATTTAGGTCTTTCTAACGATAATCTTCCAAGTCTTCCACTTCTGAAATCATCTAATAATATTCTGGCTGCCTTTTCTATGTCAGGCTTTTCGTCCTTCAACAGGCATTTTCGTTTCAATGCGACAAGTGACAGACAATCATAACCATCTTTTATTTCTTCGGTAAATTCATATTTCTGTTTTAGACAATTGGGATACTGTTTTTTAATAAATAGAATGAAATCCACTGCCAGTTCTTCTGTAATTAAAATTTCGTCGTTAATAGAACCTATAAATGCAAGCTTCATGCCAATTGAATTATCATCAAATTTAGGCCACAAAATTCCGGGAGTGTCTAAAAGTTCTAAATTTTTATTTAGTTTAATCCATTGCTTACCTTTTGTCACACCAGGCTTATTGCCTGTTTTGGTGCATGCTCTTCCGGCAAAAGAATTAATAAACGTTGATTTACCCACATTAGGAATTCCAACTACCATAGCTCGAACAGGTCTGTTAAGAATACCTCTTTTTTTATTTCTTTCTATTTTTTCCCTGCATGCCTCATTCACTGTATTTTGAATGTTTTTAAGTCCGGTTCCTGCTTTTGAATTGATTTCTACTGCAAAAATCCCCTGTTTCTTAAAATATTCCATCCATTCCTGATTCACAGTCGGATCCGCTAAATCTGATTTATTTAAAAGCACTACTCTGGATTTGTTTTTCCCGAGCTCATCAATATCCGGATTACGGCTGCTGATTGGTATTCTTGCATCAACAATCTCTATAATCAAATCGATTAATTTAATGTCTTCCTGCATCATACGCTTTGCTTTTGTCATATGACCGGGATACCATTGATAATTCATATTATAAACTCCATTTCTATTTTATAAAGCCAAACATCTGGTCTTCATGACCTGAATGAAACCAGGCTTTACCTGCAATCAGTCTTTTATTTACAGGTCCAATATTACCGGATCTGCTGTCTTCACTATTATTTCGATTATCGCCAAGTACAAAATACTCATCATCACCCAAAACTATTTTACTTTCTGCTATTCCGGGATCTGCTATTTTATCATATTCTTCTTTTTCTTCCGGTTCACCATTTACATAGAGTCTTCCGTCAATGAACTCAACTTCATCACCTGGTGTCGCCACAACACGTTTAACATAATAATGCGTATTCTGATTACCATTAGGGAGAAAAACAATAATATCTCCTGCTTTTGGCTGGAATAATAAATATGCAATACGATTAATCAAAATGGTCTGTCCGTTATATAATGTATTTTCCATGGACACACCAATAACACTTGTCTTCATTCCAAAGCAAAACACAATGAGAAATGCTAAAACAAGAGCCGCTACAATTCCAACTATATAATTTAATATTTCATGTACTGCGCTATTTGATACTTTTACTCTTTTGCGGTAAAAGCACAATCCTTTTCTGCCCGTAATGGATTCCACCTTTGCTTTTGTATTAATTGCTTATTGGATTATAACATATTTAAGAAAATGAAAAAAGGGACAATGAAAACATTGTCCCTTACGTTGCAAAATATTATTTAACAATCTCTTTAACTTTTGCTTT
>CAZAQH010000006.1:38022-40242 GCA_964487395.1 uncultured Lachnospiraceae bacterium | reverse complement strand
CTAAAGTTCTTAAGTAGTTTAATTTAGCTCTTCTTACTTTACCTCTTCTAACTACTTCGATTTTCTCTACATTTGGAGAATGTAAAGGCCAGGTTTTTTCAACGCCAACACCATTAGATGTTTTTCTAACAGTAAATGTTGCACGGTTGCTTCCGCCCTGTTTCTTTAAAACTGTTCCTTCAAATATCTGAACTCTTTCACGATTACCTTCTTTGATTTTACCGTAAACTTTTACAGTATCACCAACTTCGAAAGCAGGAACTTCTGTTTTTAACTGTTCTTCTTCAATACTTTTAATAATTTCGTTCATGTCTGTTCTCCTTTTATATGGATGTTCTTAATACACATCTTGTAACAGAGGACCATCTATTTTTGCGACCTTAGTAATATATCATATATTTCCTTTATTTGCAAGATATTTTTCATACAAATCAGGTCGTCGTTCCTTGGTTCGTTTGATAGATTCCTCATGTCTCCATTTTTCGATATTAGCATGATGACCACTTAATAATACATCCGGTACTTTTTTCTCGTTCCACACCTCTGGTCTTGAGTATTGTGGATATTCCAAAAGACCGTCATAAAAAGATTCCGTTTCTCCCGACTCTTCATTACTAAGCACTCCCGGAACCATGCGTGATATTGCATCTAACATCACGACTGCCGGCATTTCTCCACCTGTAAGAACATAATCTCCAATAGAAACATAATCTGTAACAATTTCTTCTAAAACACGTTCATCGATACCTTCATAATGACCACAAAGAAAAATCAGATTTTCTTCTTTGGAAAAATCCACTGCCATCTGCTGGTTAAACACACTTCCTTGTGGAGTTAAATATATCGTTCTTACTTTTTTATCAGTACCAATTTTTTTAATAATATCCTGATAATTATCATATATCGGCTGAGCCTGCATCAACATTCCGGCACCACCACCATATGGATAGTCATCAACTTTTTTATGCTTATCAAGTGTATAATCCCTGATATTATACAGTTCTACTTGAATATAATCGTTCTGAATGGCTCTTCCCAATATACTGGATGAGATACAGCCCGAAATCATTTCCGGGAACAACGTCATAATATGAAACTTCATCATTCCAATAATCCTTCCATAATATGAATATACATTACTCTTTCCTTCATATCTATCTTGCGTACACATTCTTTTATTGCCGGAAGTAAAAATTCCCGCTCATCTTCTAACGTAATTACATAAACGTCATTAGCACCCGTTTGCATAACATCTGTTATTTTACCTTTGAGTGAAGCTTCTTCATCAACAACATCCATATCTATTAAATCGGCAATAAAATATTCATCCGCTAAAAGAGGTACCGCCTGCTTTCTTGTTACATAAAGTGGCTGTCCCTTCAAAATTTCAACTTCATTTAATGTTTCATATTCTTTAAAGCCTAAAATTACCATATTTTTAAAATATTTTACACTTTTAATATGAAGTGTCTTTTCAACGTTATTTGTTTTAATTATAACTTCCTTCAACTTATCGAATCGTTTTGCATCATCTGTTGTCGGAAAAACCTTTACTTCTCCTCTTACACCATGGGTCGAAGAGATTACCCCTACCTGAAGCATTTCTTCCATATTTAATCCTTTTCTTTCATAATCCATAACAGCCATGAGAAATATGACGTTATTGTAAAAAACAGGGACATCTCTTTCGAGTGTCCCTTATTGTTTGATTAGATGATTTCCACATCCACTCTCTTATTGTCTCCTAATGAGGCAGCTTTCACAACAGAACGTATTGCTTTTGCAATTCTTCCCTGTTTTCCGATTACTTTTCCCATATCAGAAGCAGCTACATGAAGTTCTACTGTAATATTTCTACCGTCTTCCTTTTCTGTCACGACTACTTCATCCGGATTGTCAACAAGTGCTTTTGCGATCACTTCTACTAATTCTTTCATAGTCCACCTCCAAAAGCGTCTAATTTGTAATGAGATTATTTCTCAATTCCAGCTAATTTTAAGATTTTGCCAACGACTTCTGTAGGTTTAGCTCCATTTGCAAGCCATTTCTTAGCAAGTTCTTCATCTACTTTGAATTCACTTGGATCTGTGTTTGGATTGTATGTTCCAATCTCTTCGATGAATTTTCCATCTCTAGGTGATCTTGAATCTGAAACTACGATTCTGTAAAGAGGATTTTTTTTCTGTCCCATTCTTTTTAATCTGATTTTTACTGACATTT
>CAZAQH010000006.1:0-38012 GCA_964487395.1 uncultured Lachnospiraceae bacterium | reverse complement strand
TGACATTTTTTTAATTCCTTTCTTATCTCTTAATCATTATTTATCTTACAAAGTAAAACCTTTGTTTATTTAAAAAGGAAGTCGAAACTTACCTTTTTTACCACCCATACCTCCCATCATGCCTGGGAGCTGTTTCATCATCTTCTGGCTTTGTTCAAACTGTTTGATGAAACGATTCACTACACTAATATCAACACCGGCACCCTTTGCAATACGATGCTTTCTCTGTGGATTTAGAAGCTTTGGTTTTTGTCTTTCCTGTGGTGTCATTGAAAGTACAATAGCTTCCATATGGGCAAGCTGTTTTTCATCTACCATGGATTCTATATCTCCAAGCTTGCTTCCCATTCCAGGCATCATAGAAAGAATGCTTCCCATTCCACCCATTTTTTTCATCTGCTTCATGCTTTCCAGGTAATCTTCAAAATCAAATTTACCTTTCTTCATTCTGGCAGCCATCTGCTTTTCTTTATCCTTATCAATATCGGCCATGCTTTCCTGTGCTTTATCAATCAAAGTAAGCACATCACCCATACCCAATATTCGATTAGCCATTCTATCCGGATAAAACTGCTCTAAATCTGAGAGTTTTTCACCCATACCAACAAATAAGATTGGTAATTCTGTTACTGCTTTAATAGATAAGGCAGCACCACCTCTGGTATCGCCATCCATTTTAGAAAGTATAACACCATCAATACCAATTTTATCTTTAAAGTCTGCAGCTACATTTACTGCATCCTGTCCTGTCATAGCATCCACAACAAGTAATGTCTGATGTACATCTACATTACTTTTAATATTCTGTAACTCCTGCATCATTTCTTCATCAATGTGAAGACGACCAGCCGTATCTAAAATTACTACGTTATGACCATTTTTAGCTGCATGTTCTAAAGATGCCTTTGCAATATCAACCGGACTTAATTTGTCTCCCATAGAGAAAACATCAACCTGTTGCTTTTCTCCATTTATCTGTAACTGCTTAATTGCTGCCGGACGATAAATGTCACAGGCAACTAACAGTGGTTTCTTACCTTTTTGTTTTAACTTTCCTGCTATCTTGGCAGTAGTCGTCGTCTTACCTGCACCCTGAAGACCACACATCATAATGACGGTAATCGCTTTTCCCGGCTGCATAAGAATCTCTGTTGTCTCAGAGCCCATAAGAGAGGTCATTTCTTCATTAACAATCTTAATGACCATCTGTCCCGGATTTAATCCATTCATTACATCCGAACCAATTGCACGCTCTTCAACAGCCTTAATAAACTGCTTTACTACTTTAAAATTAACATCTGCTTCCAAAAGTGCCATCTTAACATCTTTACAAGCAAGTCTTACGTCTGCTTCTGTAAGACGACCTTTGCTTTTTAAGTTTTTGAAAACATTTTGTAATTTATCAGTTAAACTTTCAAATGCCATTCTATATATCCTCCAGAATCTGATGTGCCAATTTCTTGATTTCTGTCTGGGTTGTATGTTCTTCAATCTTCTGGACGGTCTGTTTTACCTTAGAAAATTTCTCAATTAAATGTAGTCTGTCTTCATACGACTGTAATGTCTTGTCACATCTTTTGATAAGATCAAATACACCTTGTCTGCTAATACCCATTTCCTGAGCAATTTCACCTAATGACATGTCATTATAAACAACTGACTCATAAACCTGTTTTTGATGTGCCGTTAATAATTCACCATAAAAATCATATAACAAACCTTGCTCTACTATTTTTTCCATAGTATCTCCTCAACAACAATACCTAGTATATAACAGCAAAAAAGAAGTGTCAAGTATTTTTACTAGACACTCCTTTTCTAATAAATTATGACTCAATTTTTTCTATGGTAGCAAAAAACAAAGTTCTTTCTTTACTTTTTGCTATCACACGCATAATAGCATGTATCGAAATCATACTATCGTCGGCACCCGAAATGCCTTTTAAATCAACTTTTACTTCCCCGCTTGTCTGCACCGCATATTTGACGGCTTCATCAAATTTAGTTCGATCATGTTGTAAGAACTTAAGAAGATCATTGGTTGGAAGCATATAATCCTGTTTAAGCTGTAACGTATCTATAAATTGTCGATTGGTTCTGATTATTTCATATTCCCCATTCCAGAATTCAAATATTACTGCAGCACCGATATAGCTGTTAAAAATTTGTGAATCCCAGGATTTTGGATTCCAGAAATCATCCATTTTTATATCTGTAACAATATCACTTGGCGGTTTTTCAATTTTTACTTCGTTATCAAGCATATTCTTTTCAAATTCTTCATGTGGCATAGGTTTCCCATATAAATATCCTTGAATAACATGACAATTTAAACTCAGTAAAAAATCTGCCTGTTCCTTAGTCTCTACACCTTCTGCAATAACAGGCATTCTAAGCCAGCGCGACATTCTCATAACCGCATTTACAATTGCTCCGCCACGATCCAGGTTTTTATCTCCATAGAAAAATCGAAGATCCAGTTTTAAAACATCTACGGAAACATCCTTTAAAATATTTAACGAAGAATAACCACTTCCAAAATCATCCATTTCTATCAAAAATCCAAGGGAATGTAACTTGTCAACGACTTCAATAAGTCTCTGTGCATCCTCTACAAACAAACTCTCTGTTATTTCCAATCGGAATAATTCAATAGGGATATTATTTCTTCTTACAATATCAAGTAATTTATCACACAACTTTGGATCATTTGTATCTTCTCTTGAGACATTAACAGAAACCGGAACCGGATTATATCCTCTCTCCATCCAGTTACGCATATCCATTGCTGCACGATTCCATACAAATTCATCTAATTTAGTGATAAATCCATTCTTTTCAAAAACAGGAATAAAAACACCCGGCATAATCATTCCTTTTTGCGGGCTTATCCATCTTGCAAGTGCCTCAACTCCGACAATCTGCCTCGTTGCATGATTAAACTGCGGCTGATAATAAACCTGGAATTCCCGGTTAGCCAATGCTTCTTCCATGTGATTGGTTATTTCTTTTTCCTGCTGTATCTTTTTTATCATGCTGTCATTATATACAGCAAAATATTCTCCATATTTTCCCTTTATGCTGTCTCTTGCAAGCGAAGCTTTATCCAAAATATCATCAGCAATAATATCCTGATCATCTATCAAATATCCACCTGTTGTACAGGTAATTCTAATTCCAAGTGGATAATTTTCATATAGATTTTCAATTAATGGTTTTATTTTCTCTGTTATTTCTCTTTCATTTCGAATTAAAATAGCAAAATTATCATTTAAAAGTCTTCCACATAAATCCACTTTTACAGCAAGGTTTGATAATTTCTCCGCAGTATACTGCAGTAATTCATCACCTTTTTGTCTTCCAAATCTTTCATTGATAAATTTGAAATTATCAATATCGCCCATAAACAGATAAAATGTATTAGCGGGATGATTACGAACTTCTTCCTCTACCTTTTTCAAAAAAGTTCTTCGATTATATATTCCTGTTAAATCATCTCGTTCTGCCTGAAATTTTAGTTTTTCATCAGCCAGTACATCATCATTTATATCTGTGAAGGTGATAATAATCTTACTTGTAACATTAAATTCATTTAGACGTCTGAATGCATGCATACTAAACCAGTGTTTATGTTTATCTGGTGTTTTTAACATTACCTCCATACTTCCATTAGGCTGATTCGTCTTTTCAGCTAAACCATGAACCATATTCTGCATTGCCGAAACATCAATAGAACTGGCTACCATATCTGATAGAAGAATCTGCCACAAAGGTCTGTCATCAAAATTACCTGCAATATATTTTGAAATTGTCGAATCATATGAAAAAGTACCACCCAGCCAATTGTACTCAATAACAACCGTTCCGATATTTTCAAACACTGCATGGTATTTAGTCTCTAAATCTCTCTGCAAACTCAATAAACTATTTTCATCGTGCAGCATTTCATTCTCAGATTTACAGATTGCAGAATTAGTTCGAATTCTTAATATGTTCTCATCAAGCGGTTTAAGTACAAAGTCCGAAGCCCCCATCGTAATCATACGCAGGCACATCTCTCTTTGCGAAATATTGCCAATTATAACAACCGGAATAAATTTAAGTTCTTTATTCTTTTGTAGTTGTTCTAAAACATAATAACCATCTATCCCTGTAGAATCTATGTTTAAATAAATAACAGAAATTGCTTTTCCATATAAACGAATTCTGATTAATGCCGTCTTTTCATCCTTGGCATATATAATAAAATAATCATCATGAAATACTTTTTCCAATACATTCTGATTTTCCGTATCGTCATCAATCACTATCATACGACGTTTGGCAATAAGATTTTTGGCTTCAGAATTTTGTCCTGTTATCTCTTCCTCTTCATAATCAATTCCTGTTCCCGTGTCTTCACTATATATATGATAGGTATCCTTACCGCTTCCCTTAGCAATATATAACGCATCATCACCTTTATGATACAAAACATTGAAATTAGTTCCATGTTCCGGATATAATGAAATGCCAAGACTTGCCGAAATTGTAATCTCTCGGCTTATTGACTTACGTATCAGTGATTGTATCTGAGACGCTTTTTTTTCAACAAAAGAAATATTCGGAATATTATTAAGACAAATAATAAATTCGTCTCCTCCTAATCTTCCGACAAAATCACCTTTATCCATAACTCTTGAAAGATTTTTCGCAATATCTACTAATTCCTGGTCGCCTGTAGCATGACCGAAGCTGTCATTTAATAATTTAAAATTATCAATATCAAGTAAAATTAATGCATGTCTTTTATTCGACTCGCTTGAAGCAAATAACTGTTCTAACTTATCTTTAAAAGCAAATCGATTTAGTATTCCGGTCAGTGGATCATTTTCCACTTTCTGCATAGTTATTTGCTCATTTTTCTTTTTATCATCAATATTTTCATACATCAAAAAGATTTCAATATCTTCACTGTCCTGATATTGAACCATTTCAATCTTTAACTGTATCCAACGAATTGTCCCATTTTTAAGACATTCCCTGTATTCTATTTCTTCTGTTCGCTCTCCCCGATAATAACCGGCCAGTAATGCTTCCGAATTAAGCACGGAAACATACCGTTCATAATCCTCCACAAATACATATCGACTGGCATATTCTAATGTTCTTTCATTAAATGTATTGATTTTTTTATCAAAATTAATCTGAAGAAGCGCACCCTCTATAGAATCAAATGACGCACCCTTGCTTAAATTACAACGAAACAACGTATAAGATCTGGGATCCTTTTGCTGAACAGATTGATTCCATTTTAAATAAACCGCTTCTTTTTCTCTTTCTTCTGTGACATCGTTATATACAATAATCGCCTGATATGGATTCTTATTAGAATCACAGATTATTGTTGCCTGTGCCTTAAACCATCGATAGCTTCCGTCCGGTGATTTAAGTGATATAGTAGAACTGCGTTTAATCTCACCTTTTTTTATCTGTTCATAAAAAAGCGCAGTTCATCAATGCATTCCGGTGCAATCACCCCTGCATCAATAAATACCTGCGGTACATTTTCTATCTTATCTGAAAAACCTAAATCATTAAGTATCTGGCTGCTGTTGTAATAAATCCCATGTTCTATATCATATCTTGCCACATTCAAATGAAACGCATCTGATGCAATGCGGTATTGTTCTTCACTAACACGCAGCCTATCATGTTCTTTTACAAGTTTTTTTCTGTTATTTTTTTCTTTAATAAAAAAATAAAAGAGCAAAAGAGCTACTATTGCTAAAAATACTGCGCATACCATATTAAGTATTACAATATTTAGATTCCCCATCCATTCACGTCTCCATTATTTAACATCATTTGTTATCCCCTGTATGATACAGATTTATTTGCTCATATCTATATAAATATATTACTATGTAATCCTCTTTTTTTCCACAATTATTTACATAATAACTATTAAGATATATTCCTTAATAACTAATCAGTATATCCTTTATTTCTTCTAAACAATCTGTTCCCTTTATATCTCCGTAAAAAAAATCAATATCCTCTCCTCTTACATTATATGATTGTACACACCACATGTCAGACACTTCTTCTCCCTGTCCCCATTGCCCATGATTTTCCGAAAGCAATTTGTTTATTTTTTCAAATTCAGCTTCCGTTATTATACAATTTTCTGTTTTGATTTCACCCTCATCCTTGTAACATATATCAATTTCCAACGTTTTGTCATAATAAAGTTTCCATGTCTTCGAAAGAATATTATCGTCGTTTGGCTGCTCATATGACAATTCCATTTCCAGCATTTTTTCCGTAGAATTTAATGTGACTTCATCAAAAGTTATATTTTTGTCTTCCGTGTTGCTGATAATAACTTCTATTTTCTCTAATGCATCCACTCCATAAATATATCCGTCAAAAGAATGCAAAACTGTTCCATCTTCACCATATAACTGCATGCTCCATCCATCTCCGTCGCACGCATCTACTTCTTTTATCTTTTTTTGAAAATCCTTATTTAAAATTTTACACAGTTGTTCAAATTCCGTATCGTTTAGTTTCCAGATGGATTTCTGTGTATATCCACTAATATGATAGAATTCACACTTCTCAACCGTTCCATCATAATAAACCGTCCATTGTGTATCTTCCAGATAATCTTGGGTATTGGATACTTCTCCCCAGCAAGACCTAGTTGCCAAGAACATCTTTTCATGCAATTCAGATGGAGTCGTGGAAATCTCCTTTATTTCTCCATCTACTTTTTTTTCTTTATTTATATTGTTTGCTTTTCCGCAAGACATGGTAAAAAAACAGAACAAAATAAATATACACAACATACATATTCCCTTTTTACATGTAAAATAATTCATTGTAAATGCTCCTCTTCTTTTCTCATACAATTTACATTGGACTTGGTTTCTTTTTACCGCTTATATTTTCAACATTAACTTTAAAAACGCATACTGCATTTGCTTGTTCTTTCGTAAAATGCGATTTAAATCCTGCCTGATGAAAAACAATTCGTGTAAGTGCATGTGCCTTTTCTTCATAATCATCTATAAAGATCGCCTTGCCATTTCCCATTACACTTGAATAATAATATCCCGAATTACAAGGTGTTTTCTCAGCAAATACTGGCTTTCCCTCATTGCACATTTCAAAACTAACCTGATTATTTTTCTTTAATAATTCAATTTTTTTACCTTCTTTGGCACAATGGAAATAAAGAGTTACATTATCTTCATTTAAATCATAACCAACCGACAATGGTACTACATATGGAAATTTTTCATCCATTATTCCCAAATGACAAGTTTTACAACTCTTAATAATTTCTATAATTTCATTAATATCCGTTACTTCCCTGTCTTTTCTTCTCATATGTTTTCTCCAAATTCTTTGTTATTTTTTTCGAAGTACTCTCATTGATAATATTATGGGAATGCTTACTAAAAAGGGAATGTAGTACGTCGCCATGCGGTACAAAAGCATCGTCGCTCCTGCTGTGGAACTATCAAATAATCTGGAAAACAGTAATACATAGACAACCTCTGTCGATACCATCCCACCCGCTGTTGGAATCACTCCAATTATAAGCTGCATAATGGCAGTTGTCGTCAAAATCATAAGTATATTAGTTCCATTTAACGGCTCACCTATTGAAATAACTGCAAAAAATGGAATGATATACCACAGACTCATTTTAAATAAATTGCCGATAATCATAAGACACCAGGCTTTTTTATTTCTAATTAATTCTTTTGTCTCTTCATACAGATAACGAAGGGATTGTTTTAATTTTTCTTTTTTGTCCTGCCATCTTTCTTTTTTAATCAGGTAGTCAAGCACCGCACATAAAAGATTAGATACATGTCTGGAAGAACATACCATGATTAGTCCAATAATAATTACAAAACTAAACAAACATCCCGCAATCATATAATACAGTAAATCGCCAAAATGCTTGATAACAAATGCTCTCTGCAATATAACCATAATAACGGCATAAATCACAATAACAGCCTTATGATAAATATAAGGCATGGTAAGCAATGAAAAGGCACGTCCATAATTAATACCTTTTTTCCCGAGCACCAGTGTCTGTGCAGGTTTAATCCCTGTTCCGTATGTAGCAATATTCATAAATACACCAAGAAAAATAAGCTGTAACGCCTCCCAATAAGTAAGTCCCTTTACTTGTGGTCTGATTAGTCGAAAGGTTAGCATGGCATCCCATACTTCATATAACAACCCAATACCCGCCATAACAAGAAAAACTCCTATGGAAGTCTGTTGTAACTGTTTTAGAATAGACTGATAAGAATTTCGAAACATAATATATAAAACAAGTGCCAGAAAAGAAAAAGGAATCACAACAAGTAATATCTTCTTTATGTATTGCTTCAAAGTTTCTCCTCCCGAAAAAAATAAATAAACATCCTTTTAAAACTTAAAAAGACTTTACCACTAAATCTTTTTTAAGGCAACCCATTCTTATCTGTAATGCCAGATATCTCCTACATTTTTCCAGCGGAAATATCCTTATATCCTTCTCCATAAATTTCTGTTGCATTGGTAACAATTAAAAAAGCATCCATATCCGTTTCTTTTACAATCTCTTCCACACGGATTGAAATATTTTTACGCATCACACATAGAATAATATTTTGTTTTTTGCCACTATAAGCTCCCTGTCCCCCCAGATATGTCACCCCAATATTAAGTTCATCCAAAATTCTTTTACCAATTAACTGCGAATAATCACTGATAATATAAATCATCTTTGCTTCATCTCTTCCATACATCACATTGTCAAATACAACACTCATAACAACAATGCCAATCAATGCATATATAGCTGCATCCATATTGCGGAAAATAATACCAAAAAAACAAATTATAACAATATCTGTCATAAAAAATAAATTGCCGGTTTTAATATGAGGGTAACGAATTCTTAATAATTTTACAATAATATCCATTCCTCCTGTTGTTGCACCTAATCTAAAAACCACAACAAGAGAAATTGCAATTAATACATTTCCCATTAATGCTGCCAAAAGCATGGAATTACTCAAGGCTCCATATGGTTCCAATATATTTGTAAAAAAGGAAACAGCAACCGTTGCATAAATGGTTGAAATCAGAAAGCGAAATCCAAATTTGCGCAAACCAATATATAAAATCGGAATGTTAATTATTAAAATTAAAGTTCCTGTCTGCACTGGAATAAAGCGGCTAATAATCATCGCCACTCCTGTTACTCCTCCCGGAATTATATTATTGGGATCTAAGAAAAGAGTCACTCCCACTCCATAAAAAAAAGTGGCTATGGTAATTAATATATATTTTGTTACATAATCTCTTATTTTTTCTTTCACACTTATATTCCTTTATTAATTCATTTTTATTAATATAAGTATGCCCAAAAACACAAAAAAACCGCAGTTTTATCTGCGGTTTTTATCTGATATAAATTAAATATTTGTTCTTACAAGTTTTGGTTTGTAGCCTTCTTTTTCCAGTCTATCCATAATGTTGTTCTTATGTTCACTTCCAAATGCTTCCAGTGTGATTCGAAGTTCAACAGCAGCACTTCTATTAATAGAAATAAACTGATTATGCTCCAATTTGATAACATTACCACTTTCCTGAGCAATTACACTGGATACACGGCTTAATTCGCCTGGCTTATCCGGTAATAATACAGAAACTGTAAAGATTCTGTCACGTAAAATCAATCCCTGCTGTACAACACTGGACATCGTAATAACATCCATATTGCCACCACTTAAAATCGAAACAATCTTTTTATCCTTTACATCCAGATGTTTTAATGCTGCTACCGTTAAAAGGCCTGAATTTTCTACTACCATTTTATGATTTTCAACCATATCCAAAAATGCAACAACCAATTCTTCGTCTTCAACTGTTATTACGTCATCAAGATTTTTTTGTAGATAAGAAAAGATATTTTTCCCTGGTGTTTTTACAGCTGTACCATCGGCAATGGTACTTACAGTCGGAAGCGTAACTACTTTTCCTTCTTTTAAGGAAGCCTGTAAACAGTTAGCCCCTGCCGGTTCCACTCCAATCACTTTAATCTTTGGATTTAATAATTTTGCAAGTGTAGAAACTCCTGTTGCCAGACCGCCACCACCAATTGGAACTAAAATATAATCAACCAAAGGAAGTTCTTTTACAATTTCCATTGCAATAGTTCCCTGTCCGGTTGCTACTGCTGGATCATCAAATGGATGAATGAAGGTATATCCATGTTCATCTGCTAATTTATATGCATACTCACATGCTTCATCATATACATCTCCATATAAAACCACCTCTGCTCCATAGCTCTTTGTTCGATTTACTTTAATAAGAGGTGTTGTCGTAGGCATTACAATCGTCGCTTTTGCACCAAAACATTTGGCAGCATATGCAACGCCCTGTGCATGATTACCGGCTGAAGCCGTAATTAATCCTTTTTCCCGTTCTTCCTGTTTTAATGTGGAAATCTTATAATATGCACCACGAACTTTATATGCTCCTGTAAACTGCATATTTTCCGGTTTTAAGTATACTTTGTTACCAGTCTGCATACTCAGGAAATCACTATAGACAAGCTTTGTTTCCAACGTAACCTTTTTAACTGCTTCAGACGCCTCTTCAAACTCTTTTAATGTAAGCATATTATAAATCCCCTTCTTTTTTATCAAATAATGCATTTACAAATTTTTCTGCATCAAATACCTGTAAATCTTCCATTGCTTCTCCAACGCCAATAAATTTCACCGGTATGGATAATTCGGATTGAATTGCAATAGCAATTCCCCCCTTAGCTGTTCCATCCATTTTGGTAAGTATAATACCTGTTAATGGTGCTGCATCTGAAAATTCTCTTGCCTGCACCAATGCATTCTGGCCTGTCGTGCCATCTAACACAATCAAATTTTCCTGTCTTGCCTGTGGAAATTCTCTTTCGATAATTCTATTCATTTTTTTTAATTCTTCCATCAGGTTCTTTTTATTATGAAGACGGCCTGCTGTATCACATAAAAGAACATCAATATGTCTTGCTTTTGCTGCCATAAGCGCATCGTATAACACGCTGGTCGGATCTGCGCCTTCTACACCCTTAATAATATCAACGCCCGCTCTGTTTGCCCATTCTTCAAGTTGTTCTCCGGCTGCAGCTCGAAACGTATCTGCCGCTGCAATTAATACTTTTTTTCCCTGACTTTTTAAAAGGGCCGCCATTTTTCCAATTGTAGTTGTTTTGCCAACGCCATTTACGCCTATCACCATAACAACGGATGTTTCTTTCAAAAAATCATAATCTGCATCTTCTACTTTCATTTGCTGCTTAATAGAATCGATTAAATATTCCTTGCATGCAGAAGGTTCTTTAATATGATTTTCTTTGATATCCTTTTTCAGGTGTTCTAATATCGCCTGTGTACTGTTAATTCCAACATCTCCCATGACTAGAATTTCTTCTAATTCTTCAAAAAAATCATCATCAATTTTATCATAGGAAGCAAATAAAGAATCAATTCCACTAACAATATTCTCCCTTGTTTTACTTAAGCCTTGTTTCAAACGGCTAAAAAACCCTTGTTTTTCTTCCATACATTCTCCCGATTACTTAATATCATCTTCAATAAGATTAACGCTCACCAGTGTTGAGACACCTTTTTCCTGCATGGTAATACCATATAAACGGTCAGCACTTTCCATAGTACCTCTTCGGTGTGTGATAACAATAAACTGTGTGTGCTTTGTTAATTTATGAAGATATTTAGCAAATCTTCCTACGTTATTTTCATCTAATGCCGCTTCAATTTCATCAAGCAAACAGAATGGTGAAGGTTTTAAATTTTGTATTGCAAATAATAATGCAATTGCAGTCAGTGCTTTTTCCCCACCGGATAACTGCATCATATTCTGAAGTTTTTTGCCTGGTGGCTGTGCAATAATACGTACACCTGCTTCCAGAATATCTTCATCTTCCATTAATTCAAGTGTTCCTTTTCCGCCACCAAATAATTCCTTAAACACCTTATCAAATTCATTATTGATTTTCTGGAATTTATCGCGGAACTGTTTTCTCATAGCAGCATCTAATTCTTCGATAATACTAACCAATGTCTTTTCTGCCTCTACTAAATCATCATGCTGTGTTTTTAAAAACGTATATCGTTCTGAAACATTTTTATAATCTTCAATTGAGTTTACATTAACATCACCCAATTTTCGTATTTCATCACGTAAGGAAGAAACTTCTTTCTTCATAGAAGCAAGATCGTTCATTTCTTCATCACGAAGTAATGAAGCATCATGTAGTGTGATTTCATATTCATTCCACATGTAATCAATCTGATTTTGAATCGCTTCTGTAAGTTTTTCCTTTTGAGCATTCAGACGATACACTTCCTTATCAAGTGCAGTAATCTTCTCTGCCAGTTCTTCTCTTGAAGAGAAGAAATTCTTTTGTTTGGCTGTAAGATTTTCTTTTTCAGATACATGTTCTTTTAACTGAGTTTCGGTATCTGACTGCGTCGTATGAGATGCTGCAATTGTTTTTTCAATTTCTAAAATACTTTGTTGCTTTGTCTCGATTTGGTTTAAGCTATTGCTGATTTCTGCAATAATTTCGGACAGTTCATTATCAAAGCGTTCTTTTTCCAAACAGATTCTGTTCATGTTCTGCTGTTCGAAGCCAACCTGCTGTAATATCTTTTCAACTTCAACTTCTTTTTTAGATAACTCATCTGCCTGAACTGTTTCTTCACTGCGCTCTGTTTCCAATTCTTTTTGGAAAATGATAATCTGTTGTTCTGTATTTTTTTCTATTTCTTCTGAATTAGCAAGTTCTTGTTTAATCGTTTCTTTTTCATCACGAATAGAAACGATTTTCTTTTCAAGTTCTGAGGACTCGCTCTGCAGTGAATTATAATCTGCCTGTGTTTCTTCCTGTTTATTACGTGCTGCTGTTACATTTAATCTGGCAGTATTCTGCTTGATAAAAGCATCCTGCAGCTGTAATTTCAATGTTTCTATTTCTTTACGGAGCTGATTTCTTTCTTCCTTGGTATTCTCAATTTTTTGGAGTAATTCATCAATTTCTACCAAATATTTTTTTATACTCTTATCCAGTTCTTCCATTTCTCTTCTTCTGGATAAAAGATTACTGTTGTTTTTAAAGGCACCACCACTAATTGCACCTCCCGGTATCAGTAATTCGCCTTCTAATGTTACCATACGAATACCATACCCGAATTTCTTGGCAATTTTAACAGCATGGTCTATGTGATCTACCACTACAATTCTTCCAAGCATTGCAGTAGCAACATCTCTATATTTTTTATCTGTCTGTACAATAGAATCTGCTAAGCCTAATACGCCTTCTTCTTTTAAAACCTCCGGAGTCTTAAATTCCTGGGGATTTTTAATACTTGTTAATGGTAAAAAGGTTGCTCTTCCTGCCTTTTCCTGCTTTAAAAATGCAATCATTTTTTTTGCAGTTTCTTCATCATCTGTTACAATATTCTGAATGTTGCCGCCAAGAGCAGTTTCAATTGCAGTTTCATATTTTTTATCTACATTAATAATATCTGCAACTACACCAATAATTCCTTTGTTTTTGTCTTTTTGCTCCATAACACGTTTAACAGAACCGCCATATCCTTCATAACGTTCTGTAATATTAGAAAGAGCATCCAACTTTGATTTGTCCTGATGATAACTTACCTGTTTATCACGCAGAGTTTCATCCATTTTTGTCATATCTTCCTTTAAGGAATCAGCCTTTAATTCTTTTTCCTTTTGGGAAGTATTTAATGTATTAATTTCTTCTGTTATAGTCTCAAATTCTTTTTCAAATCCCTGAATTTCATCCTGCTGTTTTTCTTCATCCGTTCTTGTTGATACAATTTTGGATGTAAGTTCAGCCTTACGAATATCAATTTGTTCAGACATTGTCTCAAGACGTTCCATCTTGGATTTGATTGTCGCTCTTTCATTTAACGTCTGAATAATTGTATTTTTACCAGTCTCTATTTCATTATTAAGATGCTCAATGCGACCTTGTATCTGACTTAATAATTCTCTGACAGCTTCTTTTGCATTTTGAGCAGTCTTTAATTCTTCTTCAATTTTATTTTTCTGTGCTTCTACCTGTCTTTTTTCTTCTTCCTTCTGGGTAATTGATTCGGAAACATTCTGTTTTCTTGTTTCAAGATGTTCTTCATTACCTTTAATGGAATGAATTTGCTCTTTTAAAACATTAATTTCACCTTCCAGTTTTCCTCTTATTAATCCGGTGTCATTAACTGTTTTTCTCTCTTCTTCGATTTGTAATTCTAATTGCTCCAGTTTGACAGCAATAGAATCATATTCTTCTTTAATATTTTCATATTGAGTATTCGTATGTTCTAAGTCATCAGATGCAATTTTATAATTGCCTTCTACCTGCTCCAATTGTTCTTTAATCCGGTTGTTTTCCAAAAGGAACATATTAACATCTAATGTTTTTAATTCTTCTTTTTTCTTTAAGTATATCTTGGCTTTTTCAGATTGCTTTTCCAGTGGACCAAGTTGTTTTTCCAATTCGCTTAATATATCATTTACACGAACAAGATTCTGTCTTTCTTCATCCAATTTCTTTTCTGAAGCTATTTTTCTTCTCTTAAATTTAACGATACCAGCCGCTTCATCGAATAATTCTCGTCTCTCTTCCGGTTTTCCTGAAAGGATGGCATCAATCTGACCCTGTCCAATGATGGAGTAACCTTCTTTACCAATTCCGGTATCATAAAAAAGCTCATTAACATCACGAAGACGACAAGCTGTACCATTTATCATATATTCACTTTCACCGGATCTGTAAATTCTTCTTGAAACCGTAACCTCATCATAATCAATTGCAAGCTGATGATCAGAATTATCAAGTGTTATGGCAACATAAGCATAACTCAAAGGCTTTCTCATTTCTGTTCCGGAAAAAATGACATCCTGCATAGATGCCCCTCTAAGCTGTTTAATTCTCTGTTCACCAAGCACCCATCTAACCGCATCCGCAACATTACTCTTTCCGCTTCCGTTTGGTCCGACTATACCTGTGATTCCATTATGAAATTGAAAATTGATTTTATTGGCAAAGGATTTAAATCCGTGTACCTCTATGCTTTTTAGATACATTTTTTTCTCCTGTCTTTTGTCTTCTTATTACCACGCTTTATTTATTTTGTTGTTTTAATAATAAGATGGCTTCGTAAGCTGCTTTCTGTTCTGCGGCTTTTTTGGTTCTTCCCTGACCTCTTCCAATGACAACATCATCGGCAATTGCCTCTACCTCAAAAGTCTTTTCGTGGTCTGGTCCTTCTTCTTTTACCAAATGGTATTCAAATTTTGTATTTTGTCTGGTCTGTATCATTTCCTGTAATACCGTCTTACTGTCATAAAAAAGTATCTTATTTTCAAGATCCGAAAGAATAAATCGATGAATAAACTTATGAGCTTCTGCAAAACCACCATCTAAATATAGTGCACCTATTACCGCTTCCATGGCATCTGATGTAATTGATTCTCGCTCTCTTCCACCTGTTGCCTCTTCACCTCTGCCTAGGAGCATGAATTTTCCAAGTTCTAAATCTCTTGCACAATAAGCAAGCGCTGGCTCGCACACCATTGAAGAACGCATTTTTGTCAGTTTTCCTTCTGGCATTTGCGGATTTTCATGAAATAAAAAATCACTTGAAATTAATTCTAATACAGCATCTCCCAAGAATTCTAATCTTTCATAATCTTTTTGTTTATTTATTTTTTGTTCATTTGCGAAAGAACTATGGGTTATCGCTTCTTTTAAAAGTTCCTTGTTTTTAAATTGATATCCAATTCTTTCTTCTAATAATGTTAGTGGATAAACATCAAACATATAGTTCCTCTCTTATTTTACAATACCGTATTACATCCCATAACAATCGAAAAAGCCCTTGAAGGGCTTTCGATGTTAGTTAAGTTCACTTTTAATCAATTCAACCGCTTCTTCTACGGTTGTAATTTTTTCAGCCTTCTCTGGTGGAATCTCGATATCAAATTCTTCTTCGAGTCCCATAATAATCTGAAATACATCTAAAGAATCCGCACCCAAATCGTCTGTAAATGTTGTGTCCATTGTAATTTCTTCCGGATCCACACTTAAAACTTCTGCAATCACTTTTTTTAATTTTTCAAATTCCATTATTTCTTACCTTCCTTGCGTCTTACTCGTCATCACTTGTAATGACTTGTTTGATTTTTTCGTTTATATTTTGTTCTTTAAAGGTTATACATTGTTTTAATGTATTCTTTATTTCCTGTGCTTTTGAACTGCCATGTGTTTTAACCACAAGCCCTTTTAGACCAAGTAATGGTGCTCCACCATATTCAGAAGCATCAAATGTTTTTAATGTATTCTTTAATGCAGGTTTTACAAGAAGTGCTCCGATTTTACTTCTCAAAGAAGACATCATTCCTTCTTTTACTTTTGTAATTAATGTAGCACCAACACCCTCATATAACTTTAAGATTACATTTCCAACAAAGGCATCACATACAATAACATCTGCTTCCCCTTTTGGAATATCTCTGGCTTCAATACTTCCAATAAAATTAATATCAGGACAATTTTTAAGTAAAGGATATGTCTCTTTTACTAATGTATTACCCTTTTCTTCTTCTGCTCCAATATTAACAATTGCAACTCTTGGATTCTTGACTCCGACAACATTCTCCATATATACAGACCCCATTTTAGCAAACTGTACTAAAAAAGATGGTCTTGCATCTACATTGGCTCCACAGTCAATTAAAAGGGAAACTCCATCCTTAGTCGGAATAAGTGGTGCTAAAGGTGGTCTCTCCACACCTTTTATTCTTCCAACAATAACCTGTCCACCTACCAGTACTGCTCCTGAAGATCCTGCTGAAACAAATGCATCACATTCATTGTTCTTAACCATTATCATTGCTTTCACAATGGAGGAATCCTTTTTTTTACGGATAGCCATTACCGGTGGCTCAGCTGTTCCAATCACTTCTGTTGCATTTACAATTTCCAATCGATTACTGTCATAGGTATAAGCTTTTAATTCACTTTGAATAACATGCTCCTGACCTACCACATATACTTTCAGACTTGGATTTTCTTCCAAAGCATCAACGGCACCTTTAATAATCTCCTTTGGTGCATGATCTCCGCCCATTGCATCTAATGCAACTTTTACATATTCAGGCATATCATTACTCCATTCTTCCAAATATCTTTCTTTACTATACTAAAGGCGTCTGTAAAAATCAAGTTGAATATCAAAAAATATATCTATAAATGTATAACAAAGGCTTTTGTAAATTCTTTTGTGGAATTTCGGTTTAATTCCAGATATCCACCATGCATTTTTGCTATGCTGTAGGCTATGGATAATCCAAGTCCACTTCCATTCCTGCTGTTTCTTGACTTATCCCCCATTGCAAAGGGTTCGAAAATTGTAGCCGCAATTTCATCCGATATCTGTATTCCGTTATCTGCTATTGTAATTTCAATATCATCATCGTTTTCTACTTTAATAAAAACCGTATCACTCTTGTTATTATGCTTTAGTGAATTATTTAATAAGTTAATAATTGCTCTTGATATCTGGATTCTGTCTACAGAACAATAGATTGGTTTCTCCGGTATCTCAACATCAAGCACAATACCCTTTTCCTCAAAATCCACAAAAAGTTCTGCAACTGTTTCTCTCACAATTTCAGCAATATTCTCTTTTTCCTTTTTTAACTGAAATCCCTCACTGCCTAGTTTTATATATTCAAATAATAAGGAAACCATTTCATCGAGTTTAACAGACTTTTTATGAATGGTATCAATATATTGTTTTTTCTTTTCTTCACTTTCCTCCACATCATCCTGCAGAGCCTGCGTGTAACCGGTTATAGACGTAAGTGGTGTTTTTAAATCATGAGCAATATCTGCCAAAAGTAAATTTCTCTGTTTTTCCAGTTTAATTTCCTGTTCTTCTACTTTTCTGGAAACAGATTTCGTATATATAACAATAGAAATAACATACGGAAAAACAGCAATCGCAAGAAGTAGAATAATAATTGCTATGCTAACAATTCTAAACCATACATACATATTATCCGGGATTTTTTGATTAAAAACTAATATCTCCGTATCAACATTAAGTAGTTCTGTTGCCTTTCCAAAAAGAAACTTAAATGGTATCGCTATTGCAGGCGGCATAATATCAATTATACATTGAATCAACATTAATATAAGATAAAGTGCTACCCCTAAAAGCATTCCATTTTTCGTATATTGAAAATCAACTTTATTTTGTCCTAAAATCTCCTTTAAGAAAGGAAATATGACATAATTATATAGTAAATAAACGATTCGTTCTTCTACAGCAATAAATACCAAAAGAATAATGAATCTTCTAATAATAAAACTCTTTAATGGTTTCAAATTATTTTTGAGTCCAATATGATTTTCCATATTATTTCTCCATACGATATCCCAGACCACGAACTGTCTTTATATATGCATCTCCATCATTTGATAATTTTGCGCGAAGTTTACTGATACATACCATAATATTATTATCTGCTCCCAGGTAATTCTCTTCTCCCCATCCACAAGCAAAAAGTTGCTCCTTTGTATATACCTTACCTGGATTTTTCATAAAAAGTTCCATCAATTTAAATTCAACTGAAGTCAGTTCTATCGTCTCTTCATTCTTATATAAAAGACATCCTTCTATATCCAGGGTAAGGTCTTTTACCGTTAGTTTTTCGTTTTCCATATGTTTTGAACCGAGTGAATAATATCTGCGTATATTTGATTTAACTCTAGCTGCTACTTCCAACGGATTAAACGGTTTTGTAATATAATCATCTGCGCCCAGATCCAAACCTAATATTTTATCAGAATCCTGGATTTTAGCTGATAATACCATAATAGGAATATTACTATTTTCCCTGATCTTTTTAATCAAACGATATCCATCAATTTTTGGCATCATAATATCTATTAAAGCTAAATCAAAATTAATTGTCGTTATTTTTTCAAGTGCTTCCATTCCATCAGCTGCTTCATAAATTTCATTTTCATCTTTTTCAAGATAAAGTCTTAATAATTCCCTTATTTCCTTTTCATCATCTGCAATTAAAATTTTATACCCCATCCCTCATATCCTTTCATCACAACGTACAAAACGAAACCGGCAGTCTTATCTGTCGGTTTCATTATATACTATTTTATCAGCATTCTGTTTATTTTATGATTGTGAATCATACATTGGCAGTTCATTATCAATAACTGTATTTGAATATTTGCCGGAAAGTGTATTATATAATTCAGCATCTGTCAAATTCTTGTAAGGTGCTACATAGAATATTGTCAGCATAAAGAATGTAAATACTGATAATATATTCCATCCAATAAAGGATAAATCAAGTACAAATGCATTCCATTTTTGTCCATTCATCATTTCTTTACTTCTTGCAAATGCTTCCTCTTTGCTCATATCCGGATTTTCTCCAAGAATATAAGGAATCATACGATATTCATATGCCTTTACAATACCTGGAATAATGAATAATAACGTCCATAAAAATGTATACAGGTCTTTGAAAAACATTGTTTTAATAATATTCTTATAAGAATGATCAAATGCAAATGCAATTTCTTTTACTTTTGTTGATTCGTTCATTTCCTTTGAGAAAAATCTTCTGATTCCAACTATAAAAGGATTGAAAATAAAAATTGATACCGAAAGACTAATTGCCATCACAATTAACATCACTATCAAAACTCCAATTAATACAGTTGTCATGAAAACAATTGACACTGGACTGTTCTTTGAATTTCCAGTTACATCTGATAACATATCCGCATTCTCTTTCAATTCATGCATATCATCATGCATTTCATTTATATCATCCTGCATCTCGCTCATATCATTTGAATAAGAATAGTTGTAACTCTGTTCAGAAGTACTTGTGTTGTTTTTAATAGATGAACCTGCTCCAAGTCCTCCGGTAACCAGCGTTAAAATCAAACTGACTAATACCAATTTCCAATAGCTTTGTTTCAACACAACTTTCGCTTTTTCTTTTAACTCTTTTCTCGTCCACATATTGTTCTCCTCCATTTACATCGGCTTTTCTTTTATCTTATGTACTCATCATATCAGTGCAACCTTAACCATCAATCGCAACATTCTTAATCTTTCCTTAATCAGAAAATAAAAAAAGCTCTCCCATCGGGAAAGCTTTCTTATTCATAATTAATCCTGAGCTATGATTTCTTTTTTGTTGTAAGAACCACAAGCCTTGCATACTCTATGAGGCATCATTAAAGCACCACATTTGCTGCATTTAACCAATGTAGGAGCGCTCATTTTCCAGTTTGCTCTTCTTTTATCTCTTCTACCTTTGGAAGATTTATTTTTTGGACAAATAGACATATCGTTACACCTCCTTATTCGCGTTAAAGATCTCTTTTATTCCTGCCAGTCCTGGATTCGGTACAAATGTATCACATCCGCACTCTCCTTCATTCAGATCCTTACCGCATACTCTGCAAATTCCTTTGCAGTCTTCACGACATAAAATCTTCATTGGCCAGTCTAATATCATCTCATTATAAATCAGGTCATCTACATTTAAGTGATATCCTTCCATATAAGTCTGTTCTTCCTGTTCTTCGTCATCCTCATCCGCTTCGTAATCCGGTGAGAATACTTGTACCTGAATATCGAGATTAAATGGATATACAATATCTTTTAAACATCTGTCACAATTCATATTTACTGTAAAGGATGTATTCAAATGTACGATTGCTTTTCCAACACCATTATTACTACACTCTAAAACAACTGGCGTCTTATCAGCAACTGTGTACTCTTGTGTTCCAACCTTAACGGTGTCTGATTCAAATACCGTTTTCTCTGTAGTACTCATGTTACCTGATGTAAAGATATCTGACAAATTCACTAACATAGTAGACTCCTGCCGTATTTTTAATACGGTTTCACACTCAAACAATTATACAAAGCATCGCGAGCCTTGTCAAGGCATAATTTTACAAATTCATTTCAATAAACTCCTTAGTTACACTAACTGAGCTTGGACTGCTGTTAAGGCAACAACGCCTACGATATCTTCCCATGTACAGCCTCTTGATAAATCATTAACCGGCTTTGCTATTCCCTGAAGCATTGGTCCGTAAGCTTCTGCCTTGCCCAAACGCTGTACTAACTTATATCCGATATTACCTGCATCCAGATTAGGGAAAATAAGTACATTTGCTTTTCCACCGACTTCACTTCCAGGTGCTTTTGATTTGGCAACAGATGGAATTAATGCTGCATCCGTCTGCAATTCGCCATCAAGCATCAAATGTGGATACTCTTCATGTGCAATTCTGGTAGCCTCTACTACTTTGTCAACAAGTGGGTGCTTTGCACTTCCTTTTGTTGAATGGGAAAGCATCGCAATAATCGGTTTTGCTCCAATCAGATTCTTAAAGCTTTTTGCACTCGTATCTGCTATTGCAGCTAATTCTTCTGCTGTAGGATCCTGATTAAGTCCGCAATCAGCAAAAAGAAATGTTCCGTTATATCCCAAATCACAATTAGGAACATCCAGAATAAAGAATCCAGATACTAATTTGACTCCAGGTGCTGTTTTAAGAATCTTTAGTGATGGACGTAATACATCTGCTGTCGCATGACAAGCCCCTGCTACCATTCCATCTGCATCATTAGCTTTAACCATCATAATACCAAATGTAAGCGGATCACCAAGTAAAATCTCTCTTGCTTTCTCCTGCGTCATGCCTTTTGCTTTTCTTGTTTCATAAAGCAAATCTACATAACCTTCTAATTTATCTGTTTTATTAGGATCTACAACCTGTGCTCCTGTCAAATCTACTTCGAGCCATCCGGCACCATCCATAATTTTTTCTTCATTACCAACTAAAATAATATTTGCAATACCTTCTTCAATAATATGTGATGCAGCAATCAACGTTCTCTTGTCATTTGTTTCCGGCATTACAATCGTCTTCACATCTGCTCTTGCTTTATCTTTGATTCGGTCTATATATGCCATTGTTTTTCCCTCCAAGACATTTATATTGTTATCATGGCTTCATTATATCGAAACCTAATCTTGTATACAAGATTTTTTTTGTCAAAAAATTGTATAAAATCAAGCACAAAAATGATATTCTGTTCTTATACGAATTAATAAAAAGAAAAAAGGGACAATCATATGAATGTAACCGGAATTATTGCAGAATACAATCCTTTCCATAATGGACATCTATATCAAATACAAAAAGCTCGTGAAAACGGTGCTGACTATATCGTTGTTGTAATGAGCGGTGATTTTTTACAGCGTGGTGTCCCCGCTATGATGGATAAATATGCCCGTGCCAAAATGGCACTGCAAAATGGAGCTGATCTTGTAATCGAGCTTCCTGCTCTATACGCAACCGGAAGTGCCTGGTATTTTGCAAGAGGCGGTGTTTCTTTACTTGATAAATTAAATGTAGTTGATACAATATGTTTTGGTTGTGAATCAGATACTCCCCAAAGTATTCTGCAATCTGCTGATATTTTAACAAAAGAAAGCGATGACTTTAAGCAGGAAATTCAAAAGGCTTTAAAAGCAGGCAATTCTTTTCCAAAGGCAAGAGAACTTGCCTTAAACAAAATTGCAGATATAAAGTACCCTTCTGACTTATCAAGTCCCAACAACATACTTGCGTTAGAATACTGTCTTGCGTTAAAAGAACGCAACAGCAATATTTCGCCATACCCAATTAAACGGGAAGGCAGTTCCTATCACGATACAGCCTTAACTGCCGGAAATAATCCATCAGCCAGTGCTATAAGAGAATTACTCACGGCTTCGCCTTGTCCTGATAAGCTCATCTCTTATGTACCACAAAATGTTTATGATATTTTATCTTCTGAATATAATAAGCAGTATCCTATTTGCCAAAATGATTTTTCAAGTCTTTTAAAATACAAAATCCTCCTCGAAGGGAATAATGGTTTTGAAAAATTCGGTGATATTTCTGCGTCTTTATCAGATAAAATACTCAAATACAGTAATCAATTTACCACCTTTGACTCTTTCTGCCAGTTATTAAAGTCAAAGGATATAACCTATTCTAGAATCAGCCGAAGTTTGATACATATTCTGCTTCATATTACACAGGAACACTATGATTATTATAAAAGTCATGATTACACATACTATGCACGAATTTTAGGATTAAAAAAAGAGGCTTCCCCTCTTTTATCACAGATAAAGAAGAAAACCTCTATTCCTTTAATTTCAAAATTAGCTGATGGTGCCGGATTACTGCCTGATGAAGCGCAATCCTTATTCGAACTTGATATACTTTCCTCGCATATTTATGAATCTGTCGTAAGCGAACGCTATCAGACAGCCTTTCAAAATGAATACACGCGGCAGATTATTAGTTTTTAAAGCTGTGTATCGGTGCCGGGATTCTGCCCCCACGATTAATAAAAGCATCACATGAGAAGGAATTAACCGGCATAATTGGTGCATATCCAAGTAGTCCTCCGAATTCAACTGTCTCGCCAACACCTTTTCCAATAACCGGAATGATTCTAACTGCTGTTGTCTTTTGGTTGATCATTCCAATTGCAAGTTCGTCTGCAATAATACCGGAAATGGTTGTAGCCTTCGTATCTCCTGGTATAGCAATCATATCAAGACCAACCGAGCATACACATGTCATTGCTTCTAACTTTTCTATGGTTAGTGCACCTGCATTCACTGCATCAATCATGCCCTGATCTTCACTGACAGGAATAAATGCTCCGCTAAGTCCACCTACATAAGAAGATGCCATAACGCCACCTTTTTTTACCTGATCATTTAATAGCGCTAATGCTGCTGTAGTTCCGGGAGCACCTGCGTATTCCAATCCCATTTCACATAAAATATCTGCAACGCTGTCTCCGATTGCCGGTGTTGGTGCTAAAGATAAGTCTACAATACCAAACGGAATTCCAAGTCGTTTAGAGGCTTCCTTTGCAACTAACTGACCTACTCTGGTAACCTTAAATGCTGTCTTTTTAATCGTTTCGCATAAAACTTCAAAATTCTCACCACGTACCTTTTCTAATGCTGTTTTAACAACACCCGGACCACTGACACCTACATTAATAATTAAATCTGATTCTGTCACTCCATGGAATGCTCCTGCCATAAACGGATTATCATCCGGTGCATTACAAAATACTACTAATTTTGCACAACCTAATGAATCGCTTTCTTTTGTATATTCGGCAGTCTTAAGAACGATTTCTCCCATAAGCTTAACTGCATCCATATTGATTCCTGTTTTGGTAGAACCAAGATTAATGGAACTGCATACTCTTTCTGTCTTAGCAAGTGCCATCGGAATAGATTCAATTAACATTTTTTCTGCTTTTGTCATTCCCTTTGCAACAAGTGCCGAATAGCCACCTATAAAGTTAACTCCTACTACATGGGCTGCCTTATCAAGTGTCTCTGCGATTGTAACAAAATCCTCCGGACACCTACAGGATGCTCCACCCACAAGTGCAATTGGAGTAACTGAAATTCTTTTATTTACAATTGGTATTCCAAATTCTTTTGAAATATCTTCACCTGTTTGTACCAAATCCTTGGCAACAGTCGTAATTTTATTATAAATATTATCGTTTGTTTTCTTTAAATCCGAATCGATACAATCAAGAAGGCTGATTCCAAGTGTAATGGTTCTTACATCAAGATTTTCCTTCTCAATCATTTTATTGGTCTCTACAACTTCAAATATATTAAGCATGGTATCTCCATTTCATTTTGTTATTTTCTTTATTCTTTAGATTCGATGCATACCTTTAAAAATATCTTCTCTCTGACATTTAATCATAACACCGATTTCTTCTCCAAGCTTTTCTAGTTCATCCGCAACATCTCCAAATGATCCACTTGCATGTTCCATATCCGTTATCATCATCATATTAAAATATCCTTGTACAATTGTCTGTGAAATATCAAGAATATTAATATTATGCTCTGCCAAGTATGTACATACTTTTGCAATAATTCCAACCGTATCTTTTCCAACTACTGTAATGATTGATTTTTTCATTTTGTTTCTCCTCCAGATTAACTGTTATTATCTCTATTTATGCAATCGTAATTATTTTTGAACATTCACTTCTTTTTGCTACAGAAATCGGAAAATCATTTGCATGATACAGATTATCGCTCATTTCAACCTCTAACCGTACTGTCTCATATGCAAGTTCCGGTAAATTGTTTTCTTTGCTCAAATGTCCCAGCACTACTTCTTTTAATCCATCGTGCAGCAATGCTGATAAAAGTCTGCCCGATAACTCATTGGATAAGTGTCCTCGCTCACCAAGGATTCGCTGTTTTAAATAGTAAGGATATGGACCGACCTGAAGCATGTTTACATCATGATTGGCTTCTAAAAATAAAACATCCATGCCTTTTAAACATTCAACTGTATAATCGTTATATGTACCAAGGTCAGTTGCTATCCCGATTTTCTTTTGCCCATATGATAAACGATATGCAACCGGTTCTGCTGCATCATGAGAAGTCCTCATTGGATTAATTTTTAATTCTTTGACCATAAATGATTTGTCCGGTTCGATTTCATGTAAAAGTCCACTATCAATCTTACCAACTGATTTTGTATCAAGAATGGCTTTAATCGTTTTGCCTGTTGCATATACCGGAATTTCATATTTTCTGCATAAAACTCCAAGTCCTGCAATATGATCTATATGTTCATGTGTTATCATGATTCCATCTAAATCGGATACCTTAAGTCCCAGTTTATTTAGGCCTTCTTCTGTCCTTTTTCCGCTTATACCAGTATCTACAAGAATATGTGTTGCATCTGTCCCTGCATAAATACAGTTTCCGCTACTGCCGCTGGCAATTGCACATAATCTCATCATGGTTTTCTCCAATATATCTCTATTACGTCTCCGTTATGTAACTCTTCCATATACCCTGCGTCTCTTCCATTTATAGTTGTTACAATAACACCCTGTGGTTTGGACAAATCAAAGGAAATATAACTAAATACATCTACAAATACATACTTGTCTTTTCCTGTCATAGTAACCATTTCACCATTTACAATAACACGCACTGCATCTGCAATATCATTTGCATTCATATTATTAATGGTTTGTTCTTTTTCCGGTTCGATAGTATCATATTTTTCATCTTCTTGAAAGTCTTTTACAATATTTTGTTCTGGAAAGTCTTGCGTATTATTTGTTTCTTCAAAATAACCACCTGCTTCAATCTCCCAGTTCACTTCAAAATTCTCGTATACTTTCGTGTCATCCGACGAAACTTTATTGTTTACATAGCAAACGCTTCCTTCTTTTACCGCGATGTCCATAAATTGGCGAATTTGCTTTACCGTATAATAATCTAAAATTTCAATTTCATCATTATTCTGAATTTCATAATAGGCAGACTCTAAGTTATTATTTACCATTGCAAATTTAGGAAGTTCTACAACTTGTTCATTTACAACTACTTTTATAACCGATTTATATTCTGCAAGTTTTTCAATTATCATTTGTGCCTGCTTACCAGCACTTGATTCTTTCACATTTATAATATCATTTTCTTTGATTATGGTATGCAAATTGGCAGGTTTTTTATTTACTTCGATTACTGCCGGTTCTCCCATTTCACCACGAACCATTCTTGTTCTTCCGTTAACGGTAAAATTCAGTTCTTTTCCACTCTTTGGGAAGAAACCATTACTTGGAAAATCAGTCTGCATGGCAGCATCCATAACGGTCAAATTCATATTGTTGAATAATTTCACTCTTTGCTCGTTAAAACTAACAAAAATAAAATTATTATTTTGCTCATAAAAATTAAGGCAGATTCCAATTGGAGTAACTAACAGTGAATCTACTTTTAATTCATTATCTTCAAATACAATGTTCTGCATTACTTCTTTTCCTCGTAATGCTACACGTTCTGCCTGCAGGGACAGCTCTTTTGCAAGTTTTTTAGTATAACCCGGAATAATTCCACCGCCGCCTACTACAAAAACAGCTCCTACACTTTTTCCACCATTTAATTCCATTATCTTTTCGGCGGCTTTTTTTGCCATATTATCAACAGACGGTTCTAATACTTTTTCTATTTCTTTTTTTGTAATCGTCTGCTGCATTCCCATAATATCTTCATACTTGATTGTCTCCTGATAATCGCCTTGTCGCTTAATCTGCTCAGCTGTATTAAAATCAACCATACAATGATTGGCAATTACCTCTGTCAGGCAATCACCTGCTGTTGGAATCATTCCAAAGGCAATAATAGTTCCATCCTTGGTTATCGATATATCCGAGGTTCCTGCACCAACATCCACAAGCGCAATATTTAGCAAACGAAAACGTTCCGGTATTGCAAGTTGAATGGCTGCTATTGGCTCAAGAGTCAGATTGGCAACTTCAAGACCCGAAAGTTCCACTGCTTTATATAACCCATCTACAACATCATCCGGCAAAAAAGTGGCAATTAAATCAACGCCTATTGTTTTGGCTTTATGATTTTTCAAATTTGAAATAGCAAAATCATTCAAGAAATAACGCACAACACTGCTACCAACACAATAAAACTTTACATCACTGTTATTCTCATCCAAAAACTTTTTATATGCATCTTCCGTTGCTGCAGAATGAAGTGTATAAATATCCTCTTCCGTAACTGTTCTTTCTTCTTTTAAATCGATTTCTGTATGAATCTGGATTGTTTTTAACACACGGCCAGCTGCTGCAATACATACACGGTCAAGTGTTCTTCCAATTTTCGTCTCCAAATTTTCTTTAACCGATTTAATCGTTTCTGCCACTTTATCAATATCATGTATCTGACCATCTAACATGGCTCTTGTCTCATGTTCCCGGCTTGACTGTGCTACAACGACGAATTGTTCTCCCTTTTTGTATCCTACCGTTCCCACAATGCTGCGCGTTCCGATATCAAGTCCAAAAACTAATTGTCCTGGGTATTTTTTTGTATTCTCCACAGTATTTCCCCCAACTTTTCATCAATTTGTTTTTTTGTATCTTCAAAGTCCATACTATTATTAATTACAACTTTACAATGTTTTTTGAAGTCAGTCTCTGAAAGCTGACCCTTCATAATATCTTCCATTTTTTCATCGGAATAGTTGCGATACTGTCGTAGTCGCTGCTTTCTTACTTCTTTATCCGCATGTATATACCACAGTTCATCTACATAGGCTTCATATCCACACTCAATTAAAAGTGCCGCTTCCACAAAGAAAAAATCCAGTTTTTCTGCTACTCTTTCTTTTTCAATTTCACCAAGGATATATCTCGTTACAGCAGGATGAATAATATCATTAACCTTATTTCTAAGTTCTGTGTTTTTAAAAATTGCTTCAGCCATTGCCATCTTATTAATACTGTTATCAGAATTTAGTATGGAACTTCCAAGGAGATTAACTAATTCCTTATAACATTCCTCTCCCGGCTCTTTCACTTTATTTCCAACCTCATCTGCCAAAATCACTCTACAGCAATAAGATTCCTTAATATAATCAAGTACCTTGGTTTTTCCGGCACCAATACCACCTGTAATTCCAATTACTTTCATATGCGGTCATTTCCTTTTTATTTTGCCTCGTACCAATTGTTACCGGTATGAACATCTACCTCTAATGATACAGATAATTGTGCTGCCTGTTGCATTTCATTTGTTAAAATATTTTGTACTGTTTCAATTTCATCTTCTGCTACTTCCAATAATAATTCATCATGAACCTGAATTAAAATTTTAGAACGCAGATTTTCTTTCTTCAAATGCTCATAAACCCGAATCATTGCTATTTTCATAATATCTGCTGCTGTTCCCTGAATAGGCGAATTCATAGCAACTCGTTCTCCAAAAGAACGTTGCATAAAATTACTGGAAGACAATTCCGGAATAGGTCTTCTTCTTCCATAGAGCGTCGTCACATATCCTGTTTCCTTAGCTTCCTTAACTATTCTGTCAAGAAATGCTTTCACATCCGGATACGTGTGAAAATAATCCTCTATATATTTTGTAGCTTCTTTCCTGTTAATGCTCAAATCCTGACTTAAGCCAAATGAACTGATTCCGTATACAATACCAAAATTAACTGCTTTTGCATTCCTTCTCTGTAAATCCGTAACCTCTTCAAATGGAGTATGGAATACCTGTGATGCTGTAATCCTATGGATGTCTGAATTCATATGATAAGCTTCAATTAATTTTTCATCCTGGGATATATGTGCAAGCAGTCTAAGTTCAATCTGTGAATAATCCGCATCCATAAAAATAAAACCTTTTTGTGGAACAAATGCCTTACGGATTTGTCTTCCCAGTTCCATACGAATCGGGATATTCTGTAAATTAGGTTCGGTTGAACTGATTCTTCCCGTCGCTGTAATAGTCTGATTAAAAGTCGTATGAATTCTGCCATCTGCTTTAATGCACGAAGTAAGTCCTTCTGCATAAGTTGATTTTAATTTTGTAAGTCCTCTATATTCCAGTATATCCGATACGATCGGATACTCTTCTGATAATTTTTCTAATACATCAGCCGCAGTGGAATAACCGGTTTTTGTTTTCTTTCCACCTGGAATCTCCATTTTTTCAAACAAAATCTCACCAAGCTGTTTGGGTGAATTAATATTAAATGTTATACCTGCTTGCTCATATATTGTCTGTTCCAGTTCTGCGATTCTACCAACTAAAGATTCTCCATAACGTTTTAATTCCTCTTGGTCAATTAAAATACCTTCCTGTTCCATATCAAATAAAACTCTGGTAAGTGGAATTTCAATTGTGTTATATAAAGAGAGCATTCCCTGTTCTTTTAACTTATCTTCTAATAGAATCTGTGCCTTAAATGCAACGTAAGATTCATAACCCGCATATTCTAAGAATTCCGCTTCTTTTTCCGTTAAAGCTTTATTCACTGTCATCTTTGGAAAACGCTGTTTAAAATCAAGTAGCATAATTCCCAGATATTCATTGGCAATATCTTCAATTTGATAATCATTTTTTAATGGATTAATCAAATATGCTGCAATCATCACATCAAATATCATATCTTTACATGTTAAATCAAGATATGCATATGCTTTTTTACAGTAAAAAGTTATTAACTGTGTGTGATTTTGTAATTGTCTTAATTTATCGGTTAAATATTCCTGCGTTAAAAATCCCTGAACAGGTAACACATAAATATCCTTATCAGAAAATGTTATGGAAAGAGCTTCCATTTTTCCTGTTTCTTCTTCAATAATGGAAAAAGCCGTCTTTGATTGCTCAGATGCTTTTTTAAATACTTTTTCACATTCTGAAAGGTCTGTTACTAACTGAAATTCATCAGATGCCTTTTTTTCATTATTTTTTTCAAAGCCACCTAATTGAAATCTTTGAAGATAATTTTTAAATTCAAGCATCTGAAATAATTCAAACGCTTCCTTTGTATAAAAATCTTTTATTTTTGCATCATCATAATCAAAATCAAGCTCACAGTCTGTTTTGATTGTTGCAAGTATTTTACTTAAATCAGCAAGTTCTTTGTTTTCTTTAAGGCTTTCTTTAATTGCTTTTTTGTCTATTTCCTCTACATGTTCATAGATTCCATCAAGTGAACCAAATTGCACCATTAACTGCGTGGCTGTTTTCTCGCCAACCTTTGGGACTCCCGGAATATTGTCCGCAGTATCTCCCATCAATGCTTTTAAGTCAATAAAGCCCGTCGGACTGACCTGATATTTTTCAAAAACATCGTCTGCATAATAGTCTTCTGTTTCTGTTCTGCCACCCTTTGTCTTGGGTATACGGATTTTAGTTTTGTTGGTAGCAATCTGTAATAAATCCCTGTCTCCTGATATAAGGGATACTTCCATTCCTTTTTTTTCTGACATTCTGGCAAGTGTTCCCAAAATATCATCCGCCTCATAGCCCTCTTTTTCCATTGTTTTAATTTGCATTGCTTTTAAAACATCTTTTAAAACCGGAACCTGTTCATGGAGTTCCTGTGGCATTGGCTTTCTGGTCCCTTTATATTGTTCATACATTTTATGACGAAATGTTTTTGCCTTTAAGTCAAATGCAACACATAAATACTGTGGCTTTTCATCCTCTAAAATTTTAAACATTATATTTAAAAATCCATAAACAGCATTCGTATGAAGCCCTTTTATATTAGTCAGTTCCGGTACTCCGTAAAATGCTCTGTTTATTATACTGTGTCCATCTATTAAAACAATCTTTTCGCTCATCATTTACCTTTCAGATACATCTTTTTGTTAATACATTTACCGATAGAAAACAAGAAATAAAATAAACATAATTGCTATAATTGCCATAAATTCCAGTACATAAATAACCCATGTACCTATTTTTCTTCTTTTTAATGTCTTCTTGGAATTTTCTATTTTAAGTTCTAATTCTTTATTTAAATTAAAGCTGTTACCATCCTCAAGTCTGGCACGACCTTCCATAACAAGATACTGAATACAAAGTTCTTCCTTGCACTCTTCACATTGCTCAATATGCCGCAAAAAAGCTTCTGCAGTTCTACCCTCTAATTCATCATTTAAATATGATTTAATCAGTTTTTGTGTCTCTTTACACTCCATACACTGCTCCTTTAATAAACAGTTTAATCATACACTAATTTCCTATTCTTGTAAAATTCAAAAACTAAATTTTATATAAGAAAAAAGCCAAATTCATATCATATGAATGAATTTGACTTTTCAATATTTATTTATGATTCTGTATTAATATTTATGCACAATTCCTCTAACTGTTTCTCCGGTATGGTATTTGGTGCTTCTGTCAATAGACAGGAGGCATCTTTTACCTTAGGGAATGCAATTACTTCACGTATGCTTTCGGCTTTTACCAAAAGCATTACCAGTCTGTCAAGACCATATGCAAGACCTGCATGTGGTGGCACTCCATATTTAAATGCATCTAAAAGGAATCCAAAACGTTCCTGAGCAGTTTCTTTGCTGAGTCCTAATACTTCAAACATTTTTGACTGGATATCTGCCTGATGAATACGAACACTTCCGCCACCAAGTTCTACACCGTTTAAAACGATATCATATGCTTTGGCACGTACTCTTCCGGGATCTGAATCAATATACTGCCAGTCTTCTTCCATTGGCATGGTAAATGGATGATGCATGGCAACAAAACGTTCTTCTTCATCGCTCCACTCAAGTAATGGGAATTCCGTTACCCAAAGGAAGTTGAATTGATTTTCATCATATAATCCCAACTGCTTTGCAAGTTCCAGACGAAGTGCTCCTAATACATTCCAGACAATTTTATTTTTGTCAGCTGCAAATAATAATAAGTCGCCCGGCTGTCCGTCCATTTTTTCAACTAATGCTTTTAATTCATCCTCTGTCATGAATTTTGCAAAAGATGATTTATAAGTTCCGTCATTCATCACGCAAAGATAAGCAAGACCTTTTGCACCATTTCCTTTAGCACTGTCTACTAACGCATCAATCTTCTTTCTTGGCATTTCTGCCTGTCCTTTGACATTAATACCACGAACAGAACCACCATTATCAAGCGCACCCGTAAATACGCCAAATCCGCAGCCTTTTACTGTTTCAGATACATCAGTAAGTTCCATACCAAATCTTGTATCCGGTTTATCAGAGCCATAACGATTCATTGCATCAATCCAGGTCATACGTGGAATTGGTGTTGTGACATCAAGACCAATAGCTTCTTTACAAATATGTTTTAATAATTTTTCATTTACTTCTATTACATCATCCACATCAACGAAGGATAATTCCATATCCACCTGTGTAAATTCCGGCTGTCTGTCTGCACGTAAATCTTCATCACGGAAGCATTTTACAATCTGGATATAACGGTCATATCCTGAGCACATTAATAACTGTTTAAATAACTGTGGAGACTGTGGCAGTGTATAAAAATTACCCGGATGTACACGGCTTGGAACCACATATTCTCTGGCGCCTTCCGGTGTAGATTTACCAAGCATTGGAGTTTCAATTTCAATAAAGCCTTCTGTTACCATAAAATTGCGAATTTCGTTTGCAATTTTACTTCTAAGCATAATGTTTCTCTGTATATCCGGTCTTCTCAAATCAAGATAACGGTATTTTAAACGTAACTCTTCTTTCGTTTTGGAATTTTCTTCAATTGGAAATGGTGGTGTCTCGGATTCTGATAAAATACGAATTGCATTTGCACGTATTTCAATTTTACCGGTTGCAAGGTTATCATTTACTGCTCCTGATCTTGCTTCTACCTTTCCCGTAACAGCAATTACAAATTCGCTGCGAAGTCTGCTTGCTTTTTCAAAGCCTTCTTCTTTTACATCACTTTCTTCAAAGATAATCTGTAAAAGTCCGGAACGGTCACGTAAATCCACGAAAATAATACCGCCCTTGTTTCTTTGTTTTTGAACCCATCCCATAACGGTGACAGTTTCTCCAATATTTGATTCATTTAATTCTGTACATCTATGGGTTCTTTTTAACCCCTGCATTGACTCAGCCATCATTTGCCTCCTAATTTTGTAATGGATTTTTGTAAAATTCCTTAAATTCCATATATCCTTCCAGATTTAACTGCTCTTTCTGGAATTTTTTATTCTTATTCATTCTTGTTACCAGTATCTGTTCTCCATTTTGTCTTGCATTTGCTGCCTGTTTCATAATGTCACAAAGCATATCTGTATTCATGCCCTTTTCAATCAGGTATGCTGTCTTTTTCTTTTCATCTGGAATCTGAAAACCATTTTCCAGTAATAAAAGAACAATACGTTCAAATCCAATGGAAAAACCACACGCCGGTGTATCATTGCCGGTAAACTTACCAACCATTTTGTCGTATCTGCCACCGCCACCGCAGCTTCCGCCAAACTCCGGAATTGCAATTTCAAAAATAGTTCCGGTATAATATGACATTCCTCTGACTAACGTTGGATCAAATACCATTTCAAAATCAGCACATTTAGTAGCGCTGACACTCTTTATAATTTCATCGAGATTCTGCTTTACATCAGCATCTAAAAAATCACCTAAACTGTCTGCTAAAAAATCCAGCCCATTTTGTTTATGTTCTTCCATGCCTTTAAATAAAGCCAGATATTTTTCAATTGATTCTTTAGCAAATCCCTGTTCTTCTAATTCCTGTGCAACACCTTCAAGACCAATTTTATCCATCTTATCAAGTGTAATAAATACAGAATCAAAAGATTCCTCTGCAAATCCACTGTATGCTGCCATTGCCTTTAAAATACGTCTTTCGTTAATACGTATCTCAAAGCCCTTAAAGCCAAGCTTTCCAAGTGTGGTGGTCGTGGCCGTAATCAGCTCGATTTCAGCCAAGTTGGATGCTTCTCCAAGAATATCGATATCACACTGATAAAACTGGCGATAACGTCCTCTCTGAGGTCTATCCGCTCTCCATACCGGTCCAATCTGTAATGCTTTAAAAGGATTAGGCAGTGTTGCTGCATTATTCGAATAAAAACGAACAAGCGGAACCGTTAAATCATAACGAAGTCCTCCATCTGCCAAATCATTTTCATTTTCTGCAGTTGCAATATTTAATTTCTCGCCTCTTTTTAAGATTTTAAAAATGAGCTTTTCATTTTCTCCACCCTGTTTATTACTTAAATTTGCTATATTCTCAACACATGGTGTTTCAATTGATGTAAAACCAAATTGTGCATAGGTTTCTTTAATAACACGTATCACATAATCACGTATCTGCATTTCTGCCGGTAAAATATCCTTCATACCGGTTACTGGTTTTTTACTTAATGCCATGGTATTTCTCCCTCTCATGCGTATTCTTTAATCTAAAAAATTTTACACTTATTTGTGTATTTTCACAACCCTTTTGCTAAAAAAGTTTTCTTTCATAGAAAGAGTTTTCTCTTTCTTTGTATCATATCATCAATCTGCTCCAAGTAAAGATTTACATCCTTTACATTGTCACATCTCTCTACTCTGCCATCTGCAAAGACTCTTTTTGAAATAGTCCCTGCCCCAAGTGCCACTATTGTCTGCTTTTCTTCCATAATCAGAATATTATAAAGTCCATAGCAGTTTTCTTTTGCATATCCAACATTTTCAAAATTGCCCGACATGTTTTTTTGTCTGTAAAGATAATATGGATACATATCCATTTCTTTTGCTGCAATTTCCGTCATATGTACCATCTCATCTGTATTATTCATACAGGAGATACCATTCTCCTCAATCCACTGATGAAGTCTTGAAGCCCTCTTTATTGCCAGTGAATGAACCGTAACACTGTCCGGTGATAATTTTTTAATTTCATCCAATGTGTACTTTACATCTTCTGCCTTTTCATCAGGAAGACCCAAAATCAAATCCATATTAATATTGGTAAAACCGACTTCTCTTGCAAGGGCAAATGCTTCCCTTACCTGTGCAACGGTATGGTTACGTCCAATCAGTTTTAATGTCTCATCACGCATGGTCTGTGGATTCACGGAGATTCTGGATACTCCATATTTTTTTAATACCATTAACTTTTCTTTTGTGATGCTGTCAGCACGTCCGGCTTCTACTGTAAATTCTTTCACATTTGAAAAATTAAGATTTTGTCTTAAATAAGAAATTAACTCTTCTAACTCATCTGCTTCAAGTGTAGTAGGCGTTCCGCCACCAATATAAACACTATCTAATATCTTATCGCTAAAATTTTCTTTTACGTACTGAATTTCTTTTTTAAGTGCCAAAAGATATTCTTTCACTTTCCCTTTATAAGCACAAATCGGAAAAGAGGTAAACGAACAATACAGGCAGGTCGTTGGGCAAAATGGAATCCCAATATATAAACTATATCCTTTTTCATAATGAACAGCTTTTAAAATTTCCATCTCGCGTTTGGCAATATCGACTGCAAGCTTTGATTTTTCTTCACTTGCATAATAATGCTCCTGCATATAATCACAGATTTGTGTATCTGCTATTCCCTGTTCTAACATACCATAGGCAATCTTAGTCGGACGAATTCCTGTAAGTGTTCCCCACGGAAGTTTTTTCCCGGTATAGTTAGAAAGCAGTTGATATATTTGCTGTTTTAATACATTTTTATACTCTGCTCTTTCTGTTTTTTCTGCATCTAAAACCGTTTCAGATTTGATATTCTGATTCTCTTCACGCAATTCAATGGTTATTTTAGTCTTTTCAAAGAATATAAAAAGTTCCGGCAGTCCATCAGATGATGTAAGAGTTTTGTCTCCCTCTTTAAACACCTTGACGTCCTGTGCCGGATAAAATGCTTTTACCAGTGAATGGATATCGTATATAAATTGTTCTTCGCTACATTTTACTACAAGCATGGATAAACCCTTCTATTTTCATTTAATTCCAAAATGGATTGTAATTTCGTTCATGACCTATGGTCGTGGAATCCCCATGTCCCGGATATACCACTACTTCATCCGGAAGTGGTGATAATTTTTCACGAATTGATCTTGTAAGTTCTCCCATACTGCCGGTTGGTAAATCGGTTCTTCCAACGGATTCTAAAAACAGGGTGTCACCGCTAATTAATACTTTCTCTTTTTCAAAATAATAACAGCAACTTCCTTTTGTATGTCCAGGAGTTGCTAATACCTTTATAGAAAAATCTAGTAATGACAAAATATCACAGTCCTTTACAAGATGATTAGCTTTTACCGTGCATGCACGCCCAGCCGCTTCTGAGGAATTCAATTTCGAAGACAATAACACATCTTCTTCCATATCAAGTGCGTAAACCTCTGCACCCGTTAACTGTCTTAATTCACTACAGCCCCATATATGATCAAAATGACCGTGTGTCAATAAAATTGCACTGATCTCAAACCCTTTTCCACTAAGAGCCTGTTTAATATAAGCACCATTGTCAGCAGGATCAAATAAAATTACTTTTTTTTCTCCTTCTCTGTAAACAAAATAGCAATTCGTCTGACATATGCTTAATACAATTCTTCCAATTTTTAAATCCGACATAGGTATTCCTTTCATGTTGTCTAATATGATCATCCCGTTTTTCTTTCTATATCTACTACGCTCTCAATATTTCGAATACGTTCAATGACACGATTCAGTTCTTCTTTACCGCTGATTTCAAACATCATAGACATGGTTACAACGCCCTGTTTACTCGTTCGTGTATTAAGCGATAAAATATTAATATTTTTCTCTGTAAGTGCCTTGGAAATATCTGCCAGCAGACCATTACGGTTATTCGCATAAATATTTATCTCAGCAAGATATTTTTCATTGGTCAGAGAATCTGCATCATCCTGCCATTCCGCATCAATTAATCTGGCTCGATCGATTTCGGATAAATTAAGGATATTAATACAATCTGTTCTGTGAATGGAAACTCCACGTCCTCTTGTAACAAAGCCAACAATTTCATCTCCTGGAACTGGACTGCAGCATTTTGAAAAACGAACTGCTACATCATGTATTCCTTTTACAATAATACCGTTTTTGGATTTCTTTTCTGAAATATTTTTAGATTGAGAAGACGATTCTTCTACTGCCGCTAAAACTTCTTCATCCGTAATGTTCTTCTTATGGTCTCTCTCGTACATCTCAACCATCTTATTGATAATCTGGCCTTCCTTAAGACCGCCATGACCAACTGCCGCTAAAACTGATTCCCAGTCACGGAAACCATATTTTTTCATAATACCGTCCATATAGTCCGGCTTCATAATTTCTGTCATATCAATGGCTTTTGCTTTGCAATAGGCAATCATTAATTCTTTGCCCTTAACAATGTTGTCATCCTTTAATTCATTTTTAAACCACTGGTTGATTTTGCTCTTTGCCTGTGTACTC
>CAZAQH010000005.1:25113-58217 GCA_964487395.1 uncultured Lachnospiraceae bacterium | reverse complement strand
TCCTTAACGGAACCATCTTTTAACGTAATTTTCATCTTTTTATCCTCACTTTTTTATTAATCTTTTTTTACAAGAACAATATCATCCTGTTTTTTACAGCATCCATGTTTCTTTACTTTTTCACCTATTGTATCCTCTTCATTTGCTGCAGCACTGTTACCATTTCCGTTATGATTGCCATTGTCGCAACCAATTTTTACACCATGGGTGTAAGGTGCTTTGATAAGTCCATACACAATTCCGGCAAGTAAACAACATGCACCGATTAACCACAGTTCTCTTTTTTTCAAGGTCACTTCGCCATCAAATAAGGTTTTAATTTTTTCCATTGTAGTTTCGTTCATACATTTCTCCCTTCCAAACAATTAACAGTTTCTCACCAATTAAAAAATCCCCTGCATTACTATTATGGTAATGCAAGGGACGTATATACGCGGTTCCACCCTAATTACTAAAATAAATACATTTTAGTCACTTCATAAGACGATAACGGAATCACCGGGCCGGATTGGGGTCACTCAGAGTTAGTTTTCAAATGCTTCTTCGCAAAAACGCTTGCACCTTATGCGTCTCTCTCTGATACGTTCCACACTCTACTCTTCTCTTCAACGTGTTACTTCGTATTTTAGAATACTTTTTTTGATTTGTAAAGAGTTGATTCTATATAATTATGCTAATAAAAATCAAAATATTCATATATTCTTAATATTAATCATATGATTTTAGTAAGGTAAATATTGTAAAATAAAAATATACATTATATCAAGATACCTGGAAAGGAGCAGCTATGTACAAATTACTTGCTTCCATTTTTCTTCTCTTTTTTACTGTTTTAATGACTTCCTGTTCCCGTGTTTCTTCAAAGGACACAGCAACGGTTGTAAATAATATAAACGTTACCATTCCGGATTTAGAGCAAACATATAAACTTGTCTATATCAGTGATTTGCATATTATTGATGATATCACCGAGGTTGACGAAGAACACCGCGGAACTGTTCAAAGCCGAAAATCATCCATGATAAATCCAAAGGGTGAAACTGCAAAGGATTATTGGCCCACACTTATTAGTGAAATTAATTCCCACTCTCCTGATGCCGTACTTCTTGGTGGTGATATGATAGACTATATGTCCCCTTCTAATGTTGCCTGTTTAAATGAAGGATTAAAAAAGCTTTCTGCTCCTGTCATATATGTACGTGCCGATCACGATTACGCCAACTGGTTTGATAAAGATATCACACCGGAAGCCATTCATTCTCTTGGACAAAGTATCGATTCAAATGCAGAAATAATGATATATTCTCTAAAAGAATTTACAATTCTTGGAATAAATAACAGTACCAGTCAGATATCTCCTTCTGCATTAACGAAACTAAATGAATTTTTTGACACCAATCAAAAACCTGTTATTTTGCTGACGCACGTTCCTTTTGCTTCTCCACTTAATCCGACACTGGATGCAAAATCAAAAGAAGTCTGGCAGGACCGCTCACTTATATGGGGGAATGACTGTTATTACGTACCTGACAGCAATACCAAACAGGCAATTGAGTCTATTTTTAATCCCACACATAATGTGAAAGCCGTACTAACCGGTCATCTGCATTTCTCACATACCGGGCAGCTAACCGAGGATATTACACAATATGTATTTGAACCTGCCTACCTTGGAAAAATGACTGTCATTACGATATCAAATGATCATAAAGATGATACAGCTTCTGTACCCCATTTTCCAGTATGTAGTAATGAGGAATATAAGGAATCAGCAATATAAGGAAAAGAATGGGCAGGACTAATGTAAATATGGTCTGGCAAATAAAGCATAAAATCAAGGACAGTAAAAATAACACCGCAAAAGTCACCGTAACAATCAGGTGAATTAATCTTTCATGTTGAAAAAAAGCAATCTTTGTCAATATCATCTGACAAATCTCCTGTCTTTTTTTCTTTTTATAAGAAAGTTCTTCCCAATGCATTGAAAGCTGCTCCATGTAGTATATAAAATCTTTTAAATATTTTTCCATATGCTGCTCCTTATAATATATGTTTTCTTCTATCATTTTCATTGTAACACTATCAAAGAAGAAAAAAATGTTTATTTGCAAAAAATTGTCTTGCGTTATTTGTAGTGGTTTGATATAATTTATTTCGGCGGTTCAAAAGAACAGCCAGTAAATAGGAGAATAGTACAGCGGTAGTGCGGCGGTCTCCAAAACCGTTAACGGGGGTTCGATTCCCTCTTCTCCTGTAAAAAAAGAGTGCTTAATAAGCACTCTTTTTTATATGTATTCCATTGCATCTTTAACGGATGAAATTCCAACAATTCGTATTCCTTTGATATCCTTTACACTATCAAGGCAAGACGAGGGTACAATGCAGGTAGTAAATCCCAGCTTTTTAGCCTCCTGTACACGATTTGATGCCATGCTTACTGCACGAACCTCACCGCTTAGTCCTATCTCACCAAATGCCATCACTTTATCATCAATCGGTTTATTCTTAAAACTGGAAGCTATTGCCATTACAATTCCTAAATCAATCGCCGGTTCGGTAATCCTTATTCCCCCTGCTATATTAACATAGGCATCACAATCTGAAATCGACAGTCCAAGTCTTTTTTCCAAAACAGCCATCAGTAAATTTAATCGATTAATATCGCTTCCTGCTGTCTGTCTTCTGGGAAATCCAAAATTAGTTCGGCATACCAGTGCCTGTATCTCCACAAGAATCGGTCTTGTTCCTTCCATTGAACAAGATACAATCGAGCCACTTGCTCCTTCCGGTTTGCCGTTTAACATATATTCTGATGGATTCGGCACTTGAATCAGGCCTTCGTTTTTCATCTCAAATACACCAATTTCATTGGTAGAGCCAAAACGGTTTTTAACACCTCTTAAAATTCTATAAGAAGCATGTCTGTCTCCTTCAAAATATAAAACCGTATCTACCATATGCTCTAATACTCTTGGTCCTGCTACCATTCCTTCTTTTGTAACATGTCCTACAATAAAAATAGACACTCCTTTTTCTTTTGCAAGACGTAAAAATACGCCTGTTGCCTCTCTTACCTGTGAAACACTGCCAGGAGCAGAAGATATTTCTTCCTGATACATTGTCTGAATAGAGTCAATCACTACAATCTTTGGCATTGTATGTTTAATAACTTCTTCTATAACCTCTAAATTCGTTTCACAAAAAAGCTTCAGATGCTCATTCATCGTGCCTATACGCTGTGCACGAAGCTTAATCTGTTTTAAAGATTCCTCACCTGAGACATACAACACATCTTGATGTAAATCAGATAGATATTTACATACCTGTAACAGCAGTGTGGATTTGCCTATACCGGGATCGCCACCGACCAAAGTCAGGGAGCCTTTTACGATTCCTCCACCTAATACTCTGTCTAATTCTTCTAATCCGATTTTTAACCGGTCTTCCTGTTCCATTGATATTTCTGCAATAGTAGATGGCTTAACTCCCGCACTGCCTAGACCTTCGCGTTTGCTTGAACCACTACTGCCTGTTTTTTTTGTAACCTTCTCTTCCACAAAGGTATTCCAAGCTTTACAGCCTGGACATTGTCCCATCCATTTAGATGATTCATATCCGCATTCACTACAGAAATATACAAAACTTTCTTTTCCTTTTGCCATGTTTTAAGCCTCTTTTTATTCTAAAAAGGCTGTTGTTTACACAACAGCCCATAAGTTATATTATATTTTATTAACAGCTACGTTTACTTCTCCGGCTCCGGATAATTCTACACTTACATTTAACTTTCCACCAAGATTTGTCTTCATGTGACCTGCATTCTGTCCATCTACAATCACTTCATATTCTGTCTCATCTTCCAGGCCAATGGTAATCTGTGCATCTTCATCGCCTTCTACTTTGAAATTAACACCTTTTTCTGTTTCAACAAAGTTTAGAACACTGGTACCCGGTACTGATTCATATACAAACATTCCGTTCTTTTCTAACTTTGTCATTGTCTTGTAAGTCTTTACTTTTAAAAGGTCCCCATTATACTTAAAATCTTCTAATTTGGCCTTTTCTGCCAGAGTATGATTACCAAAGCTGATACTTCCATCCTGTTCCACTCGAAGTAACTGTTCTACTACTGCCATTTCTAATTTCCTCCCGATTTTCGCAGTTGTTCTGCTGATAGAAACAGTATAACTTATTTTTTGTCTTATTTCTACAAAAAAGATAAGAATTCACAAACGATTCATTCTTTTTTTACAAATACGTTATTCGAGAGGTTCCTGTTTGTTTTTTACATTGAAAATAATCTTTTTTTCTTTGACTGAAACAGTGACATTATCCTTTGGTTTTACTTTTTTAAGGAGAATTTCTTCTGCAAGTGCATCTTCTATTTCTGTCTGTATTGCTCGTTTTAAAGGACGTGCACCCATTTTAAGATTTGAATATTTTTCAACAATGTAAGCCTTAACTGCCGGTGTAACCGTAAGTTTAATATCCATCCTATCCATACAGCGTTCTGCAAGATTACGGAATAACAATGTAACGATTTCTTTCATATCATCCTTGTTAAGAGAATGGAAAACCATAATTTCATCAATACGATTGATAAATTCCGGTTTAAACATTTTCTTTACTTCTTCCATAACACCGCTCTTCATTTTTTCATAGTCTTTTGCATCACTTGATTTTGTCTCAAATCCAAGATTTTTGGGCTCTACAATTCTGGATGCTCCTGCATTAGAGGTCATAATGATAACACAGTTTTTAAAACTTACCTTTCTACCCTTGGAATCGGTAATGTGTCCATCATCTAATACCTGCAGCAATATATTAAATACATCCGGATGTGCCTTTTCAATCTCGTCAAACAGTAAAACGGAGTATGGATTTCTTCTGATTTTCTCACTTAATTGTCCACCTTCATCAAAACCGACATATCCTGGAGGCGAACCAATCATTTTTGAAACAGAGTGACTTTCCATATATTCTGACATATCGACGCGGATTAACGCATTTTCACTGCCAAACATTGCTTCTGCCAGTGCTTTACTAAGTTCTGTTTTTCCAACTCCTGTCGGACCTAAAAACAAAAATGAACCAATCGGACGTTTAGGGTCCTGTAATCCCACTCGTCCTCTTCTCATAGCTCTTGCAACGGCTTCTACTGCTTCCGTTTGACCAATCACACGTTTGTGAAGAATAGATTCTAATTTAAGCAGTCGTTCTGATTCTTTTTCTTCCAATTTGCTTACCGGAATTTTAGTCCAAGCCGCAACTACCTGCTCAATTTCACTTTCTCCTACAACATACTGTCTTTTGCCTTCCATTTTTTCATATCTGCTACGAAGACGTTTTTGTTTTTTTAATAATTCATCCTGTTTACGTTTTAATTCGCCTGCCTGTGAAAAGGCTTCAAATTTTATGGAACGTTCAATCTGCATATCAATCTGTTTAATCTGTTCCTCTGTCTCTTTTATACTATCTGGGAGACCCACGGTATTCAAGCGAACTGCAGATGCAGCTTCATCAATTAAATCAATTGCTTTGTCTGGAAGATTTCTATCGTTAATGTATCGGGCCGATAAACGTACTGCGCTTTCAATCGCAGAGCCTAAAATCGTAACCTTATGATGTTCTTCGTATTTTGGACATACTCCCTTTAAGATTCGGATTGCTTCTTCCTCTGACGGTTCTTCCACTGTAACCGGCTGAAATCTTCGCTCAAGTGCTGCGTCTTTTTCAATGTATTTACGATATTCACTAATGGTTGTTGCACCAATAAGCTGTATCTCGCCTCTTGCAAGAGATGGTTTTAAAATATTGGATGCGTCAATCGCACCTTCTGCTCCTCCTGCACCAATAATCGTATGCAATTCATCCAAGAACAGAAGTACATCTCCATCTTCTATCACTTCTTTAATTACTTTTTTTATTCTCTCTTCAAATTCACCACGGTATTTAGAGCCCGCAACCATCCCCGATAAATCAAGTGTCAGAACTCTTTTATTCTTAACTGTATCCGGTACTTCACCTAATACAATCTGTTCTGCTAATCCTTCCACAATTGCAGTCTTACCGACACCAGGTTCTCCAACAAGGCATGGATTGTTTTTGGTTCTCCGGCTCAATATTTGGATAACACGTTTAATTTCGCTTTCTCTTCCAACAACAGGGTCTAATTTGCCATCACGTGCAAGTTTAGTCAGGTCTCTGCTATACTGCGCTAAAACAGACTGTTCCTGCTTCTTTTTGCTGTTTTTACGAATTAAATCTTCTTTGTATAAAGATCCGTCTTCACCCATAGCAACCAGTAAATCTACATATATTTTCTGCAGACCAATTCCAAGTGTATTTAATAATCTGGCTGCTACATTTTCACCTTCCTTAATAATCGCCATCAGGATATGTTCTGTTCCTGTCTTTTCCGAATGAAAACGATGTGCCTGTCTATGGCTTTCTTCTAAAATATCAAGTGCACGAGGTGAATAGCCATCTCTTTCTTTGACTGTTGTCTGCGTATCGGGTGCCACAAAATCACGTATCAATTCCATAATGTCTTTATCATTGGCACCATTATCCAGTAATACTCTTGCTGCAACTCCAGTATTTTCTCTGATAAGACCTACCAGAATATGCTCTGTGCCCACATAATTTTGATGAAGTCCTCTTGCACATTTATTAGCTAATATCAAAGATGTTTTCGCTTTATCTGTAAATTGTGATTCCTGCATATCTATTCTCCATTCCAAAAAATATTTTATCTAAATTACTATTCTTAAAGTTCTCCACGATTACCATAGCCGTCATATAACTCATCTAGCAGTTCATGCATTTCTTCTCTTGTTATATTCTTACATCTTCCTTTTGCCATTACAACACGCATTTCCTCACGCATCTCTTCTAATGCACGTATTTTATTAATATCAAGTGCAATAATTGCACCATGTCTTCTATCAACCTTAACAAAGCCTTCCTGTTTTAATACTGTATATGCTTTATTAACGGTATGCATGTTAATTCCAATGGTATCTGCTAATTGACGAACAGAGGGAAGCGTTTCTCCTTCTTTAAATCGAGAAGATGCAATACCTAATATAATCTGATTCCTCAGCTGCATATAAAGAGCTTCATCACTATTAAAATCAATCTCAATCACCATCATAAGTAATACCCCGCTTTGCCTAAAAACATTCTACTGTATTCTGTTTGTTATACAAATATTATAACAGCATGCACATCATGTCAATAGCATTTCATAACACTTCCGTATGATAAAAAGAACCGTTCTACTAAAAGAACGGTTCTAAATCTTTATTTTAAATCAAGGAACTCAAATTCCATATCATCATCTACGTCCAGGAAGTTTTTAGACTGCCAATTTGAATCTTTGGATTCTCCCTTTTTAGACGATGGTGCTGTCTTTTTAGGGGATGGTTTACGAATTATTTCTTCTTCATCATCCTCATCTTCGTCTTCTTCCTCTTCATCATCCTCGTCGTCATCGTCATATTCATAACGACTTTTCTTTGGAGCTTTCTTTGGAATTTTCATGTTCTTACGTTTAACCGGAATATATTCTTCTTCCTCTTCGTCGTCTTCATCATCCTCATCATCTTCGTCATCATCATACTCATAGGAATCTTTGACTTTAAACAAAAGAACCGTAATACCAATTACAAGTAAAAGAATCACAGCCGCCATAACGATTAAAATAATTTTCATTTTCTTTAATTGATCGTTATCGCTTGCCTCTGTATCCTGGCTTTGTTGTACAATTTCAAAAATATTATTAAGACTTTGTTTGGTTCCTTTTAAATTATCGTAGAGGAACCACTCCTGAAGTCCTTCATCATTTTCCTCATAACTAAGTTCGTAATCATTATTGACAGGTTCAACTTCTTCTTCGACCGGTTCTTCCGTCGTTGCTTCCTCTGTCGTTGGTTCTACATTTTGTGTAACCTCTAAGAAATCTGAACGAATAAATCCATTTACTGTGCTGTCTCCCGAGTTAAAACTTACCTGATACCATATATTTCCTTCTGAATCTGTTGTTTCACCGGATACGGTTACTTCTGTATCACCTTTTGCATTACCTTTGATATTGCCGGAAGTAGATGGTGTTTCTCTGACTCTGACACTTGAACCTACAACCTTAGCAGCAGCCACATTTGATTCAGACACATTTACGATAACACTTTCAACCTTAGTCTCTGGCTCTTTTGCAGGCTCCGTTGTTGTATTATTTTTACTGCCTACTGTAGTCACTTCACCCTGTGATGATTCTTCTTTCGGCTTTTCTGTATCACTTGAAGAATTCGTAGTGCTGGAAGCTGATTCTGTAGAAATACTTCCTTCCACCTTGGACACTAAATCTGCACGAATATATCCTTTTCTGGTATCATCAACATATACTTTGTACCATGTATATCCATCACTTGCTGTAACTTGAGAAATAACGTCAAGTTTATCATTTTGTTTGACACTTGCCATTACACTGCTTGATGTGTCAGCTGATTCACGTATTTTTCCGCTTGCAGCAGATACTGTTGCGGTTCCCTGTGCATGTACTTTTAGCGAAAAAATATTCATTACACATGTACTTATTACCAGAAAACATGTTATCATCAGTACTCTGGTAAACGCATTCACAATTGTGTTTTTCTGTAATTTCATCATAACCTCCAACTTTTCGTTTCTTAATTTATTTCATCTTTTGAAGCGTATTTCTCCGTCTAGCGTTGATGCTGTTGATTTGCCAAATCCCTTCACACTACTTTTTCTCTCAGGCTTTTTCTCTGAAAAACCCTTTATGATATTTTCACATTTTTCACAATATCTTCCTGTCAAAATATCTTTGCCACAGTGTTCACACTTTAAGAAAACCTTGGAATCCTTTGTTACTTCAATACGCTCTTCCCGCAACATCTGGTGAATGGCTTTCCTGGGGACACCAGTCGCTGCTTCAATTTCAATTGCATTGCATCCTCTGTGGGCTTCAATATAATTACGTACCTTACCATAATCATTATATTCCTGTATTCCACAATTTTCACATACAAATTCTCCCAAACCCTTGAACTTCATTTTTTCTCCGCAGTTTGAGCATTTTCTTGGTTCATAACTGGAAATAATGTCAATATTATCGATATTATCCATACTCTTCCCCCCAAGCATCTTTTATTATGACACAAAACAGTCACATAAGTATCTCATCTAAGAAATTTCATCTATTGCTTTTCCAATATCATTTCTCATATATTTATTTTCAAAATCAATCCATTCCGTTGCTTTATATGCATTGGATCTGGCTTCTTTAAGATTGCTTCCTTTGGCTGTGACTCCTAATACCCTGCCACCATTTGTTACAATTCCTTTTTCGTTCTGCGTTGTTCCTGCGTGGAAACAATAGTATCCGTCTTTACCATTGAAATTTTCTAAGCCTTTGATTACTTTTCCTTTTTCATAGGATACCGGATAACCATCCGATGCAAGTACAACACATACAGCCGCATTATCTTCAAATTGTAAATCAATTTGGTCTAATGTTCCATTTACACATGCTTCCATAACATCTAAAATATCATTTTTCATTCTCGGTAACACTACCTGTGCTTCCGGATCTCCAAATCTGGCATTATATTCTAATACTTTGGGACCGTCTTTTGTAAGCATAAGTCCAAAGAAAATAATACCTTTAAATGTTCTGCCTTCCTGCTGCATGGCATCTACTGTCGCCTGATAAATATATTTCCTGCAGAATTCATCTACTTCTTTTGTATAGAATGGGCTTGGTGAAAAAGTACCCATGCCACCTGTATTTAATCCCTGATCACCATCTTTTGCACGTTTATGATCCTGTGCAGAAGTCATAATCTTAATTGTTTTGCCATCTACAAAAGACAGTACGGAAACTTCTCTACCTGTCATGAATTCTTCAACAACCATCTGATTCCCGGCTGTTCCGAATTTCTTATCAAGCATAATTTCTCGAACACCTTCTTTTGCTTCTTCAAGCGTATTACAAATCAAGACACCTTTTCCAAGTGCAAGACCATCCGCTTTTAAAACAATCGGCATTTTTTCTTTTTCAAGATAATTCAAAGCCTCTGTAGCATTATCGAAATTCTCATATGCTGCAGTTGGTATATTGTATTTTTTCATTAAATCTTTTGAAAAGGCCTTAGACCCCTCTAAAATGGCTGCATTTTTTCTGGGCCCGAATACCGGAATTCCTGCGTTTTCAAAAGTATCCACTGCTCCTGCTACTAATGGGTCGTCTGGACCTACAATTACAAAATCAATCTGCTTTTCTTTTGCAAAAGCAAGTAATTTATCAAATTCCATAACACCGATGGATACGCATTCTGCAATTTGTGCTATTCCTGCATTACCCGGTGCACAATATATTTTCTCTGCTTTTTTACTTTTTTTAACGCACATGGCAATCGCATGTTCGCGTCCGCCACCACCAATAATTAATACCTTCATCTTTTAGCCTCTCTTTATTATAACACAATTATTCTCGATTTGAATTTTACCGTTTGCTATCAAATTAATTGCTTCAGGCAATATAGTCCATTCTGCCTGTTCCATAACTCTTTGCTGTAATACTTTTGGAGTGTCTCCCTGCAAAACCTCTACTGCTTTTTGCAAAATGATAGGACCTGTATCGGTTCCCTCATCCACAAAATGAACCGTTGCACCAGTAATTTTGACACCACGCTGTAATGCGCCCTCATGAACCTTAAGTCCATAATATCCAACACCGCAAAATGAAGGAATCAGTGATGGATGAATATTAATAATACGATTCGTGTACATCTGTATCATCTGCTGTGGAATTGTAACTAAAAATCCTGCTAATACAATTAAATCCGGATTCAGTTCCTGCATTTTTTCTAAAAAAGCCTGATTAAACTGTTCACGGCTTTCAAATTCCTTTGGCGAAATGCAAACAGCCTTAATCCCTGCATTTTTAGCTCGTTCTAAGGCATATGCATTACTATTATTGCTAATCACCCCTACAATTTTTGTATTGGTAATGGAACCGTTTTTAATCCCATCAATAATTGCCTGAAGGTTTGTTCCACCTCCCGAGACACAAACTACAATGCTTAGCATACAGTTACCCCTTTATCGCCGGCAGTTACATTTCCAATAATATAAGGTGTTTCGTTAGCTGCCTGTATTGCTTTCATAGTAGCATCTACATCATCTTTACTTACGGCAACAATCATACCAATCCCCATATTGTATGTGTTATACATCATTTTTTCATCAAGATTGCCTTTTTTCTGCATCAATTTGAAAATTGCCGGAACTTCATAGCTGTCTTTTTTAATTACTGCATGGATTCCATCTGGAAGCATTCTTGGAATATTTTCATAGAAACCACCACCTGTAATATGACTGCAGGCTTTAATTTTTACACCAGCTGTTTTGATGCTCTTTAATGCTTTTACATAAATTTTTGTTGGCTTAATTAAAGCTTCTCCAAGTGTTGATCCAAGCTCATCATAATATGTATTTAAGCTTTCCTTCGTCATCTCAAATACTTTTCTTACAAGTGAAAAGCCATTGCTATGTACACCACTTGATGCAATACCGATTAAAACATCTCCATCTTTTAATTCTTTTCCTGTAATCAAATCCTTTTCATCGACAACACCAACTGCAAAACCTGCCAAATCATATTCATCTTCCGGATAAAATCCTGGCATTTCAGCTGTTTCTCCACCGATTAAGGCTGCACTTGACTGTAAACATCCATCTGCAACGCCCTTTACGATTGTTGCAATTTTCTCAGGAACATTTTTTCCACATGCAATGTAATCAAGGAAAAACAAAGGTTCTCCACCTGCACATGCAATATCATTTACACACATAGCAACACAGTCGATTCCAACTGTATCATGTTTATCTAATAAAAATGCCAGTTTCAATTTCGTACCAACTCCGTCTGTTCCCGATACGAGGGTAGGTTTTTCCATACCTTTGAACTGTTCCATGGAAAAAGCTCCTGAAAATCCTCCGATACCACCTAACACTTCCGGACGCATTGTCTCTTTTACATATTTTTTCATTAATTCTACTGATTTATATCCAGCTTCAATATCTACTCCCGCATTCTTATAATCCATTACATAAATCCTCCGTTATTTTAATTTATTTTCCGTAGTTACGATATCCTGTTTCCTGAAGTTTCTCATCTTTTTTAATAACTGCTTCTTTTAAAGATGCAGAATAATTCTTTAATTTTTTTAATAATTCACCATCCGATGTTGCAAGAATTTTAGCCGCCAGCAGTCCCGCGTTGGCACCACCGTTAATAGCTACTGTTGCTACCGGAATTCCTGATGGCATCTGAACAATAGAATACAGGGAATCTTTTCCACCTAAAGATGTCGTGTGCATTGGAATACCAATAACAGGCATTGGAAAAATTGCTGCACACATACCAGGTAAATGAGCTGCCATACCTGCACCTGCTATAATAACTTTATATCCTTTTTCTTCTGCACTCTTTGCATACTCAAAAAAAGTATCGGGTTCTCTGTGAGCTGAAATAATTCTCATCTCATAAGTAATCCCCAACTCCTCTAAAACATCTGCAGCTTTTGCCATTACCGGCATGTCTGAATCACTGCCCATTACAATTCCTACCTGTGGCATTTTCACAATCTCCTCTCAAAACTAATCTTTTATAAATTTTATTAAAATTATCAATTGTATTCGATAGTATATTACTAAACTTTCCTCTATTCGTCAAAGGGCTTATTCAATTCTTCCAAACCTTTTAAGACAAATCTTCCATCCTTGATGATCATACATTCCGTTTCGTCTTTACAAACAGCTGTTATTTCTCTTAATTCATCATAAGGAATCGTAATATCCGTATGACAATTCAGGTATGCCTTGGCACGATCCGTATGTCGCAATGCTGAAACATCATTTTCTCTTGCAACAATTACTTTTCCATCTGGATTATAGGTCGTTAAATCCTCTTCATGTGAATAACAGGTATCACCTACTGCAAAATGCGGTCCTGTCTTTTCTGCAATTAATATTGGCATAACATCTTCTATTTTATATTTTTTGGATACTACGTATGCTGTTGTATTTGTCCCAATGGCAAATTCGCCCATAGGAAGGGTGTCGTGTTGGAAAAGCAGATGTTCCTTAATAAAATCTTTGTTTTCTGATTCCTTTAAAAAATTTGCACACTGATAATCTATTATCATTCCATCCTTAAAGGTGAGTTCTAAATCTTTATACTTCAAACCATTCAAATACACTTCCGTCACATGCAGTCTACCGTTAGTCCCTTTTAATTTAGGGGATGTGAACACTTCGCCAACAGGAATATTAACATCTGCAACACAATTTTCAAAAATAGTTTCTTTTTCCGGATTCTTAAGTTCCCATAATGCAACTTCTAAATCCGTATGATTATTTCCTTTGCCTTTCACTCTTACCTTATATGCTTTATCCAATGCATTAATCAGCGTCTGCTGGAAATCTCTGTATTTAATATAATCCAATGTATTAATTTTAATGATTTCCTCAAATATCTCCTGAAACTGTTCTCCAATTTGAGGTGTCGGAAAAGCAATAATCGTAAAACTTCTTTCTTCACCCTTGACATAGCGGTTTAAAAGTTCTCCTGCTTTTGCCATATATTCTACCATCCGCTTTTGTTCTGTATCGGAAGGTTTAAAATTTTCTTTTTTTGTCACAGGCGTAAATGGTTCTTCTCCAAATGATTCTATCACTGCCGGTCCACCAAACACTGCCGCATCCTCTGCAAATAATTCCAGTGCCGTCTGATATGCCTCCAGCTTTCTGCTGACATATTTATTGAAAAAATAAAGAATCTTGTCATATTCATGATCACATTCAAACTGTTTGTTGACTACTGTTGAAAAGTAACCATTCTTATATAGTGTTCTTCCCATTATAAAACTTGGCTGTGCTCTATATATAATAGTATCAAGTCCCATGGCTTTGAATTTATCCATGGCAGCCTTAACCACACGTTCAAAACCTATAAAGTAACGAACATTCACTGTCTTTTTAATGGAAATATCTTTACCGGTGGAAATAAAGCCAAGACGATATCCTTCTGTGAATGTATCAGCAATCATATCAATCTGTTCCTGTGGCAGTCCTGCCATAAATTCCGCCATTTTTATTTCATTGTCAGTAATATATTCGCCATAAGAATAAAGATAATCCGTATGAAATAAATCGCTGTTTAAAATAATGTCTTTTGCAAATGTTCTGTGTAAAGTAAAGGATGTCGTAACATTTTCTTCCATAAAATCATCCAGATAATCATAGGCAAAAGAAGAAAAAGTATCTCTTAAATATGCAATCTCCGGAATCTGCCCAGCATCTTCTTTTGAAGAAACGAACATATAATAAATTTCCAGAAACCATTCCATTCTTATTACCATTTGAAAAATATTTTTTTCAACAGCATAAGAAATCAAACTAATCATTTCTGCATAAACAGCTGAAAGTACCTGACCATATTCCATTCCAAGTTGCTTTACCGCATATTGGGGATTCAAATAACTTTTTTCATAATTTCCCAGTAATAACTCACGGTATAAATCATGATTCAAACTTTTCTTGGTCTGAAAGGGTGCCTGAAAAAATTCACCACTTACTGATTGTTCATATACTTCATCTATTAAAAGTAAAAAGTTCGCAAGATTATGAAAATATTCCTGATAATCTTCTCTTACTTCTTTTTCCTGTGCAATTTCCTTTATCCTTTGTATGGATAATTCTAATCGTTCTTTCATCATAGTCCATACGCTCCTGCAAATAATACAAAACTTATTCCGGATAATACTAAGATATTAATTACTATCCCTACATAAGAAAAAAGATAGAACCGATCCGGTTCGGTTTTTGATAATATCCCAAGAATCAAACCTGCAAATGCCAAAATCGTAATTAATATTCCAACTGCTCCGTATCTTGGAAGTGCTTCGCCACCATTACGATATGTCGCATAAACAGCATACCATAAAGAAACCATCGTAATAACGCCTATTATGATTGACATAATTGCCTTTGGCGAATTTGATTTATTTGTGTATATATACTTTCTACTCATAATAAGCCTCATACCTTAAACAGGCATCCCCAATTGATGGAAATGCCTGTTTATTTAAAATAATATTTTTGTTCTTCCGGATAACAATTTAGCGCCACTAATAATTAAAAGAGTACCTCCGGCGATTCCGATTACGAGTGTTATCACACCAATTACAATATTCAGTGCTCCTGTACCGCTCATGGTTTTATATGTTTTCTCCTCCATCGCTGCTCCCTTCTATTTTACTCCATATTCTTTATAGTACGCATCAATTCTTTCTTTCATTTCATCATTGATGAGTACCGTTCCATTATACTCTTTATTATAAAGACATTCTACTACTTCTTCCATTGTAACAATCGCATTGGTCGCAAATCCATATAAATCTCTAATCTCATCTAATGCACACTTGTCACTTTTTCCTTTTTCCTGCCGGTTAAGTGATACCATCAGTCCAATAATCTCTACGTTACCCTGTGCTCTTACAATGGGAACGGTCTCTTCCATTGATTTACCGGATGTAGTCACATCTTCAATGATAACAACTTTATCTACGTCTTTTATTGGGCTTCCCAGTAAAATTCCGGTATCCCCATGGTCTTTAACTTCTTTTCTATTAGAGCAGTATTTTATCTCTTTTCCATATAAACGGCTATATGCAATCGTCGTTGCAACACTTAAAGGAATGCCTTTATATGCTGGTCCAAACAGAACATCAAAATCATCTCCATAATTACTGTGTATTGCATGTGCATAAAATTCTCCAAGTCTGCTCAACTGCTCACCTGTTACATATGCACCCGCATTCATAAAAAACGGTGATTTTCTTCCGCTCTTTAACGTAAAGTCTCCAAATTTCAGAACTTTACTCTCAACCATAAATTGAATGAATTCCTGTTTGTACTGTTCCACTGTTCTTCTCTCCTCTTATCTATCCATTAAAGCCTGTTCAATATCAAGTTTCATATCCAGTACGGCTTTTCTTGCTGCATCAGCAAATCCCATTTCTGTAAAAGATGCATATTTTTCATTCTGATATGCGGCAATGATTCCTCTTGATGAATTTACAATCGCACCAAGTCCATCTTTATTAAAGAAGTGAACAAGGTCTTTACCTTTTCCACCCTGTGCTCCATAACCCGGAACAAGAATATAACTTTTAGGCATTACATCACGCATTACTTTCCCAATCTCTGGATATGTTGCCCCAACTACAGCTCCAATATAACTATACTGATTTCCCATCAGTTCGTCTGCCCACTGTGCAACTTTCTCTCCAACTAATTGATAAAGTGTCTTACTGCCTATCATCTGATCCTGAAATTCACCGCTGCTTGGGTTGGAAGTCTTAACCAGAATAAATAAGCCCTTTTTTTCTTCTTTACAAACATCTATAAAAGGATTTACTCCGTCAGAACCAAGGTAAGGATTTACAGTGGCAAAATCTTCATCAAATACTTTGCATAAATTACTGCCAATTTGTATTTTACCCAAATGTCCGACTGCATATGCCTGTGAAGTTGAACCAATATCTCCACGTTTGATATCGCCTATTACTACAAGTCCTTTTTCTTTACAGTAATCTACTGTCTTTTTATATGCTACAAGACCAGGAATACCAAACTGCTCATACATTGCAATCTGAGGTTTAACCGCCGGTATCAATTCATAAACAGCATCAACAATTGCCTTATTATACTGCCATACAGCTTCGCCTGCACCTTCTAATGTCTCACCAAATTCTGCAAATGCTTTTTCCTTTATATGACTTGGAATCATCTTCAGTGTCGGATCTAATCCTACTACAATTGGTGCTCCCGCTTTTTGAATATTATTTACCAACCTGTTTATCATAAAAAATCTCCTTTAATTAACTTGCATCGAACGTACTTCTGCAAATTTCTTAATATTGGACGCATTCACATATTTTGTGTACTGCTCACCATCTACAACAACGAGAGTCGGTGCCTGCATAACCCCATATTTAGAAGCAATTTCCATATTTTCTTCTGCATCAATTAATGCATATTTTTCATTTTTTAAATATTCTTTTGCTAATTTACAATTAGGACAGGTTTTCGTCGTGAAAAGATACATAACATCCTGAGGCTTTTCAACATCAACGGAAACCTCTGCTTCATAATTGGATAACGTTACAACAGTATTAACCGGTCTTTTTAAAGATGATTCTTTTAAATTGTATTCGGTTCTGTTGGCATACTCCTGCAATTTTCCATCATTCCAATTCTGTACTGGTCTGTAGTATCCTGTGATTCTGCTGTAAATTTCTGTCGGCGCACCACATTTTGGACATACATTCTGTTCACCACTCAAATATCCGTGTTCTTTACAGATTGAATATGTCGGTGACAATGTATAATACGGTAATTTGTAGTTATCTGCTATTGTCTTAACAAGATTAGCTGCTGCTTTCCAATCCGGAAGCTTCTCACCTAAAAATGCATGGAAAACAGTACCTGAGGTATATAATGTCTGCAGTTCATCCTGAATATCAAGTGCATCAAAAATATCAGTCGTATATTCGACCGGTAAATGTGAAGAATTCGTATAATACGGAGTATCTCCCTGTTTACCTGCTGTCTTAATTGCCGGCCAGTTCTTTCTATCATGCTTTGCCAGACGATATGTTGTACTTTCTGCCGGAGTTGCTTCAAGGTTATATAAATCACCATATTCTTCCTGATAATCGGAAAGGCGGTTTCTCATATGGTTCAATACTTCTTTTGTGAATTCCTGAGTTTTTTTATCCGTCATATCTGCACGAAGCCAATTAGCATTTAATCCTACTTCGTTCATACCGATTAAACCAATCGTGGAAAAATGATTGGAAAAACTGCCAAGATATCTTCTCGTGTAAGGATACAATCCCTCATTTAATAATTTTGTAATTACACCTCGCTTAATTTTTAATGAACGAGCTGAAATATCCATCATCTTATTTAAACGTCTGTAAAAATCATCCTTGTCTGATGCTAAATACGCAATTCTTGGCATATTGATGGTAACTACGCCAACACTTCCCGTACTTTCACCCGAACCAAAGAAGCCTCCTGTTTTCTTGCGAAGTTCTCTTAAATCGAGACGCAGACGGCAACACATGGAACGAACATCACTTGGTTCCATATCGGAATTAATATAATTAGAAAAATATGGTGTACCATATTTTGAAGTCATTTCAAATAACATTTTATTGTTTTCTGTTTCTGACCAGTCAAAATCTTTTGTAATGGAATATGTTGGAATCGGATATTGGAATCCACGTCCATTGGCATCTCCTTCTATCATTGTCTCGATAAAGGCCTTATTAACCATATCCATTTCTGCTTTACAGTCTTTATAGCAGAAATCCATTTCTTTGCCACCAACGATAGCCGGAAGTTCTGCTAAATCAGATGGTACAGTCCAATCAAGAGTAATATTGGAAAATGGTGCCTGAGTCCCCCATCTACTTGGTGTATTAACTCCATAAATAAACGCTTCAATGCATTTTTTAACTTCTTTATAGGAAAGATGGTCAACCTTAACAAACGGTGCTAAATATGTGTCGAATGATGAAAACGCCTGTGCTCCTGCCCATTCATTCTGCATGATTCCTAAGAAGTTAACCATTTGATTACAAAGGACTGACAAATGTGCCGCCGGTGCTGATGTAATCTTGCCGGTAATACCACCGAGTCCTTCTTTAATTAACTGCTTTAATGACCATCCTGCACAATATCCGGTAAGCATGGAAAGATCATGTATATGTATGTCTGCATTTCTATGAGCCTGTGCAATTTCTTCATCATAAATTTCGGATAACCAGTAATTGGCTGTAACTGCACCTGAATTACTTAAAATAAGTCCCCCAACTGAATAAGTAACGGTAGAGTTCTCTTTTACACGCCAATCTTCTACTTTGACATAATTATTTACTACATCCTTGTAGTTCAGTATAGTCGATTCCATGGTTCTTAATTTCTCGCGCTGTTTACGATACAAAATATAAGCCTTGGCAACTTCGGTATAACCTGCCTGCTCTAATATTTTTTCCACGCTGTCCTGTATATCTTCAACGTGAATTGCACCATCTTTTACTTTTTCTTGAAAATCAGCCGTTACACGTAACGACAGTAAATCTACAATATCATTATTGTACTGTACATCTGTAGCGTGAAACGCTTTCATAATTGCATCACTGATCTTATTTAATGTAAAATCTGCGCTCTCACCATTTCTTTTGATTACCTGAAACATACTTATCCCCCATCCTTCATACGTATTCTTCTCGTGGCAAATTACCAAAATTTCCTATAATTAAGCCATTAAAGAAATCATACCATTGCCACATAAAAAAGTCAACGAAAAAGCACAAGATATAGTGTCTACCTTTTTGGTTGACGTAATATCTTGTGCTTTTGCATTTTAATTGAAATCCGCACATTTTATGCGGTTTTATCTTGTTTTTAAAAAAATGTTTTCTCTAACTGCCATCTGATCATCCGGATATTTTTTACAATAGGCTTCCATCAAAATACTTGCCTGTTTAAAATCCCCAACATACTCTGTTGCCACAATCTGATTGAATTCTAAGGTTTGCTCCATGCCGTTATTTTCGATTGCAAGCGCAGTTGAAAATGAAACTTTGGCTCCCTCATAATCACCGGATTGTAGTTTACATAAACCAAGCTGATTATATATAACTGCAGCATCCTGATGCTTATTCAGATAATTCTGATATGTGCTGGCTGCATAATTATAATCTCCCAGTTGTTCATATGTTTTCCCAAGGAATAAAATGACGTTCTGATTCTCATCATCTCTTGCCTTTTCAAAGCAAACTTTCGCATTTTCGTAATCCTGCAGATAAAAATAAATTCGACCTGTATCAAAATCGGAAAGTTTTTCTTGTTTATCTTTTAAAAACTCACTTAAATATTGTTTGCCTTCTGTATCGTATCCTGCTTCCGATAACTGACCTGCAACTTCAATCCGCAAATCATAATTATCTTTATCAAGATTTAGCGCTTTATCAAAATCCTGTATGGCTTTATCATGCATATCATTCATTAGATATCCACAGCCTCTTTGGTAATAAGCCGTTACGTTCTTGGGTTGCATATCAAGAATAGCAGAATAGGTTTCGATACTTTTATTATAATCTCCACTTTTTTTATAAGCCTCCGCCAAATAAAAATTGATATCATAATCCAGTTCATCTACCCATACATCACTGTATGATAATGCTTCTTTAAAATAGGTGACCGCAGCCGTATAATCTGTAAGTCCTACACTTGCAATACCTCTTCCACGGGCAATCATCTGAGGATTTTCTTTTTTTTCTTCCGCAATCTGAAATGCCTGTAATGCATCATCATATTCATGTTCTGCAATTGCCTGCATCCCTACTTGTGTGCTTTCCTCAGTCTTATTATTCCCGCAACCAGCAAGCAAAAGGGACAACGCTACTATGCCAAAACAACTTACGTATTTAATTTTCAATGCATTTCCCCTTTTTTGTTGAATTCTCATCTATTTACTCTTCTATCATTCTTCCTGCATCTGTTTCTTTTTTCATTTCTTCAGCATTAGCACTTAATTCTTTAACAATCTCCACTACTTTGCCAACACTGTTCTCATCTGCCTGAGTGCTTTCTAATGTTTCGTTCGCTCTTGCTGTCATTTCCTCTGATACCGCTGATATATTCTGGATACTTTCAACAATTGCCTGATTAGCCGTACCAAGTTTGCCAACCATATCTGCAAGATTAGTTGACTGATCATATATACTATTTGTACTTTGATGTATCATTTCAAAGTTTGATGCTGTCTTTTCAACATATTCACTTTGTGTCTGATTACTTTCTATTAATTTATTAATGCTGGCTACTACCTGTTCTAATGATACTTCAATGCTTCCAATCAAGTCACTGATATTGCCGGTTGCTTCTTTTGTCTGGTTAGCCAGGCTGGATATCTCGCTTGCAACTACCGCAAAGCCTTTGCCTGCCTCGCCTGCTCTTGCTGCTTCTATACTTGCATTTAATGCAAGCAGTCCTGTCTGAGACGTAATACTGTTAATCAAAGATAATATATTCTGCATGTTATTTGCATTTTCACGCAGTGTATCCATTTCACCCGCAACAAGCTTACTGGCTTCATTGGAATTCTTAACCTGTTTAATCAGGCTGTCCATTATCTCTTTGCCTCCGGACACTAAATCTTCCGCAGTACCAACATTTTCCGTAATAACATTAGTTATTTTTTCAACTTCTTCAATTGACATTCCGATTTCTTCTGTCTTTACCTGCTGTGTCTGTACACTTTCTGTTGTCTCGTTAACTCCGGCAACTACTTCTTCCATGGAACTTTTAGTTATGGAAATAGAAGTATTTAATCTATCCATTTCACTGGAAGCCATATCAACATTTTCTATAATCATCTGAGAGACATTAAATGTTGTATCTAACAGGCCCTCAACTTTTTTACTTTTTTCATCCATACTGTCAAAACGGTCTGCATTAATTTTCTGAATACAGTCTGCCGTCTTAATTGCTATCAAGCTGACTAGTGCGACACCGGCGATAATGATTTCTGCCTCTGTTAACTGTGTTCCTTTTAAGTCGCCGGTAACAGCCATTTTTATAATCCAGATGACATTAATAAGAAGAGATAAACCACATATGCAATAGGACATTCTTAAATTTGAATAAACCATCGTCAAAACAATAAATAAAAGAATGTAGCAGAAAGTCAGACTTGTGCTGGATGTCATCATGATATATGCATAAATCAATGGAAATCCAACTGCCAAAATATACCTTGGAACTTTTGTATCCTTTTGTTTTTCATAAGCGATAATATTAACCGCTGCTGTGATAAAACAGGATAATGCAATCACTAAAAAACTAATTATGCTACGATCTCCCTTAATTACTTCAACCAAATATGAAACAATTAACACAAATGCAATCACCGTATAGCATTGTATTGTTATCTTATTTCTCAGTGCCGCTGCTGCCGTATGATCAGCATACTTATACTCACGCTTTCCCATCTTGTGTCACCCACCCTTTGTGTTTTGATTTATTAATAAAATCTACTAAAATTATAGTAAATAAATAACTTTTTGTCTACAATTTCAACATATATTTATCTTCTATTTTATTTCTTCTATCTGTTTTACTTTTACTGTTTTTTCTGTATTAGTCTTGGTATCCTTTTCTTCCGGCGTCTTACTTTGTTCTTTTTCATTTACAAATGTTCGCAAAAGTGCATAGCATACGGAGCAAATCGGAATAAAGATAAGCATTCCCAACACACCAAACAATTTACCGCCAACCGTTACTGCAACTAGTACCCATATTCCAGGCAGTCCAATAGAATTGCCTACTACATGCGGATATATTAAATTGCCTTCCACCTGCTGCAATACAAGGAATAAAATAATAAAAATAAGTGCCTGCATCGGATTCACAATGGCAATAAAGAATGCCCCAAGAATACAGCCGACAAACGCTCCCACAATGGGTACAAGTGCCGTAAACGCAATTAAAATTCCTATCAAGAAAGCATATGGAAGACCGATTATAGACATAATAATACAAAACATACTTCCTAAAATAACTGCTTCTAAGCACTGACCTCTTAAGAAGTTTGAAAAAGTCACATTTGAAAGTCTTGATACAAATAAAATTCGTTCTGCTCTTTTTTTTGAAAAAACACGATAGATTAGTTTTTTAATCTGTCTGCACAAATTATCCTTTTCAAACAAAATATAAATTGCAAACACAATCCCGATAAAGAAATTGATAAATCCGGAAAGCACTCCTGTTACTGCTGCAATTCCTGATGTTAAAAGATTAGTCACGCCCATATCCATTAAACTGTTAATATCAAATTTAAAATTGCTTATCCATTGGGTAATCTGATCAGTTGCAACAGGATACTGTTGTCCCGTACGTTCTAAAAATGCAATCAGTTCATCTGTCGCTGCCGGTATTTGCTTCATTAGCTGGCTTCCGGTATTGACTACTTCCGGTATTATGACAAATAGTGCCAGTGTGATAATCGCTATAACAGCTATAAATGTAATAAAGAAAGCAATGACTCTTCTGAATTTCTTGAACTTCTTTGTCTTTTCTGAGTTAAAAATATGCTTTTCAATTTCTTTCATAGGTACATTCAGTATAAAGGCTATACACGCACCAACTATAAATGGCATGATAATTCCAGCCCCAATACTGATTAATGCAAGCAGTTGTCCCATATGATTTACTATCCAGAAAATCAAAATCAAAATACATCCTAATCCAATATAACTTCTAAACTTTTTCTTTCCCATATGACTCCCCTTTTTTAAAAAGAAGAATGGTTTGTCCATTCTCCTTTTATTGTTTATATTATTACGCTTTTATTACACTGTTTCTTCTTGTTTTCTTTGCTTCATACATCATTTCATCACTCTGCTCAATCAGAAGATTGAAATCCTTATTAGGATCACAGATAAATTCCGTAAATCCAGTCGAGACTTCTACGAAATACGGTTTATCTGATTGATCATTAAGGCGTACTGCTGATTCCTTTATATGTCTTGTAAAAGTTTTACCTCCACTGTGATCAACCGGTAGTAAAAGAGCAACAAATTCATCTCCGCCAATCCTTGCAAGTAAGACATCCTCGCCTAATGCTTCTTTCAAAATATCGGCAGATTTCTTTAATGCAAAATCACCTTCTACATGTCCATAGCAGTCGTTAATTTCTTTTAAGTGATCTAAATCTCCAATAATAAATACGGCTTTTCTTCCTTTGTTACGATGAATAAATTCCATTGCCTTTTCCATAAATCCTCGACGATTCAGACATCCGGTCAGTTCATCATACTCTGAAATAAATCCTAAAATCTTATTTTTTTCATTTACTTCTTCAATAAGTTTTTCAAGTCTTTGCTGTGTATTCTTTTGTCTTTCAAATAAAGTCTGGAATTTAAGAGCTATACTAATCTGCATACTTGCAAGATTCATCAAAATCATGTCTGATGGATCAATTTCTGTCACTAAAACACCAAATTGTATTTCACCTAAAAAAAGATTAAATACACTCATTACATATCCATTTTTTCTGGCAATAAATTGTCCAATTCCCTTTTCCCTCGTAATAATAGGGCGCTCATTTGGCTCATAGGAAACAACTTTTCTTCCCACATGGTAAGATGCTAAAAACATAATTTCAGGGCATTCCCAATTGCCACCATATTCATGGAAAACCGGCTCCTTTAGCAAATATAAATAAGAACTTCTGGCACGCATCGCTGCCAGTACTATCATAGATGCCTTGTAAAACTCCACATCATTGCCAATCTGGCTCATCATATCTCTGGATATCAGTGGCATACACATACTATCCTGTTCAAAATCATGTAAATCATCTTTGTTTAATTTTATCGCTGAGGATTGTATATATCGTTGTATGGACGTCAAAATATCCGTAAGAGAATTGACTCTTTTTACATCATTTTCGCGTTTAATTACATTTTGTAAATATGCCGAAACAACATCAGCTAACATTACCGGCGATACATATGCACTATACCTTCCGGCAATCAGTTCATTCATCTGTGTCATTAACAGTTTTTTATCATAATGGGAAATATCCCCTTCTATATACCATGTTAAATTGCTTTCGACTAAAACCATTAACTGTTTTAGTATGTTCGTCCGAATCTCATTATTGACATCAGACAGTAAGATTTTATCTGTTAAAATCTGTGAAAGCTTCATAATGTATGGTGTATTATCCGCTCCCTTTTCCAAATTAGCCTCTGGGAACTTGTACTCGTTAATATTTCTGCACCCGCAGGATGAACGAATCTTAAGTACAGCCGGTGCAACTAATTGTACCGGTTCTTTTCCATTACATAAATCTACTGCTCTCTCCAGTGCATTAAATCCAATATCAAATTCATTCTGCATTACAGTCGTAAGCGGTGGTGTCATGGACTCTGCAATATCCCAGTCATCATAACCGGTTACTGCAATATCACTTCCAATTTTATATCCACGGCCTGCTATTTCCTGATAAGCAGTTGCTGCCATACAGTCATTGGCGCACACCATTGCCTCCATATCCGGATAACGGTCTAATAAGCGGTTGACCTGTTCTTCAACACAATCTGAAAAGTCACCCACTTCTACCATATCTTCCGTATATGGAATGTTATATTTTGTCAGCACGTCAATAAAGGCTGCTTTTCTCTCTTCTGCGTCTGTATTGTCCTTTGGACCTGATAAATAGGTAAAACGGCGATATCCATGTGTCGAAACCAAATGCTCCACAATACGATACATCCCATTATAATTATCAGAAATAATGGATGTACCTTTGCCGGACTCATCACGATCTTCTAAAATAACATGTGGTATATCTTCGAATCGTGCAATAAAATCATCAACATTTTTATCTTCCAAAAAAATACATAACGAACCATAAGATATAATAATAGCATCTACATCACCAAGTAATGCATAATTGTAAACAACATTATACTGATAATCAAAATTGCTGTTTACTACACTATTAAAATAATCCCGATAATAGTATGCCATGTGTATACCAAGATAAAACATGACATTAACATTCAGTTTTTCAGCCGCATCATGAACTCCACGCATAAGTGACCTGGTATGTGGAGAATTGGCATTACCAATTAATACACCAATTGTATATCTCTTCATATCTGCCTCTTTCAAAAGAACTGTTTAATCCGTTAAAAGATATCAGAATTATTATATCATAACCATTTCTAAAATAACACTTCTAAAATTTCATTTTACACTGCATTTTCTTGCTTTTATTTCACGAGTTCTTCTGCATGTGTTAATGCATCATCAATATGTGCGCAGAAGTTGTCCAAACCGACCTCCATATCAAACCCTGCTTTTTTCATCATAGTCATTGGCTGTTCCTGAACGTGGGACATGACCAGTGTAATTCCTCTCTTTTTGCATGTAGCAAGCATTTGCTGTAATGAATGCAATGCTGTCACATCCATTGCCGGTACACTTCTCATACGCAAAATTACAACTTTAATGCCCTGTTCCATTGAAATTTGCAAAAATTTATCGGCTGCCGCAAAGAACATTGGCCCACAGATTTCATAAACTAACGTTCCTTTTGGAACCTTACGCAGATTTATATTATCCGGGTCATTTTCTTCATCATATTTTTCTCCCAGATATTTCCAGCTTTTTATCTCTGTAACATCTGACATTCTCTTTAAGAACAGAAGTGCTGCCATAATAATTCCCACTTCTATTGCAACAACAAGGTCAAAAATCACAGTCAAAACAAAAGTCGTCACGAGTACTAAAATATCACTTTTCGGTGAGCGTTTTATCAGTGATACAAATTCTTTCCATCCGCTCATATTATAAGCAACCATAAAAAGGATTGCTGCAATTGCCGGCATCGGAATCCATGCCGCATAAGGCATTAAAACTACAAGAATAATTAATAACGTAACGGAATGAACCATTCCCGCAGTTGGTGTACGACCGCCGCTTTTTACATTTGCTGCTGTTCTTGCTATGGCACCCGTTGCCGGAATTCCACCGAATAATGCAGATGCAATATTACCGGCTCCCTGCGCAACTAATTCCATATTGGGTTTATGACGGCTTCCAATCATACCATCTGATACTACGCAGGAAAGCAGCGATTCAATTCCTGCTAATATTGCAATTGTCAATGCATCCGGTAATAACTCACGAATCATGGATGGTGTAATATTCGGAATACTAATCCCCGGTAATTTATTTGATATTGTATATAAGTCTCCAATTGTCGTTACATTCATATGGAATGCTTTTACAAGAATAATTGATACAAGAACTGCAATTAATGAGCCTGGAATAACTTTATTAATCTTTGGCCAAAAAATTAAAATGGCAAGACATATAACTCCAATTAATAACGCCTGTACCTGCATCGTACCAATGCCTGCAAAGCAAGCTTTTACTTTATCTACTGTACTGATAGGTGCTCCTTCAATTGTAAGTCCCAAAAAATCTTTAATCTGTCCTACTAAAATAGTTACTGCAATTCCAAAGGTAAATCCTGTAGTTATGGTATATGGAATAAATCGAATCAGATTACCTAATTTCAAAACGCCCATAATTACAAGTATAATTCCTGCCATAACGGTTGCAACGACAAGACCTTCCATTCCTTTTTCTGCTACAATTCCTGCTACGATTGTCGCAAATGCTGCTGTTGGTCCTGCAATCTGTACACGGCTTCCTCCTAGAAAAGAAATTACAAAGCCTGCAAAAATAGCTGTATAAATTCCCTGTTCCGGTCCTACTCCAGAAACAAGTGCAAGTGCAATTGATAACGGTAATGCTATAATTGCCACTATAATTCCAGATATAACATCTTTAAAAAATTGTTCTTTGGTATAACTTTTCAATACATCAAAAAGTTTAGGTGTAAATTGTTCCATTTGTATTATCCCTCTCATAATTTTTACTCACAAAACTCTCACATTATATCACTCTTATAGAAAAAATCAAGGAACAACTATTTTTAGTTGTTCCTTAATCTAATTATCCTCTATTCTGTTTTGCAACGACGCTTTCGCCACAATAAATTTCTCGTAACTTCGGCTTTTCAATTTTACCGGTTGGATTTCTCGGAATATCCGCAAAAATAACCTTGTGTGGTCTTTTATATCTTGGAAGTTTGAGACAGAAGTCATTAATTTCTTCCTCTGTGCAGGTGCATCCTTCCTTTACTTCAATAATAGCCGCCGTAATTTCACCAAGTCGCTGATCCGGAATTCCGATTACAGCCACATCCTTAAGCTTAGGATAAGCCCGTAAAAAGTTTTCAATCTGAACCGGATAAATATTTTCTCCACCGCTGATTACAACATCTTTTTTACGGTCAACAAGGAAAATAAATCCATCCTCATCTTCCTGAGCCATATCACCTGTAAAAAGCCATCCATCCTTTAATACTTCGTCTGTTGCCTTTTTATCATTGTAATAGCAGGTCATAACACCAGGACCCTTAACGCAAAGCTCACCAACTTCTCCCTTGGTAACTTTTTTGCCTTGTTCATCAACAATTTTAGTCTTCCAGCTATATCCGGCCTTACCGATTGCGCCGACTTTATCAATATTTTCCACTCCAAGATGTACGCAACCCGGTCCAATGGATTCACTTAATCCATAGTTGGTATCATACTGATGATTTGGGAAATGCTCTTTCCATCTTGCAATCAAGCTTGGAGGAACCGGCTGTGCTCCAATATGCATCAGTCTCCACTGAGATAACTCGTAATCTTCAAGATGAATCTCACCTCTGTCAATCGCATCTAATATATCCTGTGCCCATGGAACCAAAAGCCATACAATAGTACATTTTTCTTTTGATACGGCATCTAAAATCAGTTTTGGTTTTGTTCCTTTTAAAAGAATTGCCCTTCCGCCCTCTAAAAAGCTTCCAAACCAGTGCATTTTTGCTCCTGTATGATATAGTGGCGGTATACACAAAAATACATCTTCTTTTGTCTGTCCATGATGATTCTGTTCAACCTTACAGGACTGTGTCAAACTCTCATGATTATGTAAAATGGCTTTAGGAAAGCCTGTAGTTCCTGATGAAAAATAAATTGCTGCATCATCTTTTTCTGTCAATTGAATCATTGGTGCCTGACTTGAACAGTTTACTGTCAGACTAATATAATCCTCCGCAAATGTCGGGCAGTTATCCCCAATAAAAAATAAAAGACGATTCTTGCTTATGGAATCTGCAATTTCTTCTACTCGACCAATGAATTCCGGCCCAAATACAAGTACATCTGCCTCTGCCAAATTCAGACAGTATTCTATCTCGTCCGGAGCATAACGGAAATTAAGTGGAACCGCTAATGCACCTGTTTTAAGTATTCCAAAATAAATAGGAAGCCATTCTAAACAGTTCATAAGCAGAATTGCAACCTTATCACCTTTTTTGATTCCTCTGCTTAATAATAAATTGGCAAAACGATTCGCTTTTTCATTAAATACATTCCAGGTAATCTCTCTGCGATAATGAGTCGTTGGATTCGGCTCCATTAATTCATATTCTTTCCATGTAACGCGTCTTGTCTCCTGAATCTCAGGATTTATCTCCACAAGACATATATCGTCTCCGTATAATTTACAATTTCTCTCCAAAATATCTGTAATTGGCATTTCTTTTCCCTCTCTATGTAAAAATAGACTTTGATGGTTTAAAGAGTTGAACCATCAAAGTCTATTTTGCCACATTAAAGTCAAAAAGTAAACCATTTCGCGATTTTTTTTACTTTAGAAAGATACTTCCTTAATCACTCCTGAATATCTGTATTGCTGCATATCAATTACCCTTTGATTAGATGATCCTTTGAACTTTAACATCAAATCTTTCTTTTCAATCTGAAAAGGACCGTCTACAAGTACATCTATATAAGATAATAATTCTTCTGTTTCATCTATATAACACTCGCCACCTGAAATTAAATCCTTATCCAGAATATAGCCCGTATATGTCCATATATCTTTATTCGGATATTGTCCCTTTACCTTTTCCACAAAAGGAAGCAGGTCTTTTTGATTTTCTTTTTCAAAGGGATCCCCACCAAGCAGTGTTAAACCTTTAATATAAGATGGTTGCAGTGACTGTAATATATCTTGTTCTGCTACCCTGTCAAACTCTTTTCCATATTTGAAATTCCATGTCTCCGGCTGAAAACAGCCTTCACAATGATTTCTGCATCCGGATACAAATAAAACAGTTCTTACACCTAATCCATTCGCAATGTCACAATACTTAATCTCCGAATAATACATGTATTCGTCCTTCCTTTATAAATGGAGTACGCGTTCTTTGATTTCCTGTGTTCTTCCCTGATTCCAGAATTGAGTGCCGATATAGCCACACGTTCTGCGGGCAACATTCATTTTTTCCTGGTCTCTGTTACCACAACTCGGGCATTCCCATACCAGCTTACCCTCTTCATCAGTTATAATCTGAATTTCTCCTGTATATCCGCATTTCATGCAATAATCACTCTTTGTATTAAGCTCCGCATACATAATATTGTCATAAATGTAATGCATTACAGAAAGAACTGCCTCAATATTATCCTGCATATTAGGAACTTCAACATAACTGATAGCGCCACCAGGAGACAATGCCTGGAACTGCGATTCAAACTTCAGTTTTTCAAATGCATTGATATTCTCCGTAACATGAACATGATAACTATTCGTAATATAATTGCGGTTGGTTACCCCTTCGATAATTCCAAAACGTTTCTGAAGACACTTTGCAAATTTATAGGTCGTGGATTCAAGCGGTGTTCCATATAAGCTAAAATCCACATTATGTTTTTCACGCCAAAGGGCACAGGCATCATTTAACCGATGCATAACCTTTAAGGAAAATTCCGTTCCTGCCTTATCTGTATGTGATACGCCCATCATATATTTTGTACATTCACATAATCCTGCGTAGCCTAAAGAGATTGTCGAATAACCGTTATATAAAAGTTTATCAATTGTTTCTCCCTTTTTTAACCGTGCAAGTGCACCATTCTGCCAAAGAATTGGGGCAACATCTGACTTCGTCCCTTTTAATCGATTATGGCGGATTAATAACGCTCTGTAGCATAAATCCAGACGTTCATCCAATATTTCCCAGAACTTATCCATGTCCTTGCCCGATGAGCATGCAGCATCTACCAGATTAAGTGTAACAACACCCTGATTGAATCTTCCATAGAATTTATCCTTACCATTTTCGTCATGATATACCGTTAAAAAAGAACGGCATCCCATACACGGATAACAGTATCCCTGTTTTAATTCTTTCATAACTTTTTCAGAGATATAGTCCGGCACCATACGTTTTGCTGTGCATTGGGCGGCTAATTTGGTTAAATAAAAATATGGTGTTCCCTCATTTACATTATCTTCTTCCAACACATATATAAGTTTGGGGAAAGCCGGGGTAATATATACGCCCTTTTCATTTTTAACACCTAGAATTCGTTGTCTTAATGTTTCTTCTATTACCATTGCAAGGTCTTTACGGGTCTGTTCACCCTTTGCTTCATCAAGATACATAAAGACTGTTACAAACGGAGCCTGACCATTTGTCGTCATGAGTGTCGTCACCTGATACTGAATAATCTGCACACCTTGACGTACTTCATCTTTGACACGCTCTTCTGCTATTTTAGCAACGGTCTCCTCGGATGGACTCATACCGGCTTCTGTCAATTCTCTTAATACTTCTTTTTTAAATTTATCTCTGCTCACCTGTACAAATGGTGCCAAATGCGATAATGAAATACTCTGACCGCCATACTGTGAACTTGCTATCTGCGCAATTGCCTGTGTTGCAATGTTGCAGGCCGTAGAAAAACTCTTCGGTCTTTCAATCATGGTTTCACTGATAACCGTACCATTTTGAAGCATATCCTCTAAGTTTACCAAACAACAGTTATGCATATGCTGGGCAAAATAGTCTGCATCGTGAAAATGTATCATTCCCTTTTCATGTGCCTCTACAATATCCGGTGGAAGTAAAAAACGCTTGGTAATATCTTTACTGACTTCACCCGCCATATAATCACGCTGAACACTGTTGACAATTGGGTTTTTATTGGAATTTTCCTGTTTTACCTCTTCATTATTGCATTCCAAAAGACTTAAAATCTGCTCATCCGTTGAATTTGATTTACGTACCATTGCTCTTTTGTAACGATAAGTAATGTAATTACGTGCTACATTAAATGCCTGACGACCCATGATATGATTCTCCACCATATCCTGCACCTCTTCCACGTTTGGAGAATGTTTCAGTCCTTCACACTCAGCAACCACTTCTTTTACAATGTTGTCAATCTCCGCTTCCGGCATACGCTCTGTAGCCTGAACGCTGTTATTGGCTTTCACAATGGCTGCCTTGATTTTCTCCATATCAAACTTATCTTCTATACCGCTTCTTCTAATTATTTTCAACGAAATCCGCCATCCTTTCTTACTGTAGCTTTTTAAGCACATATATAATTTTACTACATCTTGTGTTAATGTCAATAAGACTATACAAAATAATGTATTATGGTATCAATTTTCGAAAGAAAAAAACCTGCTTTACGGTTGCTCTTTAAAGCATATCCATAAAACAGGTTTTTAAGATACTTTTTATTTATTATTTTCTATTTTCCACAAGTTCCACCGCATTTACTGCAGTCACATCCACATTGAATGGATTTTCCGGCTTTTTTATCTTTTATCATTTTATAAATAATTGCTCCCACAACTCCAACCAGAATAAGTAAAACAACAACTGTTCCCATACTGACACCTCCTGTCATTTATCTTATGTTTTTCCCAACTCCTTTTATTTTATAAGGACGCAGTAGCAAGTATAAGAATCCAATTACCAATAGAATTGCAACTACGGTACCAAATCCAAAGATTCCTGCTGTAAATAAACTGCCAAGCTGGAATACACACAATGACACAATATAAGCTAAAATCGTCTGATATCCAACTGCAAACCAGAACCATTTTGCATTGTTCATTTCTCTTTTAATGGCTCCCATTGCCGCAAAGCAGGGTGCACACAAAAGATTGAATACAAGGAAGGAATATGCTGCAATTGCACTCATACTGTTAGCAAGTGATCCCCAAATTTCTGTTCCATCCTCTGCCACTTCTGCAAATCCGTATAATATACCAAAGGTTCCGACTACATTTTCTTTTGCAATTAAACCGGTTACTGCCGCTACTGCCATCTTCCAGCCGTCCTGATTGCCAACACCCCATCCAAGAGGTTTAAAGATTGGTGCAAGCACTCCTCCTATGACTGCTAAAATACTATCATTTAACTGCTCGGCTTCTAGCATTCCAAAGTTTCCGTCAACCCATCCAAAGCTCATCATAAACCACAAAACGATGGTAGATAA